>CBFGPE010000081.1:0-32060 GCA_965650625.1 uncultured Azospirillum sp. | reverse complement strand
CCCATGTCGAGGAAGCCGCACCAGGACGCCCCGCGCGACAGGGCTTCCAGCCCCAGCGCGCCGGTGCCGCAGAAGGCATCGACGACCGCGGCGCCCTCGAACTCGGGCGCCCAGTCGGCATGAACCAGGATATTGAAGATCGCTTGCCGGGTACGGTCGGTGGTGGGACGGGTATCGCGCCCGCCCGGCGCCACCAGACTGCGGCCGCGGTGCTTACCGCCGACGATCCGCACGCGGGCGCTCCGTCCGTCCGCCGGCACCGCCACCGGACCTGTCGCCGCCGCCCTTCGGTCCGCTCCGCGGGGCTGGACCGGCACCCTTGGGGCCGCTTCCCTTCGTGCCGGTGGATTTGGGACCCGCAGATTTGGGGCCTGCCGCCTTGGACTCGGCCGCCTTGAAGCCCGGAGCCTTGCCGTCCCTCGGCTTGGCATCCCGCGAACGGGCGCCTTCGGAGCGCGGGGACTCGGATCGGGCCGTGTCGGGCCGCCGGGTGTCGGACCGCGAGCCCTCCGGCTTGCCGGGACGCCCCGGCTTGGCCGCCGCACCACCGCCGAGAGACAGGGTGCCGCGGGTCGAAGCGCCGCGCCGGGCCGGCTTGGCCTCTTCGGTGCGGGCGGCTTCGGCCTCGTGCCGCTTGGTGGCGGAGCGCGGCGCGCGCTTCGGTGCGGCCTTGGCGTCGGCCTTCGCATCCGCCTTGCCGGCCGCACGGCCGCCGGAAGCCGCCTTCGCCGGAGCGGCCTTCACCGACGCATCGGCACGGGCCTTGGCGCGCTGCTTGGTCCCGGACTCGGCTGGCTCCGCACCCTCCGGCGTGCCGAAGAAGGGGGCGATCTGTTCGCGGACGACGCGCTTCGGCACCTCCTCGACGGCACCCTCCTCCAGCTTGCCGAGCTGGAAGGGACCGTAGGCGACGCGGATCAGCCGGTTGACCTGGAGCCCCAGCGACTCCATCACCTTGCGGATTTCACGGTTCTTGCCTTCCTTGAGGCTGACAGTCAGCCAGGCGTTGCGGCCCTGGATGCGGTCCAGCGCGGCTTCGATCGGGCCGTACTTGACGCCTTCGATGGTCGGCCCCTTCTCCAGCGCCGCCAGTTGCCGCTCGTCCACCTCGCCGAAGACGCGCACGCGGTAACGGCGGGTCCAGCCGGTGGCGGGCAGTTCCAGGAAGCGGGCCAGTTCGCCGTCGTTGGTCAGAAGAAGAAGCCCCTCGGTCGTCAGGTCGAGACGGCCGATGGAGACCACGCGGGGCAGGTCGGGCGGCAGGCGGTCGAAGACGGTTTCGCGCCCCTTCTCGTCACGGGCGGTGGTGACCAGCCCCGACGGCTTGTGATAGCGCCACAGGCGGGCCGGCTCCGGTTCCGGAATGACCTTGCCGTCGACCTGCACGATGTCGCCGGAGCGGACCACGCAGGCGGGGCTGTCGAGCACGCGGCTGTTGACCGCGACGCGGCCCTCGGCGATCCAGCGTTCGGCGTCGCGGCGCGAGCAGAGCCCGGCGCGCGCCAGTCGCTTGGCGATGCGTTCGCCGCCGTCGGCAGCGGAACCGGCGGCAGGGGTGGCGGATTTGGATTTCTTGGCGGTATCGGAGCGGTCCATGGCCGGACCATAGGGCCTGGACGCGTCGCCCGCAACACGAGTCCAGCGCCCGGACGCCGGAATCCGGTTGACGCGCTCCCGGCGGGGTTGGCACCCTGCCCGGCCATGCCGTCTCCCCGTTATATGGACCTTGCCTTCGCCGCCGCCGAGGCCGCCGCCGCGCGTGGCGAGGTGCCGGTCGGCGCCGTCGTCGTCGACCCCGCAACGGGCTCCGTCCTCGCCACCGCCGGCAACCGGACAGAGGAGCTGTGCGACCCGTCCGCCCATGCCGAACTGCTGGCAATCCGCGAGGCCTGCGCCGCCCGCGGCCAGCCCCGCCTGCCCGGCTGCGACCTCTATGTGACGCTGGAGCCCTGCGCACTGTGCGCCGCGGCGATCAGCTTCGCCCGCGTCCGACGAGTCTATTACGGCGCCTACGATCCCAAAGGCGGCGCGGTGGATCACGGCCCGCGGTTCTTCACGCAGCCGACCTGCCACCATGCGCCGGAGGTCTACAGCGGCATCGGCGAAACGCGGGCCGGCGCGCTGCTGCGGGGATTCTTCAAGGAGCGGCGGTGAGCCTCCCTTCCAGGACGCATGGACTACTCACGCAATATTGCTTTCCATATCAGGCAATTGAATTGCTCTAAATCAACAGAAAATGGCGCGTGTTCATCCCCAGCGAGCATGGATGCCCCCCAGCTTCTCAGCAACCGCGGAGATGTAACGTGTCAAAGCCAATTAGTCTGTTAAGCGTTTGTTTAGCGAACATATGCCGATGATGCGCTGCCGCTTTAAGCCATCAGGAGTCGCAAATGTTGTCGTTCCGCAAGCCACAGGACAATCAGGCTGCCGAAGAGCTGGCTCTGCTGGGGCGCCATGCGGGTGTCGGGCTGTGGGACGCGGTGATCCACAACGGCGATCCGATGCATGCGCAAAGCCGTTGGCACTGGTCGCCGGAATTCCGCCGCCTCGTCGGATTCGACCGCGACGACACCGTGGGTTTTCCCAACGTCGTCGGTTCCTGGGCCGACCGGCTGCATCCGGATGATGCCAAACGGACCTTCGACGCCTTCATAGCCTGCCTGAACGACCGCAGCGGCCGTACCGGCTATGATGTGAATTACCGGCTGAAAGTGAAGGACGGCAGTTATCGCTGGTTCCGCGCCATTGGCGGCGTCGCCCGCGACAGCAGCGGTCTGGCATTGCGTGCCTGCGGCTCCCTGATCGACATCGATGCCGAGCGCAATGAACTGGAACGGGCCAAGCTGCTCGACCGCCATGCCGGCGTCGGGCTGTGGGACGCTGTCTTCCACAACGGCGATCCGATGCATGCGCAAAGCCGTTGGCACTGGTCGCCGGAATTCCGCCGCCTCGTCGGCTTCGACCGTGACGACACCGTGAGTTTTCCCAACGTCGTCGGTTCCTGGGCCGACCGGCTGCATCCGGACGATGCGGGACGCACCTTCGACGCCTTCATGGCCTGCTTGAACGACCGCAGCGGACGCACCGGCTACGATGTCGATTACCGGCTGAAGGTGAAGGATGGCAGCTATCGCTGGTTCCGCGCCATCGGTGGCGTCGCCCGCGACAACAACGGCGTGGCGTTGCGCGCCTGCGGATCGCTGATCGACATCGACGCGGAGAAGCTGTCCGAGCTGCGGCAGGTGGAGATGGACGGTGAGCGCCGTCGCACCGTATCCGGCCTCGCCGAATCGCTGGACCGCGAGGTCGGCACCGCCGCCGACCGTGCCACCGCCAACGCCCAGACCGTCGCCGCCGCGACGGAGGAGCTGTCGGCCTCGATCTCCGACATCAGCAACCGCGCCAACGAGGCGTCGGGCGCCTCGTTGAAGGCGTCGGAGGAGGCGTCGCGCACCAACGCCGCGGTGGAAGCCCTGGTCACTTCGGCCGAGCGCATCGGCGCCATCACCAAGCTGATCAACAGCATCGCGTCGCAGACCAACCTGCTGGCGCTCAACGCGACCATCGAGGCCGCCCGCGCCGGAGAGGCCGGCCGCGGCTTCGCCGTCGTGGCGAACGAGGTGAAGTCGCTGGCCCAGCAGAGCGGCAGCGCCGCCGACGACATCGCCGCGCAGATCGCCTCGGTCCAGCAGGAGGCGCTGCACGCGGTGGACGCCATCCGCCGGATCGGCGCCATCGTCACCGACGTTCAGCAGATCTCCACCACCATCGCCGCCGCCGTGTCGCAGCAGGAATCGGCAACCAAGGAGATCGCCCACAGCGTCACCCGCGTGGTCCGCGACATCGAGGTGGTGTCGCAGAACATCGCCACCGCGTCGGAACGGCTGCGGGCGTGATGCGGACATGAAAGGGGGGGGCAGCGATGCGCCCCTCCTGCTCGAAGCATCAATTTCCATAAATCTGCGGTGAGATCAGCCCACATTTTGTCACCGTCGGGGCCATTCCGAAGCCGGTCCGGAAGGCCTATCTCAAGCCCACGCCCGCTTCCCCGATCGATAGAGGTAAAAGCCCGGGCGCGAGGGAGAGACCGATCATGAAATACCGTTCCGCATTCCTGGTTCTGGGCTTGGGTATTGTTTTCACCGCTGCATCCGTCGATCCCCTCAGCGGGTTCGAACCGTCGGTTGCCTTCGCCCGCAGTGGGGGCGGAAATGGCGGCGGGAACGGCGGAGGCCATGGAGGTGGCAACGCCGGCGGCAACAGCGGCAGCCACGGCAACAGTGCCGGTCATTCGCAAAGCTCCAGCCATGCGCAAAACGGCGGCTCCATCGGAGCCAGCCGAAGCGACGACGCGACCCGGGACGCCAAGACGCGCGCCGCCGAAATCCACGCGACGGCCACCGCACACCCGTCCCAGATCTCTGCGGCAAAGGCTGAGGCCGTGGCGCATGAACTTGGCAACTTGAACGCGGCCCACGCCTCGGCCACGGCACGGGCGAATGCCGCTCCGACATCAATGGTCGGCAAGATCGCGACCTATGACGCTGCAATGCGGCAGGCTCTGACGATCAGCGATCCGATCACCCGCGCCTATGCCATCAATGCGGCCCGGGGCGATCTCGCCACCGTGGCGAACAAGCCGCTGACCGCATCCGTGGTGGCGCGGGTGGACCGCCTTCTAGGCCTGCCGACCGGCGGGTAATAACCAATCGGAATGGCATGGGGCGCGTCAGCGCCCCACCGCCCGCCAGCCGATGTCGCGGCGACAGAAGCCATCCGGCCAATCCAGCGCATCCACCGCCTTGTATGCCGCCGTCTGCGCCTCGGCCACCGTCGGCGCCAGCGCGGTGACGCCCAGCACCCGGCCGCCGACCGACAGCACCCGACCGTCCTCGGCCCGTTTGGTGCCTGCGTGGAAGACGGTCACATTCTCCACCGCGCCGGCCTTGTCCAGCCCGCGAATCTCGGTGTTCTTGGCGTAGTCGCCCGGATAGCCGTTGGCCGCCATCACCACGCACAGCGCGGTCTGGTCGTGCCAGCGCAGGTCGATGCTGTCCAGCACCCCGTCGGCCGCCGCCACCAGGGCCGCCAGCGCGTCGGACTTCAGCCGCATCATCAGCGTCTGGCATTCCGGGTCGCCGAAGCGGACGTTGAACTCCAGCGTCTTCGGCACCGGGCCGTCCGGCGTCTGCATGATCATCAGGCCGGCGAACAGCACGCCCTTGAACGGCTTGCCTTCCGCCGCCATGCCCTTGACCGTCGGCAGGATGATCTCGCGCATCACGCGGTCCTGCAGGTCCTGGGTCAGCACCGGCGCGGGGGAGTAGGCGCCCATGCCGCCGGTGTTGGGACCGGTGTCGCCGTCGCCGACCGCCTTGTGGTCCTGGGCCGAGGCCAGCGGCAGCGCGTTCTCGCCGTCGCACAGCGCGAAGAAGCTGACCTCCTCGCCGTCCAGGAACTCCTCCACCACCACCTCGGCACCGGCGGCGCCGAAGCGGCCGCCGACCAGCGCGTCGTCGATGGCCTCGAACGCCTCCTGCTCGGTGCGGGCGACGGTGACGCCCTTGCCGGCGGCCAGACCGTCGGCCTTCACCACGATGGGGGCGCCATGCTTGCGGACATAGGCCTTGGCGGCTTCCGGGTCCTTGAAGCGCTCATAGAAGGCGGTGGGCACCCCGTATTTCGCCAGGATGTCCTTCATGAAGCCCTTGGAGCCCTCAAGCTCCGCCGCCGCCGCGCTCGGCCCGAAGGCCTTGACGCCCAGCGCGGTCAGCTTGTCCACCAGACCCAGCACCAACGGGCCTTCCGGACCGACGACGACGAAGTCGATGGCGTTGTCCTGGACGAAGCGCACGAGAGCGTCGACATCCTCCGACCCGATGGGAACCAGCGTGGCGACGTCGGCGATGCCGGCGTTGCCCGGCGCGCAATAGAGCGCGTCGCACAGCGGCGAATTGGAAATGGCCCAGCAGAGCGCGTGCTCACGACCGCCCGATCCGACGACGAGGACTTTCATGGGGTGGCGCTCCTTCCGCCTTGTTGCGATCTGCGCGCCTTGTATCATGGCGGCGCCCCAACTCAAGAGCGCCATGACCTACGATTCGAACTCCTCTCCTCTCATTGCCCCGGAACCGCGCCCCGGATCCAACCTGCCGGAATTCACCGTCGGCGACCTCGCCCGCCGGCTGAAGCGCAGCATCGAGGAGGAATTCGGCTTCGTCCGCGTCCGCGGCGAGATCAGCCAGCCGAAGAAGCACAGTTCCGGCCACTGCTACATGCGTCTGAAGGACGACACTGCGGTGATCGAGGCGGTGTGCTGGCGCGGCACCATGGCGAAGCTGGCGGTCCGGCCGGAGGAGGGCCTGGAGGTCATCGTCACCGGGCGGATGACCACCTATCCCGGCCGCTCGCAATACCAGCTGATCGTCGAGTCGATGGAGTTGGCCGGCGAAGGCGCGCTCCTGAAGATGCTGGAGGAGCGCAAGCGCAGGCTGGCGGCGGAGGGGCTGTTCGACCCCGCCCGCAAGAAGCGCATCCCCTTCCTGCCCGACGTGATCGGCGTCGTCACCTCCCCCACCGGCGCGGTCATCCGCGACATCCTGCACCGGCTGAACGACCGCTTCCCCCGCCATGTCCTGCTGTGGCCGGTCGCGGTGCAGGGCGAGCGCGCGGCGGCCGAAGTGACGGCGGCTATCGAGGGCTTCAACCGCATCCAGCCGGGTGGGGGGGTTCCTCGCCCGGACCTGATCATCGTGGCGCGCGGCGGCGGCTCGCTGGAGGACCTGATGGCCTTCAACGAGGAGAATGTGGTGCGCGCGGCGGCAGCCAGCGCCATCCCGCTGATCTCCGCCGTCGGGCACGAAACAGACACCACCCTGATCGACTTCGCGTCCGACCTGCGCGCCCCCACCCCGACCGCCGCCGCCGAGATGGCGGTGCCGGTGCGCGGCGAGCTGCTGGCCCAGATCCTGGACGACGAACGCCGCCTGCTCGCCAGCGTTTCCCGCGCGGTGGAGGATCGCCGCAATCGGGTGGAGGGGCTCGCCCGCGGCCTTGGCGATCCCCGCGCCCTGCTGGAGGGCCATGCCCAACGGCTGGACGACCGCGCCGAACGGTTGAACCTCGCTGCCGCCGCCCTGCTGGAACGGCGCCGCACCCGCGTTGGCGAGCTGGCCGCCAAACTGCGCCACCCGCGCGAGAAGCTGGCCCAGGCGGACCAGAAACTGGCGTCGGAGAGCCGGGCGCTCGACTCGGCCCTGCGCCATGCGGTGACCACCGCAGGTGGACGCTTCGACCGTGTCGCCGGTCGGCTGTCGCTGACCCCTGCACGGGTGAAGCTGGCGGATGGCGAACGCCGCGTCGCCGACCTGACGCCGCGCCTCGACCGCAGCTATGCCAAGGGGGTTGCCGACAAGGCGGCGACACTGGCGTCGCTCGGCCAATTGCTGGAAAGTTACAGCTACAAGGGTGTGCTGGCCCGCGGCTTCGCCTTGGTCGAGGACCGCGACGGCCGGCCGGTGACCCGCGCCGATCAGGCGAAGCCGGGCCTGCCGATCAACATCGTCTTCGCCGATGATGCCAAAGTTGCCGCAACGGTCGATGGTGGCCCAAAGGTAGAGTCAACCAACGAGCCGCCAACGGACAGCAAAACGGAGAAGAAGCCGGCACCGCGCAAGCCGCGGGTGGTGCCGGTGCAGGGAACGCTTTTCTGACCGAAAAGGCCGCGCCTCAGCTGGCGCAGCCTCATTCGCCTTACACCGCGCCGACGAAGCTCCAGCGCAGGGTCTCGCCGCTGCGGAAGGGCAGGACGGCGTCGCCCTCGCTGATCAGGATCAGGTCGGGGGCGACCGACGGGCGGCGTTCCAGAGCCACGCGCTCCTCGCTGACCGGCAGGTTGTAGAAACGCGGGCCGTTCAGGCTGGCGAAGGCCTCCAGCTTGTCGAGGGCGCCGGCCTCGTCGAAGGCTTCGGCATAAAGCTCGAGCGCGTTGGCGGCGGTAAAGCAGCCGGCGCAGCCACAGGCCGACTCCTTGGCCGTCACCGTATGCGGCGCGGTGTCGGTGCCCAGGAAGAACGGTCCTTCGCCGGAGATCGCCGCCTCGACCAGCGCAACCCGGTGGGTCTCGCGCTTGGCAATCGGCAGGCAGTACAGGTGCGGGCGGATGCCGCCCTGGAAGATGTGGCTGCGGTTGATCAGCAGATGGTGCGCGGTGATGGTGGCGCCGATCCGGCCGCTGGCGGCATGGGCGCGGACGAACTGCACGGCGTCGGCCGTCGTCACATGCTCCAGCACCACGCGCAGGGTCTTATGACGCTCCACCAGCGGGGCCAGGATGGTGTCGATGAACACCGCCTCGCGGTCGAAGATGTCGACCGACTGGTCGGTCACCTCGCCATGGATCAGCAGCGGCATGCCGATCTCCGCCATCCGCTCCAGCACCGGAGCGATGCGGGCGATGTCGGTGACGCCATGGGCGCTGTTGGTGGTGGCATTGGCGGGGTAGAGCTTGGCCGCTGCGAACACCCCGTCCCTGAAGCCCAGCGCCAGATCATCGGCATCGGTACCGTCGGTCAGATAGGCGGTCATCAGTGGGGTGAAATCCACGCCCTCCGGCAGGGCCGCCAGGATGCGCTCGCGATAGGCGACGGCGTCGGCGACCGTCGCCACCGGCGGCTTCAGGTTCGGCATGACGATGGCGCGGCCGAACTGGCGGGCGGTGAAGGGCAGAACCGCCTTCAACATGGCGCCGTCGCGCAGATGGACATGCCAGTCGTCGGGACGGCGGATGACAAGACGGTCGTTCGGCATGGATCGGGTCCCGGCGCTGGTGTCGAGGGGCAGTGAACTTGGACGACGTTCTATCGCCATCCCCGTCGCATCTCAACAGAGGCGGTCCCCGAACCGGAAACATGGACGGGAAACATGTGGTGAAACCGGCAGCCCCCCGCCGGCCGGCGTTGGCGGGGGGCTGGCCGTCTTGCCGAGACTTTACTGGATGGTGGTCGAGGTCTTCACCCCCAGGATGTTGTCGATCTTCGCGGCCTGCTCGGCAGTCACCGGCTTGCCGCCGATGGTGGCGAGCTGCTGCCGCGCCTCGGCCACAGCCTTGTCGCGGGCGGCGCTGTCCTTCAGCGCATGGGCGGCCAGCATCTGCTCGTGATACTTGCCGAGCTGGACCGTCAACTGCTCGGTCGGCTTGGCGCCCAGTTCCTTGGCGACGGCATCGGCCTGAGTCTTGGTCACCTCGGCCTTCGGAGTCGCGGCGACCTGTTCATGCTTGGTCTTGCCGGCATCGGCCTTGGTGGCGTCAGCCTTGGTCGCGTCGGCTTTGGGGGCCTCGTGCTTGGTGGCCTCGGTCTTGGTGACGGCCTTCTGGTCGGCTTTCTGCTCGACCTTCGGCGCAGTCGTGGTGGAGTCGGTCGTCGCGGCGGGAGTCGACGTGGCCGGGGCGGCCGGAGCGACCGTTGCCGCACCCGCGCTCAGCACGGGGGCGGTCGCCATCAGGGCGACAAACGCAAAGGTCGAAACTGACGAGCGGATACGCGACCCAAAGACGGTGCCGGACATTTTGTTTCTCCATTTCGGTGAGCGATCCTCGTTGCGGGATCGTGCTTAGATGAACGCGGCCCCGCTGCCGTTCATTCCATGCCCTTCCAAAAAATTTTCGCGTCCACCGAAAAATCTTCTCCTCCTGATGACGGGGCCGGCGAAAGGGGCTAGAAAACGCACGCTTTTCCTATCCAAGCGCGGACCCTCTCCGATGAGCCTGATCACGCCCCGCACCCCGCCCGGAACGATGGAGCTGCTGCCGCGCCAGCAGGTGGCCTTCCAGCGCATGCTGGACACCATCCGCCGCGGCTACGAGCGGTTCGGCTTCGTCCCCGTCGAAACCCCGGTGTTCGAGACGGTCGACACGCTGCTGACCAAGTCGGGCGGCGAGACGGAGAAGCAGGTCTATTTCGTCCAGTCGACCGGGGCCATCCAGCAGGGCAACAAGCCGGAGCTGGCGCTGCGCTTCGACCTGACGGTGCCGCTCGCCCGCTATGTGGCGGAGCATGAGCGCGACCTCGCCTTCCCCTTCCGCCGCTACCAGATCCAGCGGGTCTACCGCGGCGAGCGGGCGCAGCGCGGGCGCTTCCGCGAATTTTACCAGTGCGACATCGACGTGATCGGCAAGGACAGCCTGTCCGCCCATTACGACGCCGAGATCCCGGCGGTGATCCACCATGTCTTCACCGAGCTGAACTTCGGCGGCTTCACCATCAACGTGAACAACCGCAAGATCCTGCTGGGACTGCTCGACGGTCTGGGCGTCGCCGACGCCGACACCCGCGTCCTGGTTCTGCGCGAGATCGACAAGCTGGACAAGATCGGCCAGGACAAGGTGCGCGCCAGCCTGCTGGGCCTCTGCGTGACCGAGCATGCCGCCGACACCATCCTGTCGCTGATCGCCATGAAGGGCAGCAACGCCGAGACGCTGGCGGCGCTGGGCGCGCTCGACATCGAGAACGCCATCTTCCGCGAAGGCGTCGGCGAGCTGACCACCGTCATCGAGGGCCTCAGGGCCTTCCAGGTGCCGGAAGGGACGGTGCGCATCAACCTCGCCATCGCGCGGGGGCTCGATTACTACACCGGCACCGTCTACGAGACCTTCCTGAACGACCATCCCGGCATCGGTTCGGTCTGCTCCGGCGGGCGCTACGAGAATCTCGCCAGCCACTACACCAAGTCGAAGCTGCCGGGTGTGGGCATCTCCATCGGCGCCACCCGCCTGTTCTACCAGCTGATGGAAGCCGGCATCATCAAGGACGCCACCCCCACCGCCCAGGTGCTGGTGACGCAGATGGACCCGTCCCTGTCCGCCGACTATTTCCGCATGGCGAGCGAGCTACGCGCCGCCGGCATCAACACGGAAATCCAGCTGGACGGCGGCAAGATCGCCAAGCAGATGAAGTATGCCGACCGCGCCGGGATCCCCGTCGTCCTGCTGATGGGCTCCGACGAGAAGGCCCGCGGCACCGCGACGCTGAAGCATCTGGTCAAGGGCGAACAGGTGGAGGTTCCGCTGACGGAGCTGGCAGCCCGCGCAAAGACGCTGCTGGAGGGGTGAGAGGCCCCCCTTAAACCCCCGTTAACCATAATTAGCCTATCGTTCCGACCGACACCGACCGTGTGGGTCGGACGGCAGGGGGTGCGCATCCGAGATGGCCAAGCGGTGGATGCAGGTCGGGCGCTGGACAGGGCGGGTCGTGATCGCGGCGACGCTGTCCATCACGCTCGCCGCCGCCGGCTATGCCGGCTGGCGGGAGATGGAGACCTCGCGCCTCCAGGCCCGGCTGCTCTCCGGAGTCGCCCAGTCGATGACCGTCTCCTTGCGCGAAGGCCCCAATCCGCAGGCGCGCTATCCCAAGCATGGGCCGTACAACGAGCGGCTCGGCTACACCGCCATGCCCGGTTATCTCGAGTCGCTGACCCATGACATCTACGCGGTCGAACGGCAGGCGGTGCTGTCGCCGGCGCTCGACCGCTTCATGGCCGGCGGCGGTTTTCCGATCTACCGCGAGAAGACGCAGGCAGGCCTGACCCTGCTCGACCGCAACGGCGCGGTCATGTATTCGGCACGCTATCCCGAACGGGTGTTCGACGGCTTCGACGATGTGCCGAAGCTGGTCGCCGACACGCTGCTCTTCATCGAGAATCGCGAACTTCTGGATGCCGACCAGCCGCGCCGCAACCCGGCGGTGGAGTGGGACCGCTTCGGCGCCGCGGTCGCCATGCTGCCGCTCCAGATGATCCGTCCGGGCCAGCGCTCCCCCGGCGGCTCGACGCTCGCCACCCAGATCGAGAAATACCGCCATTCTCCCGACGGCCAGACCGTCGGCAGCGTGGAGAAGCTGCGCCAGATGACTTCGGCCAGCGTCCGCGCCTACAGCGACGGCGAGGACACGACCGAGGCCCGCCGCCGCATCCTGGTCGATTACCTGAACTCCACCCCGCTGACCGCGCGCTCGGGCTTCGGCGAGGTGAACGGGCTGGGCGACGGGCTGTGGGCCTGGTTCGGCACCGACCTGTCCATCGCCAAGCGTGTGTTGGCGGAGCCGGCCCCGGACGCCCGCGCCCTGAAGCTGAAGGCCCTGGCTTACAAGCAGGTGCTGGCCCTGCTGCTGGCGCAGCGGCGGCCCTCCTACTACCTGATCCAGGACCGTGCGGCGCTCGACCGGCTGGCCGACGCCCATCTGCGGGCGCTGGCCCAGGCCGGGGTGATCGATCCGGCGCTGCGCGACGCGGCGCTGGCCACGCCGCTGGCCTTCCGCGAGGAGGCGCCGATCGCCCCCGCCACCTCCTTCGTCGAGCAGAAGGCGACCAACGCCATCCGCGCCCGGCTGCTGGGCATGCTCGGCGTCTCCAACCTCTACGCGCTCGACCGCCTCGACCTCACCGCGCAATCCACCCTGGACGCCCAGACGCAGGCCCGCGTGGTGGAGGTGCTGGGCAAGCTGAACGATCCCGACTATGCCCGCTCGCTGGGGCTGACCGGCGAGCGGCTGCTGGACGCCCGCAACAACGACCTGTCCAAGCTGGTCTACTCGATCACGCTGTACGAGCGGGGTCCGGAGGCCAATTACCTGCGCGTCCAAGCCGACAATCTCGATCAGCCGCTGGACATCAACGACGGGGCGAAGCTCGATCTCGGCTCCACCGCCAAGCTGCGCACGCTGACGACCTATCTGGAGATCGTCGCCGAACTGCACAGCCGCTACGCCCATCTGCCGAAGGAACTGCTGGCCGATGTGCAGGACGAGGCGTCGGACAATCTGACCCGCTGGGCGACGGCGTGGCTGGCTGCCTCTCCCGACCGCCGGCTGCCGGCCATGCTGGACGCGGCGATGGAGCGGCGTTATTCCGCCGGCCCCGGCGAGGTGTTCTTCACCGGCGGCGGCCAGCACACATTCGTGAACTTCAACAAGGACGACAACGGCCGCATCCTGACCGTGCAGGAGGCACTGCGGAACAGCGTCAACCTGCCCTTCATCCGGCTGATGCGCGACGTCGTCCAATTCTATATGGACGAGGGAGCCGACGACGGCGCCGACATCCTGCGCTCGCCCGACTACCCGGCCCGGCAGGCCTATCTCGCCCGTTTCGCCGACCGCGAAGGGTCGGACTTCCTCAACCGCTTCTACAACGACTACCGCAAGCGCACGCCGGACGAGGCGCTGGCCCGGCTGGCGACCCGCTCGCGTCCCGTGCCGCACCGGTTGGCGGTGATCTTCCGCACCGTGCGGCCCAAGGCCGGGCTGGCCGAGTTCTCCGCCTTCCTGCGCGGGCGGTTGCCGGGGATGGCGCTGACCGATAACGCGCTGTCGGCGCTCTACACCAAATACGGGCCGGACCGCTTTCCGCTGAACGATTTGGGCTATCTGGCCCGCGTCCATCCGCTGGAACTGTGGCTGGTCGCCTATCTCCAGCAGCATCCCGGCGCGACGCGGGCCGAAGTGCTGGCGGCCAGCGCCGACGAACGCCAGGAAAGCTACCGCTGGCTGTTCAAGAAGGGCATGGCCGCCCAGAACACCCGTATCCGCATCGGGCTGGAGGAGGAGGCGTTCCAGCGCATCACCGCCCAATGGCGCAGCGTCGGCTATCCGTTCGAAACGCTGGTGCCGTCGCTGGCGACCGCCATCGGCAGCTCGGCCGACCGCCCGGCGGCGCTGGCGGAGCTGATGGGGCTGATCCTGAACGACGGGGTGCGCCAACCGACCGTGAAGATCCGCTCGCTGCATTTCGCCGCCGGCACGCCTTACGAGGCGAAGCTGGGGCTGGGGCCGTTGAAGGGCGAGCGCGTGCTGCGGCCGGAGGTCTGCGCCACCCTGCGCCGCGCCCTGATGGACGTGGCGCAGAACGGCACCGCCAAGCGGGTCTGGGGCTCCTTCAAGGACCCGTCCGGTGCACCGATCCCGATGGGTGGCAAGACCGGCACCGGTGACCACCGGCTGGATCGTTGGGGGCCGGGCGGCGTGCTGATCGAATCGAAGGCGGTCAACCGCACCGCCACCTTCGTCTTCTACATCGGCGACCGCTTCTTCGGGACGATGACCGCCTTCGTCCATGGACCGGAGGCCGACAATTACCGCTTCACCAGCGCCCTGCCCGCCCAGCTTCTGAAAAGCCTTGCCCCGGCGCTACAGCCGCTGATCGACCAGGGCACCACCCGCACCGCCGACACGCGCGCGACGCCCACCGGCCTGTAAGGGGCGGAAAGTCGGGACTATTGCAGCCTGGTGGCGGCGATCTTGGCAGCGTCGACCGGGGTTGCGGTACAGCCGCCCAGCGTCGGGCCGACCGGAAGCTCGCCGAAGGCGGCCAGCGCGCCTTCCGCCTTCAGACGGCCGACGAAGCCGGGCTCCACCCCGCGGGCGACCCAGGCGAACCCAAGCCAAGTGGAGCGGACCGGCTCGCCGCCCGCCCGCACCATCGCCGTCATCGCCTCGGCATCGCTGGTGCCAGGGGAGAAAACCGCCAGCATCATGCCGTCGGTCGCATCCGGCAGCGCAGCGCGCTGCAGCGACAGCCCCATCAGACCGGCCCACACCAGCAGGATGCCGCCCAGCAGCGCCACGGCAAGCCCGTGGCCGATGGGAAGTCCGGAAGAGGATTGGACGGGGCTGTCGCTCATGGTGATCTACCTTACGCCTTCGCCTCGGCCGCCGCCAGCGACGGGGCGGGCTTCTCGGCGATCGGCCAGTGGACGATGGTCGCGAACATGGCCAGCGCCACGCCCAGCCACCAGACGACGTCGTAGGATCCCGTGCGCTCGTACAGCACGCCGCCGAGCCAGACGCCCAGGAAGCCGCCGACCTGATGGCTGAAGAAGGCGAAGCCGTAGAGCGTGCCCATGTAGCGGGTGCCGAACATCAGCGCGACGAGGCCGGAAGTCGGCGGCACGGTGGACAGCCACAGCAGGCCCATCACCGCGGCATAGGCGATGACGGTCACCGGCGAGATCGGCAGCAGGATGAAGATCGCGGTGGCGATGCCGCGTGAGAAATAGTTGCCGCACAGCAGATAGCGCTTGCTGACCTTGCCGGCCAGCACGCCCGAAGCGTAGGAGCCGACGACGTTGAACAGGCCGATCAGCGCCAGCGCCCAGGCCGCCAGCGTCGGGCTGATGCCGGCCTCGGTCAGGTAGGGCGGCAGGTGGGTGGTGATGAAAGCCAGCTGGAAGCCGCAGACGAAGAAGCCGGCGACCAGCAGCACATAGCTGCGGTGTTGGAAGGCCTGGCGCACGGCAGTGACGAATCCGACGTTGGCGCCGGTCACCGCATGTCCGCCACCAGCCGCTATGCCCTTCGGGCCGGGGAAGACGCCGGCCAGCAGCGGCACCGCGATCATCGAGGCCGCCAGCAGCAGCAGGGCGGTCTGCCAGCCGAAGCCGGCGATGAAGGCCTGCCCCATCGGCGCGAACAGGAACTGGCCCATCGACCCGGCGGCGGTGGCGATTCCAACCGACCAGCTGCGCTGTTCCGGCGGCAGCAGCCGGGTGAAGCCTGCGATGATGATGCCGAAGGACGCACCGGACAGGCCGAGGCCGATCAGCACGCCGGCGGTCAGGTACAGTTCCACGCTGGTGGTGGCGTAAGGCATCAGCGCCAGACCGGCCGCATAGAGGATCCCGCCGCCGGCCAGCACCGGGGCCGGGCCGTAGCGGTCGGTCAGCGCCCCGGCGAAGGGGCCGCCGGCGCCCCACAGGATGTTCTGGATCGCCATCGCCAGCGCGAAGACGTCGCGGCCCCAGCCGCGGGTTTCCGAAAGCGGGCCGATGAACAGGCCCATGCTCGACCGCGGTCCAAAGGCCAGCATCGAGATCAGGCAACCGCAAACGACGACGAGTGCGGGCGTCCTCCAGGAGGGCGCCGGTGCGGGGGTGGCGGTGGTCAAGGCGTCCTCCCGGAAGGGGCCGGCATTGCGCGCCGGTGTTGTGGAACTGCTATGCCCCGACGATAGGCGGGCACCAACAGTTCGGCAAATTCATAATCGGCAACCGGGTCATTCCGCAGCGGAATGCAGGACGGGAGTTTGGGCGGTTCGGCGGTCGGGCCGATGACACACCGACAACTCCTGCCGCAGCGACTCCTCCAGCCGGTCGAACACCGGCGCGATGCGTCCGGTCGTCCGCGCCTGGATCAGCCAGATTGTCACCGCCATCCGGAAATCGGGCAGGTCGAGCGGCCGGACGGCGACCGCACCGGGGATCGGCGCGATCAACCCCATCGGCGCCAGACCGAAGCCGACGCCGCGCGCCACCAGCGACACCAGCAGGCTCTGGTCATAGGCCTCCACCGTCACGTTGGGCTGCAGGCCGAGCGGCGCCAGCGCCTGATGGAGCGCCTCGCGATAGCGGCAGCCGTTCGGCTGCAACACCCAGCCCCGCCGGTTCATGGCCGCTAGATCGGCGGAACCGTCGCCGGGAGAAGCGATGATGCTGACCGGTTCGGTCCCGATCCGGCGGACCGGCAGATCGTCGGGCGGCGCCTGATCGTCGCACATCAGGACCAGCGCACCATCCAGGCTGCCGGCGCGGACCTGCTCGATCAGGGGGTTGCTCCAGTCGGCATGCAGCCGCAAGGTCAGGCCGGGGAAGCCGGCCCGCAACTCGTCCAGAGGCCGGCCGGCGGCCAGCGCGGTCAGCACATGCGCCGTCCCCAGCCGCAGCAACCCGCGCGGCTCGGCCGACCCGGCGAAGGCGTCGGCGAAGTCGCTCGTCGCCGCCAGGATGCGCCTTGCGTGGCCAAGCGCCAGTTCGCCGTCGCGGGTCAGGGCCAGCGGCTTGGTCTGCCGGTCGAACAGCACGACGCCCAGTTCCGCCTCCAGCCGCTGGATCAGCCGCGACACGGCCGACTGCGTCAGTCCTAGCCGGTTGCCGGCCTCCTGCACCGATTGCGCATCGGCCACGGCGATGAAGGTGCGGATCTCGTTGAGCTTCATGGCTGGCTGTCAGATTGGTGTGGTGGGCCGGCAGGACGCGGCGATGCGTCTTCGCGTCTGGCATCCCAGTGTCGGACCGCGCTACCCTCGGGTCAAGCCATCGATAGGGAGCCGTTCATGTCCGCCACCCCGCCCGACCGTTCAAGCCGCGAATATCCCGACCGCCCCTGGGTCGGTGTCGGGGCCGTCGTCTGGCGCGGAGACAAGGTGCTGCTGATCCGACGGGGCAAGGCGCCGCGGATGGGGCAGTGGAGCCTGCCGGGCGGGGCACAGTCGGTCGGCGAAACCGTCTTCGAGACCGCCGTGCGCGAGGTGCGCGAGGAAACCGGTCTGGAGGTGGTGCCAACCGGAATCGTCACCGTGGTCGACGCCATCACCCCCGATGCCGAGGGGCGCGTCCATTACCACTATACGCTGGTGGAAGTGGCGGCGGAGAGTGCGGAGGGCGACCCGATCTGTGCCGACGACGCGCTGGAGGCCTGCTGGGCCACCGCCGAGGAGGCGGGCGAACTGACGGAATGGGACGAGACCCGGCGGGTTATCCTGATGTCTGCGGCCCAGCGGCGGAGCCCAACCCCATAGGCCGCAGGGTGCCGATGACACTCCGCTCGGCCAGGAACTCGCTCACCCCGTCGGCGCTCAGCGGGCGCGACAGCCAATAGCCTTGCAGGACGTCGCAGCGATAGGCCTGCAGGTAGAGCCGCTGTTCCGGCGTCTCCACCCCTTCCGCCACCACGCCGAGGTCCAGTGCGTGGGCCAGCGCCACCACCGCCTGGACGATGGCGGCGGCGTCGCGGTCCTCCACCATCGCCTGGACGAACTGCTTGTCGATCTTCAGCGCCTCCACCGGGACCCGGCGCAGGGTCGCCAGCGACGACCAGCCGGTGCCGAAATCGTCCAGCACCAGCCGGATCCCGGCGCCGCGCAGCTGCACCAGTGCCTCGCGTGCTTCGGCGCTCTGGCTGAACATGCTGGTTTCGGTCAGCTCCAGCTTCAGGTTGGCGGCCGGCAGGCCAGTCTCCGTCAGGATGCCGAGCACCTTCAGCACAAGCCCGGGATCGTCGAGCTGCCGCGCCGACAGGTTCACCGACACCGGAATGTCGGGGTAGCCGGCGCGCAGCCAGCCGGCGGCCACCCTGCAGGCCGTCCGCAGGGTCCATTCGCCCAGCAGATGGATCGCCTCCCCCTGTTCGGCCATCGGCACGAAGACGTCGGGCGGCAGCATGGTGCCGTCGGACAGGCGCCAGCGCGACAGAGCCTCGAAGCCGGTGAGGCGGTTGGTGACGACGTCCGCCTGCGGCTGAAAGACCAGGGAGAGTTCCTGGCGGTCGATGGCATCGCGCACCCGCTCGGCGAATCCGGCGTCGGATGCCCCCTGTGCATTGGGTCCGTTCGACGTCGCGTGCGTGTTCGCCACCGTCCGCTCCCTCTCGACAACCGTTCCTTGGCACTCACTGCCATAACAACCACAGGAGCGGTTTGTTAACCATGTCGCGAAAGAGCTTGACGAATTTTATATGGTTACGAAAGTGTTAACGTGGCTGGACCGGTGACAAGAAAAGGTCGAAGCGGAAGCCGCGCCATCCCCCCATCGGGAGCGGACGGTCACGCCCGCGCTGCCCCTCGTTTGAGACGGCTGGGCAGAAGCTCCCCCGATTGATCGAGCACGGGATAGGCGGCGGCGACCAGATGGGCGTTGATCCGGCGCAGGTCGCGCAGGATGTCCAGATGAAGGGCACTGGTCTCGACGCTTTCCTTGCGGCCGGCGCGCAGGCGGGCGAAATGCGCCTCGGTGGCGCTGGTCTCCAGATCGCGGATCACCTCCTTCTCGTGGATCAGTGCGCGGGCGGACCGGACATCGCCCGACACGAAGACGGCGGCGGCCAGACGCTGGGTCTCGCTCAGCCGCTCCAGCATGCCGGCGATCTCGGCCGCCCCCTCGGTGGAGAAATGCAGCCTGCGCCGGATCTTCTTGGAGGCCGCCTCCATCAGATTGCGGTCGACGATGTCGCCGACATGCTCAAGGTTGATGGTGAAGGTCAGTACGTCCGACACCCGGCGGGCGTCGCGTTCATCCAGATCCTCGACATTGATCTGGGTGAGATAGCGCTTGATGGCGTCGTGCAACCGGTCCAGCACATCGTCCATCCGCCGGATCTCCTGCACCCGCTTGCGGTCATCGGTCTGGATCACGTCCAGCGCGCCGCGCAGCATGCTGTCCACCGTGTCGGCCATGCGCAACGCCTCCCGCGATGCGTTGGCGATGGCGAGATGGGGGACGCGGAGCGCGCTGCGGTCGAGATAGAGCGGCATCGCCGGGTCGGCGACCGCAACCCGTTCCGGGAACATCCGGGTCAGGGCCCGCGCGAACCAGGGAAGCGGGCCGATGAACAGCCCGGCCATCGCCAGGTTGAAAGCGAGGTGGAAGTTGGCGGCCAACCGCGTGGCATCCGGCGACACCGCCTGCAGGCCGGCGGTGATCGGTCCCAGCAGGGGCACGACGATGAGGCAGCCGACGAGCCGGTTGATGAGATTGCCCACCGGCAGCCGCCTTGCCGCCGGGTTGCGGCCGTCGCCGCCCGGCCCCTCCACCACCGGATTGACGGCGCTGCCCAGATTGGCGCCGGCGACCATGGCGACCGCGGCCTCCGGACCGATCACCCCGCCGCCGGCCAACGAGGCGATCAGCAGGATGGCGGCGACGCTGGAATGGGCGGCCCAGGACAGCAGTGCCGCCAGCATCACCGCGACCACCGGGTCGGCCGTCAGCATCGCCAGCATCCGCTGCAGCAACGGTGCGTTCTCCGCCGGGGCGATGGTTGCCAGCAGCAAATGCAGCGACAGCAGCATCAGGCCCAGTCCGATGGCGACCCGGCCCAGATCGCGGCTGCGCGTGCGGGCTCCGCGGCGAAAGGCGATGAAGCCACCCAGCAGCAGGACCGGCGCCACATGGGCGATGTCGAAGGCGAGTACCTGTACGATCAGGGTGGAGCCGACATTTGCCCCCAGCATCACCGCCAGCGCCGGCATCAGCGACACCAGCCCGGTGGCGGTGAAGCCGGTCGCCATCAGACCGGTGGCGGTGCTGCTCTGCAGCAGCATGGTGATGCCCATGCCGGACAGGAAGGCGGTCCAGCGGTTGCGCAGCCCGGCCCCCAGGATGCGGCGCAGGTCGCCGCCCAGCGCGCGGGTCAGCCCGCTCTGCACCATGTGCAGCCCCCACAGGAGCAGCACGACATTCCCGGCCAGTTCCAGCAGCACCCGCGTCGCCTGCATCGCACCCCCTCTTGTCGGATGGGGGGTGCGATCAGGACACACCCCTAACTGAAGGGTGGGGAGCGCTGATTGTTACGACAATATGACAGTTGGGTGACGGCGGAGGTGGAAAGGGGGCGGTGATGCCACCGCCCCCTCAAAAACTCCGTCTAATCAGACGTTGAAGCGGAAGTGGAAGATGTCGCCATCCTGGACGACGTATTCCTTGCCTTCCTGGCGCATCTTGCCGGCGTCCTTCGCCCCCTGCTCGCCACCCAGCGTGACGAAACTGTTGTAGTCGATGGTCTCGGCGCGGATGAAGCCGCGCTCGAAGTCGGTGTGGATGACGCCGGCGGCTTCAGGAGCCTTGGTGTTGCGGCGCACGGTCCAGGCGCGCGTCTCCTTCGGGCCGACGGTGAAGAAGGTGATCAGGTCCAGCAGCTTGAAGCCGGCGCGGATCAGCTTGTTCAGGCCGGTTTCCTCCAGCCCCATCGATTCCAGGAATTCGGCTTTCTCGGCCGGGTCGGAGAGCTGGGCGACCTCGGACTCGATGGCGGCGGAGATCACGACGACCTCGGCATTCTCGGCCTTGGCCTTTTCCGCGACCTTGGCGGAGAAGGCGTTGCCGGTCGCGGCCGACGCCTCTTCCACGTTGCAGACATAGAGCACCGGCTTGTCGGTCAGCAGCATGAACTGCTTGAACACCGGCCGCTCGTCGTCCGAAAGCTCGACCACGCGGGCCGGCTTGCCGTCCTGCAGCACCTTCAGGGCGCGCTCCATCAGGTCGGCCTTGATCTTGCTGTCCTTGTCGCCGCCCTTGGCCTTCTTCTGCAGGCTGGTCAGCTGGCGTTCCAGGCTTTCCATGTCGGCGAGCATCAGCTCGGTCTCGACCACCTCGGCATCGCGCAGCGGATCGACGTTGCCCTCGACATGGGTGATGTCGTCGTCCTCGAAGCAGCGCAGCACATGGACGATGGCGTCCACCTCGCGGATGTTGGCGAGGAACTGGTTGCCCAGCCCTTCACCCTTCGACGCGCCGCGGATCAGGCCGGCGATGTCCACGAACTCCAGTTGGGTCGGGATGACCTTCTGCGACTTGGCGATTTCCGCCAGCTTGTCCTGCCGCGGGTCGGGCACGCCGACGCGGCCGACGTTCGGCTCCTTGGTGCAGAAGGGGAAATTCGCCGCCTCCGCCGCCTGGGTGGCGGTCAGCGCGTTGAAAAGAGTCGACTTGCCGACGTTCGGCAGGCCGACGATGCCGCAATTGAAGCCCATGGGTGGGTGCTCGCCGTCGGAAATGCTGGAATTGAGGCGCTTTATCCTACGAAGGGGGACAAAGCGCAAACGCGAAGTGGGGGAAGGACTGGCAGGCCGCGGCTTATCGCGCCTGCGTCGCCACCGTCACCTTGTTCATGAACAGCTCCGGCTGGCCTTCCACGATCAGCGGCAGGTTGTCGGAGACGGCGTCGAGCAGCGGGTCGATCCAGCTCTGGTCGGCCTTGGCGAAGTCGTGCAGGACATAGCCGCTGACCAGATCCTTGTTGCCGGGATGGCCGATGCCGAGGCGGATGCGCCAGTATTCCTTGCCGATATGCGCGTCGATGGAGCGCAGGCCGTTGTGCCCGCCATGGCCGCCGCCCTTCTTCACCCGGATCTTACCGGGGGGCAGGTCCAGCTCGTCATGGATGACGACGACGTTCTCGGGCTTCAGCTTGTAGAATTGCAGGGCCGCCACCACCGATTGGCCGGACAGGTTCATGAAGGTGGCGGGCTCCAGTGCCAGAACCTTGTCGCCGGCGACGGTGCCCTCGGCGGTCTGGCCCTGGAAACGCTTCTTCCACGGGGTGAAGCGATGGCGCTGGGCGATGGTCTCCACCGCCATGAAGCCGATGTTGTGGCGGTTGCGGGCATACTCGTTGCCGGGGTTGCCCAGTCCGACCAGAAGCAGCATGTCCCTCACCTCTCCGGAAACCATACCCCACAAAACGAAGCGGGGGGCCGAAGCCCCCCACCGTAACCATCTTCGAAGGTCGAACGCTCCTTATCAGGAAGCGGCGGCCTCTTCCGACTTCAGGCCCGACGGCGCAACGATGGTCGCGATCGTGAAATCGCGGTCGGTGATCGTCGAGGTCACACCTTCTGGCAGCTTGACCGAGGAGATGTGGATCGAATCGCCAACGTCGAAGCCTTCGCACGAGATGGTGATGTGCTCCGGGATGCTGTCGGCCGGGCAGGTCAGCTCCAGCTCGTGGCGGACGATGTTCAGCACGCCGCCGCGCTTCAGGCCGACCGACTTGTCCTGGTCGACGAACTCGACCGGAACCTGCACGTTGGTGCGGGTGTCGGCCGAAACGCGCAGGAAGTCGACATGCAGCGGGACGTCGGTCACCGGGTGGAACTGCACGTCGCGCGGCAGGACGCGATGGGCGGTGCCGTCGACGGTGACGTCGAACAGGTGCGTGAAGAAGCCCGGCTGATGCAGGACGCGGGTGAACTCGAACTTCTCGAGCGAAATGGTTACGGGAGCCTGCTTGCCACCGTAGATGACGGCCGGGATACGGCCGTCACGGCGGGTCTGGCGGGCGGTCCCCTTGCCGGCCCGTTCGCGCGTCTCAGCGCCGAGCGGAATGATCTTGGTCATGACGATGCTCCAAAACGAAAAGGGCGCCGGCCTCCAGGGGTGCCGACGCGTGCGCGGCGTGCTTACGGCAAACCGGCGGGCGCGTCAAGGGAAAGGGGTGAACTCGCGGGGCGACCGCCGCCGGGGCTACCGCGCCGGTCAAGCTGCATGAGCCGGCAAATTGGGCCTCACCAACGGTGGACGCGCGGCACTTGCGGTGTCATAGTGCGGCCCGCATTCGACCAGCCCCGTGTCCGCGGGGCCAGACTCCGGAATTCGTGAGCGACGATGAGCGAGCCGATCTCCCTGTTCACCAAACTGGCGAACATCCACATCCGTTACGTCACGTGGCGTCGGGGCGCCAAGGTCGGCAGCGACCGCTTCGGCAACGTCTATTACCGCAACAAGGACACCCAGCCCGGCACGCGCGAGCGCCGCTGGGTCCTGTATGCCGGTGAGCCCGACGCCTCCAAGATCCCGCCGGAATGGCACGCGTGGCTGCACCACACCACCAAGGAGCCGCTGCCCGAGGGGTCGAGCGCGTTCCACAAGCCGTGGCAAAAGGAACATCTGCCCAACATGTCGGGCTCGGTCCAGGCCTACCGTCCGCCCGGCCATGTGCTGGCCGGCGGGCAGCGCGTGCCGGCCACCGGCGATTATGAGCCCTGGACGCCGAGCTGATCCCTGCCGGGACTGACCATCACGTCGGAACGGAAAGCCCGGCCCCTTTCGGGCCGGGTTTCGATTCGGGAACTCGCAGCAGGATAGCTCTATGCGCCGGAATGTGATCGAAACCGTGCTTGGCGGCGTCGTGCTCGCCGTGGCCGCCGTGTTCCTTGCCTTCGCCTACAAAAGCGCGGACCTGCGCAAGGTGCAGGGCTATGACATCACCGCCAACTTCAACAGCATCACCGGCCTGCAGAGCGGTGCCGACGTGCGCATCAGCGGCGTGAAGGTCGGCACGGTCACCGGACTGACGCTCGACCCCACCACCTACCAGGCGGTCGTCCATCTGTCGGTCGACAATTCGGTGAAGCTGCCCAAGGACACCGCGGCGGTCATCGCATCGGAAAGCCTGCTGGGCGGCAAGTTCCTGTCGCTGGAACCGGGCGGCGATCCCGACATGATCAAGCCGGACGGCAAGATCGAGTTCACGCAGAGCACCCCGGGCCTGGAACAGCTGCTTGGTCAGGTCATCTTCTCGCTGCAGAGCATGAGCAAGTCCGGCGACCAGGCGAATGGCCAGTCTTCCGGCAGCCAGCAGGGTCAGGCGCCCGGCCAGGCGCCGGCCCAGCCGCCGAAGCTGTAAGCACTCGAACCCTGGGCGTGGCTGGAACCGACGGTCACGCTCAAGCGTTCCTCCTGCAATCCGGACGGCGATGCCGCCGGATCACGAGGCAGGAGGAAATGCGATGCGTCTGTCCCATTTGACCGTGCTCGGCCTTGCCCTGGCGACCGCCGCCTGCGGCGCCGACATGGAAGAGAAATCGGCCACCGGCGGGCTTGGTGGCGCTGCGGCCGGCGCGGTGGTCGGCGGACCCGTGGGCGCCGTGGTCGGTGCCGCCGCAGGGGCGGGCGCCAGCGCGGCGACCCAGAAGATCGAAGACCGCGACGAAGCCCAGAGCGGTTCCGGCGCCACCTACAGCGCCCCCGCGTCGCGCAGCACCGTCACGCGCTGAAACACCCGATCCGCACAACGCACCCCGCACAACACACCCCAGCGTCCCCCGCCACTGGACGCTGACCCCGCTTCCGCGATAGAAGGCGGAGCGCCCCGGCAGAGGTCCCCTGATTGGCTGGATCCTGCCGTGGGGCGTCGTCCGCAATTACGGAAGCGATCCGACGTGACGAGACTTCTCCGACTTCTCCCGCTGGCGGCCGCCCTGCTGGCGACGGCGTCCGTCCAGGCTGCTCCGGTCCCGAGCCAGATGATCGAGCGGCCGGCGGCCAAGCTGCAATGGCTGGACAAGGTGACCGCCCGCACCTCCACCTTCACCATGAAGGTCGGAGAGACCAAGGCGATGAGCAGCCTGCGCATCACGCTGCGCGCCTGCCGCGAAAACCCGCCGATCGAAACACCGGAATCGGCCGCTTTCCTGGAAGTGACGGAAATCAAGCCCGGCGAGCAGGCGGAACCGGTCTTCAGCGGCTGGATGTTCGCCTCCAGCCCCGCCCTGTCGGCGATGGAGAACCCGATCTACGACGTGTGGGTTCTGGGCTGCGAGCAATAATAGGCACGGCGCCAGCCCTCATCCAACCGCCCACGCTCTCGTGGAGACGGTTGGATGGGACTGGGCTTACTTACTCCGCCACGGCCGCGATGGGATTGCCCAGCGCCTTGTCCAGATAGTCGTCCACCTGGATCGCCAGATCGTCGGTACGGTTGACGAAGAAGTGGCTGGCGCCGGGGACGACACGGTGGTCGATGCGGATGTCCTTCTGGTGCGACAGCTTGGTCACCAGCTTGGTCACCGCGGCCTGGGGCACCACCTCGTCCTTGTCGCCATGGATGATGAGGCCCGAGGACGGGCACGGCGCCAGGAAGGAGAAGTCGAACAGGTTGGCCGGCGGCGAGACCGAGACGAAGCCGTCGATCTCCGGACGGCGCATCAGCAACTGCATGCCGATCCAGGCGCCGAAGGACACGCCGCCGATCCAGCAGAGCGGGGCGTTGGGGTTGTAGGTCTGCAGCCAGTCGAGCGCCGCCGCCGCGTCGGCCAACTCGCCCTCCCCCTTGTCGTAGGTGCCCTGGCTGCGCCCGACGCCGCGGAAGTTGAAGCGGAGCGCCGAATAGCCGCGCTTGGTGAAGGACTGGAACAGGGTGAAGACCACCTTGTTGTTCATCGTCCCATTGTGCTGCGGGTGCGGGTGCAACAGCAGCGCAACCGGGGCGTTCGGCTGCTTGCCGTGGGTGTAACGGCCTTCCAGGCGACCGGCGGGACCGTTGAAGAGCACTTCAGGCATGGGAACGACGTTCCTGACGCGGACAAAGGGTTGTTGGGACCGCCACGGCGACCGGCCGGACCTTCATCCGGCAAGCCACCCCGGCGCGGGCCTTCGGGCCCGTCACGGATTTTCCCGTCTTGGAGTGGGGTTTTCCGCACACAATTCTTGACCGTTTTGCTTGGTCATCATATATGCGTCGTAACGTCCTCCGGGACAACCCGCCTGACCCGCCCGATCGGCCCCAGCGCTAGCGGGACCGATCGATAAGTCCGGGTCCCTGCCGGCCGGCACCCGAATGGGTCCGAACCGGAAAGGTCCTGAACCGCGAGGGTCCGACAGGCCGAAGCCGGGCGCGGGCGGCCGATGAGAGCGGCGGACTATACCACGGCGGGTGATGGCGTGTTCAAGCATCTTCGCGAAGAGATCGATGGGATCATGGCGCGGGACCCCGCCGCCCGGTCCCGGCTGGAGGTGGCGCTCTGCTACCCCGGCTTGCATGCCATCGTGCTCCACCGCATCGCCCGGCGCGCCCGCGACGCCGGCTGGCACACGACCGCCCGGCGGATCTCCCAGATCGCCCGCTCCCTGACCGGCATCGAAATCCACCCCGGCGCCACCATCGGCCGCCGCTTCTTCATCGACCATGGCATGGGCGTGGTGATCGGCGAGACGGCGGAAATCGGTGACGACGTCATGCTCTATCATGGGGTGACGCTGGGCGGCACCTCGCTCGATCCCGGCAAGCGCCATCCGACGCTGGGTGACGGCGTGATCGTCGGCGCCGGCGCCAAAATCCTGGGCGCCATCACCATCGGCCGCGGTGCCCGCATCGGCGCCAACGCGGTGGTGGTGGCCGACGTGCCAGCCGACACCGCAATGGTCGGCATCCCGGCCAAGCCGGTCATGCCGCGCGACCGCGCGGAAACCCGGAAATTCATGCCCTACGGCACCCCCTGCGGCGAGATCCCCGATCCGGTCGCCCGCGCGCTGACCGGCCTGCTCGATCAGGTGACTGCGCTGCAGGCCCGTGTCGGCGAGCTGGAAGCGGACCGTCCGCCCGCCGCCCTCCCCCGTTCAACACCCACACCGCTAGAGACGGTGGCGTCCCACAATGGCGGGATGCACGAAGCGCAAGGAGAATCGCGATGAGACTCAGCACCAAGGGACGCTATGCCGTGATGGCGATGGTCGATCTGGCCGCCACCAGCCAGGGCAGCCCGGTCGCGCTGGCGGACATCGCGGAGCGGCAGGAAATCTCGCTGTCCTATCTGGAGCAGCTGTTCGCCAAGCTGCGCAAGGGCGGGCTGGTGAAGAGCGTGCGCGGCCCCGGCGGCGGCTATCTGCTGGCCCATCCGGCCGACGCCACCCGCGTGTCCGACATCATCCTGGCGGTGGACGAGCCGATCCGCACCACCCGCTGCGCCAACGGCACGCCGCAGGGCTGCCGCACCAACCGCTCGCGCTGCCTGACCCACGATCTGTGGGAAGAGCTGGGCAACCAGATCCATATGTATCTCAGCTCGGTCACCGTCGCCGACGTGGTGGAGCGGCGGATCATCGGCACCAGCGGCCTGAACCTGCTGCGCCCGGCCCCGGCCGCCGACAGCACCGCGATCGCCGCCGCAGAGTGATGCTGCCAGATGAGATTGGCCTTCGCAGTTGAGCGTGCCTGAAAAGTGACTGCCCCGTTCGCCGCCCCCTTCCGTCGGACCGGAGTCTATCTCGACCACAACGCCACCGCTCCGCTGAAGCCGGAGGTCAAGGCGGCGATGGGTCAGGCGATGGATCTGGTCGGCAACCCGTCCTCCGTTCACGCCTTCGGCCGCAGCGCCCGCCGGGCGGTGGAGGAGGCGCGCGCCGCCGTCGCGGCACTGGCGGGCGTGAAGCCGGCGCAGGTGCTGTTCACCGGCAGCGGGACGGAGGCGAACAACTTCGCCCTGCGCGGCTTCCCCGGCCGCCAGCTGCTGACCTCCGCCATCGAGCATGAGTCGGTGCTGGCCGCTTGGCCCCAGGCCGAGCGCTTCGGCGTGAGCCGCGACGGCGTCGCCGACCTGGAAGATCTGGAGCGCCGGCTGGCCGCTGCGGACGGTCCGGCTCTGGTCTCGCTGATGCTGGTCAACAACGAGACCGGGGTGACCCAGCCGGTGGCTGAGGCCGCCCGGATCGCCCATGCCCATGGCGCGCTGATCCATTGCGACGCAGTACAGGCCGCCGGGCGGCTGCCGCTGTCGCTGCCCGACCTCGGCGTCGACCTGATGACGCTGTCGGCCCACAAGCTGGGCGGCCCGACCGGCGTCGGCGCCCTGATCCTGGCCGAGGGTCTGGAACCCGACGCGCTGATCCGCGGCGGCGGACAGGAACGGCGCAAGCGGGCCGGCACCGAGAACCTGCTGGGCATCGTCGGCTTCGGCGCCGCCGCAAGGCTGGCGCGGGAGGGGCTGGCGGAGGCCGCCGACCTCGCCGCCCTGCGCGACCGGCTGGAGCGCGAGGCGCTGGCCGCCATGCCGCGCGCCCGGGTGATGGGGGTCGGTGCGGCGCGGGTGGCCAACACCAGCTGCCTGATGCTGCCCGGCCTGCCCGGCGAGACCCAGGTGATGACGCTGGACCTCGCCGGGGTGGCGGTCAGCGCCGGATCGGCCTGCTCCAGCGGCAAGGTGAAACCGTCCCATGTGCTGGCGGCGATGGGCGAGGACGACCGGTCCGCTGCCAGCGCCATTCGGATCAGCCTGGGCTGGACCAGCGACGACGAGGCCGTTGACTGCTTCCTGACCGCCTGGATCGCGATGGCACGGCGAAGCGCACCCGCGGATGGCTGATCCGGTTTGCGCCCACGATGCCTGCGCGCGACCATCTGTCCCCAGCCCGGAAAGTCCGCATTCGCGCATTGCGCCGGCTGCGGCTTCTCGGTATGACCCCGCGGAAGGCCCGCCGGCTTGCCGTGGCGGCCAGATGTCGGGGTATCGATCCTATCGGCCGATCCTTTCGGCGTTTTGACGGACTGTGCGCATGACCCGTTCCAAATCCGGCCCGCCCGGCAACAGCAGCGGCGGAATTTCCGGCGCCATCGCCGGCGATCTGGAGCCCTGCGGCACCTGTGGCCGCTCGGTGGCGCCACGCGCCCTGTTCTGCCATGCCTGCGGAGCGGCCCAACCGCCGCGCCCGCTCGACCCATTCACCCGGTTGGGGCTGGAACGCCGCTTCGACATCGATCTGGAGCAGCTGTCGAAGCAGCATGCCGGCTTCAGCCGCGCCATGGACCCGGAGCGATTCGCCGCCCGCGGCCCCCGCCAGCAGGCGAATGCCAAGGCACAGGTCGAGGCCTTGCGCGACGCCTATGAGGTGCTGCGCGATCCCATCCGCCGCGCCCATGCCCTGCTGGCCCTGCTGGGCGGCGCGCCTTCCGTCGGGGACGAGGATGGCAACGGGGATGAGGAGATCGCCGACCTCGCCACCCGGCTGTCCCGCGCCGAGGACGCGCTGGAGTTGGACCGCATCGGTCTGGACCTCAGCCAGCGGGTCGAGGCCTGCATCAAGTATCTCGCCCCCGCCTTCCGCAAGGCGCAGACGGCCTCCGGCCCGGATAGCCCGCCGGCTTCCGACGGTGCCGCCCGCATCCTGGCCCGGCTGGAACGGCTGGAGGCGCTGGCCACCGAGGTCCGCGACCGCCGCGCCGCCCTGACACCGCCGCGGCCCTGATCCGCTTTTCCCTTACAATCGCCCCCTAAACCGCCTCCTAAATCGCTAGGCAACCTTAAAGGAACGAGGACCCCATGCCCAAGATGACCTTCATCGAGCCCGATGGCACCCGCCGCGAGGTGGAGGCCCCGCTCGGCCTGTCCGTGCTGGAGATCGCGCACAAGAACAGCCTGGACCTGGAAGGCGCCTGCGAGGGCTCGCTTGCCTGCTCCACCTGCCATGTCGTGATCGAGCCGGAATGGTTCGACGTCCTGCCGGAAGCGCAGGAGGACGAGGAGGACATGCTGGACCTCGCCTTCGGCCTGACCAAGACCTCGCGCCTGGGCTGCCAGATCATCATGACCGAAGAGCTGGACGGTCTGGTCGTCCGCCTGCCGGGCGGCAGCAACAACGCGATGAAGTGACGGTCCAGGGGAACCCTGTTCCGGCCGCCGGGGCGGCGTCGCGCAGACGCAACCACCGGCGGCCTTTTTCCTGCCTTTTCCGGGCGCCTGCCCGCCTTATATAGGGCGCCATGAACTCCCTCGGTCTTTCCAAGCGCCCCCAGGACACCCGCGTCGTCGTCGCGATGTCCGGCGGGGTGGATTCCTCCGTCACCGCGGCCGTGCTGCGGGAGGAGGGCTATGACGTCGTCGGCATCACGCTGCAGCTTTACGACCACGGCCTCGCCCTGCAGAAGCCGGGCGCCTGCTGCGCCGGCCAGGACATCTACGACGCCCGTCAAGTCGCCGACCGCATCGGCATCCCACACTACGTCCTGGATTACGAGGGCCGCTTCAGCCAGGACGTGATGGATGATTTCGCCGACAGCTATCTGCGCGGCGAGACGCCGATTCCTTGCGTGCGCTGCAACCAGCGCGTCAAGTTCCGCGACCTGCTGAACACCGCCCGCGACCTGGGCGCCGACGCGCTCGCCACCGGCCACTACGTCCGCCGCATCGCCGGCCCGCAGGGCGCCGAGCTGCACCGCGCCGTCGATCCGGCCAAGGACCAGAGCTATTTCCTGTTCGCCACCACGCGCGAGCAGCTGGAGTTCCTGCGCTTCCCTCTGGGCGGCCTGACCAAGCCGGAGACCCGCGCGCTGGCCGAGCGCCACGGGCTGGAGGTTGCGGCCAAGCCCGACAGCCAGGACATCTGCTTCGTCCCCAACGGCAACTATGCCGAGGTGGTGGCGAAGCTGCGCCCCGGTTCCGTCGAGCCCGGCGACATCGTCCATGTCGATGGCCGCGTGCTGGGTCGCCACAAGGGTGTCGTCCACTACACGGTCGGCCAGCGCAAGGGACTGGGCATCGGCGGCATCCGTGGCCAGGAGGAGGAGGCGCTCTATGTCGTCCGCCTGGAGCCAGCCCGCCGCCGCGTCGTCGTCGGCCCGCGCCGCGACCTCGCCCGCTCGCTGGTGATGGTGCGCGACGTGAACTGGCTGGGTCCCGATCTGGCTGACGGTGCCGGCATCGAGGTATCGGTAAAGCTGCGCTCCGCCCAGCCCGCCGCCCCTGCCCTGTGGCGCGCCGGCCCCGACGGCACCGCGCGGGTCGAGTTGCTGGAGGCCCAGCACGGCATCGCCCCCGGTCAGGCCTGCGTCGTCTATCAGGGCGACCGCGTGCTGGGCGGCGGCTGGATTTCCGGCACGGCGGGAGGTGTGGCCGAAGCAGCGGAGGCGGGTGAAACGGCGGCCTGAATCAGGGGGTTATGCGGGTTTTTGCCGACCGGCCAAAAAAAATCGCACCCCCTGAAAATTCCGCGTTGACAGGCCAAGTCGCCCTATCCTATATAGCGGCTCCCGGCGGCAACGACGGGACACGATGGTAGCCAACGGCGGCGGAAACGCCAACAACGGCGCTCACGATGGCAGCGTAGCTCAGTGGTAGAGCAGGGGAATCATAATCCCTTGGTCGGGGGTTCAAATCCCTCCGCTGCTACCATCTCTGAAAAGCCCACCAAGTCAGTGACTTGGTGGGCTTTTTGCTAACCGCAATTAGGCGTTTACCGCAATTTTGGTCAGGTTGGACGGCTAGCAACTCGTTTCAAAGTCATAGTTCATTACGAAGCAACGGCCGCTCGCAATTTGCTGTGCGATGCGGTCGGAGTGAGGATTGCGGAAAGCGGGCTGCCAGAGTGGACAAGCGAAAACAATGAGGCAGACTCTTCAATAGAGGGACGTAACTAGCGCAAAATACATTTATTTTTCGAAACTGTTTCTCTGCGATGTTACATCAACCATAGCTATTTGGTCTTTATCTCTTGATAAGCATGGCGCCACATTATCAGCGATCTCTCCCCCCGCAATTTCAATGTTGCTGCTTGATGAAATATCAAATAGCGGATTTATCGATTCGTTTCCTGCAATTCTACAGTCATCAAAACGCAAATCTGTGCTGTGCAAAATCTTCACCCCATAATATTTCTTATTATCAATAAAATTACAGCGAGCGAAATTTATACCCCGGCTGTTCGTTATGCTCAATATTCCATGATTGCAGTCATTAATAGTCGTTTCTGTGCAACTCAGGGAAGATACAGATCGTACGGTAAGACCCTCAGTTCCACATCCGAAAAGCAA
>CBFGPE010000080.1:0-32117 GCA_965650625.1 uncultured Azospirillum sp. | reverse complement strand
GGAGGTGGCGCGCGGGCTGCCGACGGCGGTGACGCTGGCCTGTGCCGACGAGGCGCTGGGCACGGCGCTGGTCACGGCGCTGGGCAGCCGCACCTTCAGGCCCTACCGCTCGGACGACGTCGTCGGCTCGCAGATCGGCGGGGCGGTGAAGAATGTGCTGGCCATCGCCTGCGGTGTGGTCGAGGGTCGGCGGCTGGGCGACAACGCGCGCGCCGCGCTGATCACCCGCGGGCTGGCGGAGATCACCCGGCTGGCGCTGGCGCTCGGCGGCCGGGCGGAGACGCTGATGGGGCTGTCCGGGCTGGGCGACCTGACGCTGACCTGCTCCAGCCTGCAGTCGCGCAACATGTCGCTGGGGGCGGCGCTGGGCGAGGGCAAGTCGCTGGCCGAGATCCTGGCGGCGCGGCGGTCGGTGGCGGAGGGCGTCTATACCGCCGCCGCGGTGGTCGGGCTGGCGGCGAAGCTGGGCGTCGACATGCCGATCTGCACCGCGGTCGACGCCATCCTGAACCGCGGCGCCGGGCTGGACGAGACCATCGACGGGCTGCTGTCCCGCCCCTTCCGCGGAGAAGGCGTTTAGGGGCGTTTAGGAGACTACTTTCTCGACCCAGCCGGCGGCACGCACCGAGGGCGCGTGGGTGCGGCTGACCGGGACCAGCAGGCCGTTGGTCAGACGCAGCGACAGCTTGCCGTCCGGCTTGCGCTCCACCGCCGCGACCGCCGATGCCGCGACCCAATAGGAGCGGTGGACCTGCCGGCCGTCGATGCCCTCCAGCTCCGCCACCGCATCGCGCATCCGCATCAGGATCAGGTCGCTGCCCAGCGCGGTGTGGACGCGGACGTAATGATCCTCCATCTCCAGCGCCAGCAGGTCGCGCCCCAGCTTGGCCGGAATGCGGTCGAGGAAGGGGGCCGGGCGGTTGGCGGTCGGTTCGCCGCCAGTGATGGGCGCTTGCGGCGGGGCGGAGGGTCGGTGGCTGACGACTCCGTGCTCGCGCAGTTCCAGCCACACCGGCAGGGCTGACACCAGCGTGGTGATGACCAGCACATAGCCATACAGTTCGGCCAGCCCGGCGGGGGTGAGGAAATCCTCGCCGCGCAACCGGATTTCCAGCAGGGCGACCACCAGGGTCTGCACGACGCTGACGGTCAGGAACGCCGCAGCCAGCATCAGCGGCCATGTGCGCTCCAAGTTCGGCAGCACGCGGCGGGCGACCAGAATCACCAGCTCGAACATCGACCAGCCGGTGGCGATCAACCCACCCCAGTAGGCAAGCCGGACGGCGAAGCCCATTTCACGGAAGGTGCCGAACGGTCCCAGCAGAGCCAATGCTAGGATGGAGGTGGCCAGCAACGGCAGGCGGCGGCGCAGCACGCGCCGGCCATAGGGAACGGGCGGGGGCTGCCAGGGGAGGGCGGGAGATGAGGGTTCGGCGTTGGGTTGCGCGTTGGTCTGCAAGGATGGTCGCCCCAGGAACGGTGACAGTGGCTCTGCTGGCACTGGCCGCCGCTGGTCCGGCCGCCGCGGGGGAGCTTCGCGCAACCGTCCGCAACGTCAAGCCCAATCAAGGCAAGGTGATGGTCGCGCTGTTCGACAGTGCAGAGGCGCAGAAGGCGAAGGCGCCGCGCGCCGGCTATTTCGTCGCTGCGCTGGGGCCGGAGCTGCAGGTGGTCTTCCCCGATCTGCCGGCCGGCCGCTACGGGCTGATCGCCTTCCAGGATTTGGACAACAACGGCGAGCTTGCCACCGGCCTGTTCGGTATCCCCGCCGAACCGCACGGTTTCAGCCGCTCTGCCCGCGGCAGCTTCGGCCCGCCGGGCTTCGACGATTACGCGGTGGCGGTCGGGGCGTCGGGCGTGGCGACGACGGAGGTCAAGCTGGTGGAGTGACCTGCGGATGCCCCCCTCACCCGCGTGGACAGCCCTCCTGCCGCCAGCGGGCGAGATAGTCGTCCAGGCCGCGGCCGGGGATCTCGTCGAATCGGCGCTCCAGCGCCAGCAGGGTTTGCATGCGGTCGATGCGGAAGCTGCGGAATTCCTCGCGCAGTTCGCACCAGGCGCCCAGCGTCCACACCCTGCCCCAGAAGAACAGGCCCAGCGGCTGGACCGCGCGGGCGGAATGGGTTCCGTCCTCGCGCCGGTAGTCGAACAGCACGACCCGCCTGGCGTTGATGGCGCAGCGCAGCACGTCCATCCGCTCGCGCAAGGGGGCGGGAAACGAGAAGTCGGGGACGAAGACGCGGCTGTCGGCCAGTTCGCGCCGCCGCGCCTCCGGCACCACCGCCTCCACCTTGTCGAGCGCGCGGGCGGCGGCATCGGCCAGACCGCCGCCGACCCAGGCACGAGCGAGGCGGGCGCCGACCACCAGCGCTTCCACCTCGTCCCGGGTGAACATCAGCGGCGGCAGGTCGTAGCCGTCGCGCAGCAGATAGCCGACGCCGGCCTCGCCCTCCACCGGCACACCGGAGGAGGCGAGGTCGCGCATGTCGCGGTAGACGGTGCGCTCCGACACCTCCAGGCAGCGCGCCAGCTCGGCAGCCGTCACCAGCCGCCCCTTGCGGAGATGCTGGACGATCTGGAACAGACGGTCGGCGCGGCGCATGGCGGCGGCTCCGGCGGGTGAGGTCAGTGCATCGAATAGAGACCGACGCGGTTGCCCTCGCTGTCGATGAACTGGGCGAAATAGCCGATTTCCGGGGTGATCAGCGTCTTCGGCACGACGATGGTGGCGCCGGCCTGCTCGGCACGGGCCAGCGGGGCGGACAGGTCGTCGCCGCCGTTCAGATAGACGGTGGTGCCGTTGGCGCTGGGCTTGCAGGCCTCGTGCTGGATCAGGCAGCCCTTGACGGCGGTGCCCTCGGCCGGGAAGACGGCCATGGTCATGCCGCTGGGGCAGGGCTCCTGAACCATCTTGGCGGCGAAGACGGTCTCGTAGAAGCCGACGGCGCGGGCGAGATCGGTGACCGGGATTTCGAACCAAGTGACGACGTGCGGGATGTTCATGGGATTGGCTCCTGACAGAGGGGAAGGGGATGTTCGTGGTTCGTGCCGGCACGCCCTCTTGATAGCACACCCCCTCCTGACAGCGTGATGTCAGGAGCAATCGGCCGGCTGAATTAAAATGGCCGGACCCTTCAATGAAAATTGCGGCCCTTGGGGAAGGGGGCCTGAGTCTCATTGGGAGGGGCGGAGCGATCCTCGCCGGTCAGTTCGGCCAGCCGGTGGGTCAGGTCGATCAGCGATTCCACACGCAGATGCACGACGCCCTCGTGGTTCTGCACCCGGCCGGTGGCGGCCATCAGCCGGGCGGTCATGATCGGGCGGCGGAAGGTTTCGAAGGCGTCGGGCATGACGACGAGGTTGGCCACTCCGGTCTCGTCCTCCAGCGTGATGAAGACGACGCCCTCGGCGCTGCCCGGCCGCTGACGGACCAGAACGAGGCCGGCGGTGGTCAGGCGCCGGCCGTCGCGCGTCCCGGCCAGGCGCTCCGCCGGAGTGACGCCGGGCAGGCCGTCGCGCAGCAGCGACAGCGGGTGGGCCTTCAAGGACAGCGACAGGCTGCCGTAATCCATCACCACATGCTCCCCCAGCGCCATGGCCGGCAGCGGCGCCTCGGGTTCCTCGGCCATTGGATTGTACTGGGGGCCGTCGAGGCGGGCGAACAGCGGCAGTGGCTGGTCGCCCAGCGCCCGCACCGCCCACAGCGCCGCCCGGCGATCCAGCCCGACGGAGCGGAAGGCGTCGGCCTTTGCGAGCTTTTCCAGGGCCGCAACCGGCAGGCGGGCGCGCCGCCACAGGTCGTAGGGGTCGCGATAGCCGCCGGCGCGGGAGAAGACGATCGAGTCGGCGTGCGACTCGGCGAAGCCCTTGATGAGGCGGAGGCCGAGGCGGAGGGACGAAAAGCCTTCCACCGCACAATCCCACCCCGACAGGTTCACATCCGGCGGCAGCACGGTCACACCATGCTCCCGTGCGTCGCGGACGATCTGGGCGGGGGCGTAGAAGCCCATCGGCTGGCTGTTCAGCAGGGCGGCGGCGAAGATGGCGGGGTGGTGGCACTTGATCCAGGCGGAGACATAGACCAGCAGGGCGAAGCTGGCGGCGTGGCTTTCCGGGAAGCCATACTCGCCGAAGCCCTCGATCTGCTTGAAGCAGCGCTCGGCGAAGGCTGGGTCGCAGCCGTTGGCGGTCATGCCGGCGATGAACTTGTCGTGGAACAGCTGGACCTGCCCGGTCTTGCGGAAGGCCGCCATGGCGCGGCGCAGCTGGTCGGCCTCCTCGGCGCTGAAACCGGCACCGACCATGGCGACCTTCATCGCCTGCTCCTGGAACAGCGGCACGCCCAGCGTCCTGTGGAGAACCGGTTTCAGCGCCGGCATCGGATAGGTGATGTCCTCCGCTCCGCTGCGGCGGCGCAGATAGGGGTGCACCATGCCGCCCTGGATCGGGCCGGGGCGGACGATGGCGACCTCGATCACCAGATCGTAGAACGTCTTCGGCTTCAGCCGGGGCAGCATGCTCATCTGCGCGCGGCTTTCGACCTGGAAGACACCCAGGCTGTCGGCCCGCCCAAGCATCTCGTAAACCGCCGAATCGTCCTGGGGCAGGGTGGCGAGCGTCCAGCGTTGTCCGTGCACCTGCTCGATCAGGTCGAAGGCGCGATGGATGCAGGTCAGCATGCCCAGCGCCAGCACGTCGACCTTCAGGATGCCCAGTGCGTCGATGTCGTCCTTGTCCCATTCGATGGTGCTGCGATCCTCCATCGCCGCGTTGGCGACCGGGCAGAGGTCGGACAGCGGGCCGCGGGTGATGACGAAGCCGCCGACATGCTGCGACAGATGGCGGGGAAAGCCGATCAGCTCCTGAGCCAGTTCCAGCGTGCGCTTGAGCCTTGGATCATTGGGGTCGACGCCGAGCGAGCGGGCGCGTTCCTCGTCGACCCCGTCGCGACTCCAGCCCCAGATGGAGCCGGTCAGCCGCGCCACCAGATCGGCCGACAGCCCCATCGCCTTGCCGACTTCGCGCAGGGCGCTGCGGGCACGATAGCGGATGACGGTGGCGGTCAGGCCGGCGCGGGCGCGGCCGTACTTCCTGTAGATGTATTGGATCACCTCCTCGCGCCGCTCATGTTCGAAATCGACGTCGATGTCGGGTGGCTCGCCGCGGGCGGCGGAGATGAAGCGCTCGAACAGAAGATCGACTTCGGTGGGATCGACCGACGTGATGCCCAGGCAATAGCAGACGGCGGAGTTGGCCGCACTGCCGCGTCCCTGGCACAGGATGTCCGCTTCCCTGGCGAATCGGACGATGTCGTGGACGGTCAGGAAGTAAGGGGCATAGCGCTGCTCGGCGATCAGGGCCAGTTCGCGCTCCACCGTCATGCGCACCGTGTCGGGAATGCCGCCGGGATATCGCCTGGCCGCCCCCTCCCAGGTCAGGGTGACCAGCGTGTCCTGCGGGTCGCGGCCCTCCGCCACCTCGTCCGGGTATTCGTAGCACAGTTCGTCCAGCGAGAAGCGGCAGGCCTCGGCGATCTCCGCCGTGCGGGCGACGGCGTCGGGGTGGTCGCGGAACAGGCGCACCATCTCGACGGCCGGCTTCAGGTGGCGCTCGGCATTGGCGGACAGCCGCCAGCCGGCCTCGTCGATGGTGGTGTGGTGGCGGATGCAGGTCATCACGTCGGCCAGCGCCCGCCGCCCTGCGCCGTGATAGAGCACGTCGTTGGTGGCGACCAGCGGCACCCCCTCCGCCTCGGCCAGCCCGGCCAGCCAGCGCAGTCGGCGGGCGTCGTCGCCCTGATAGCGGTGGCTGGCCGCCAGATAGAGCTGCCCGCGCGCCAGCCCGCCGCGCCAGGCGCGCAACTCGCGCAGGAACGACTCGTCGCGTTGGTTGGGGCCGAGCAGCAGGAACAGCATGCCCTCGGCATGGGCCAGCACGTCGGCGCGGGCGATGAAGCACTCTCCCTTCGGCGCCCGCATCTTGCCCAGGGTCAGCAGCCGCGACAGCCGGGCATAGGCGGCGCGGTCGGTCGGGTAGGCCAGCAGGCTGTCGGCGTCGGTCAGGTCCAGCCGGCAGCCGATCAGCGCCCGGATGCCGACCTTCTTCGCCGCGGCGTGCATCTGCACCACGCCGGCCAGCGAATTGCGGTCCGTCACCCCCACCGCCGCCAGCCCCAGCGCCGCCGCCGTCATCGCCAGCTCGTCAGCGTGCGATGCCCCTTCCAGAAAGCTGAAGTTGGTGGCGACCTGCAACTCGGCGTAACGGATCATGGCAAGGCTCCCCGGCGCGCGTGGATGGGTGCGCGTGGGGATGATAGTCCGAAAATAAGACTTGTGTCATTATTGTGGCGGGGGTGGAGTGGCTGGCGAGCGCACTCGTCCGACACTCACCCCAGATAGGACTCAACGCCCATGACGGCGAAGCCCTTGTTCTCCGGGAAGCGGGCGTTGACCTTTTCGCGGGCCTTCTTCTCGTCCAGCGCCCAGACCAGGAAGCGGCGGCCGCGCTTCCAGCTGTCGAGCGCGGTGGGGGTCAGGCTGGCGTTGACGCGGGAGGCGTATTCGATGTTGACCACCCGTAGGAGCCAGCCCTGGTCCTTCTGGGTGCGGCGGTCGTCCAGCACATAGATGCGGCGGTCGGAGGCGCCGGCGGCCTTCAGGCGCTGTTCCAGATCCTCGCAGCCCAGCTCGGCCATCGCCTTGCGCCGCTTGGCGTCGCGCAGGTCGCGGGCCTGCTGCAGCGTGACGCGGGCGACCTTCTTGATCCGCTCCACCTGCGTCTGCTTGCGCGACACCGCGGTGGCGATCCGCTCCTCCGACGTCTTCAGGCGGCGCAGAGCCAGCAGCAGCGACACCGCCAGCGAGGCGAGGCCGACCAGACCGGCGAAGATGTAGGGCATGCTGTCCATGGCGCGTCCTCTGTCTCAGCTCGCTTTGGCGACGGGCGTGTCGGCGGACAGGAACTCCTGCATCCGCGTCACCGCATAGCCGAAGGCGGGCGGGTAGTGCCGCTCGATCTCCGTCCGCGCCTCCGCCATCGAGCGCGCCCACACCTCGATCATCTGCGGCTGCGCCCAACTCGGGTCGACCAACGCGTGCTGGCTCTGCTGGGCGGCGCCGGTGCCGACATATTTGTTCACGACCATGGCGACGTAGCAGGGGCTGCCCTGAACCTCCTCGCCGATCAGGCGGACCAGACGTTCGCCGGACTGGCGCGCATCCTCGATCTGACGTTCCATCACCTTGCGGCGGCGCAGCACATCCTCGACCGCGCCGTCCAGTTCCTTCAGCTCGCCGATGCGGTCGCCGCGGCGGGCTTCGAACTTCGTCTCCATCTTGGCGCGGCGGGCGATGGTGTCGCGCACCCCCTCCGACCCGTGGCGCCGCTCGATCGCGCGTTCACCCATCACGATGACGAGCTTGCCGATGCCGAACCCCAGCCCCGACAACCCGAAGGCGGTGATCAGCGCGTTGGTATAGTCCTGCCACATGTGCGAGTCCCCGATCGGGAATGCAATCCGGGTGGATGCTTCCGACCTTAAGGATTACCCCCTGGAGTTCCGCCGTTCAATCGCGGCGCTGTAACGATATTTCACATGAAACATGCCGGCGGGGGAGGGGACGGGTCCGGCAGCCTCATCCCTCCGCCCGTTCCACCCGGTTGCGGCCGGCCTGTTTGGCGGCGTGCAGCGCATGTTCGGCGCGGTGCAGGGTCTGTTCGACCCCGGGTTCGCTGGGCAGCCAACTGGCGACGCCGATGCTGGCGGTGACGGGGATCGCCCGCTCCTCCACCAGGATGGGGCTGTCGGCCAGGGCGGCGCGCACCCGTTCCGCCACCACGGCGGTGCCGGCCCCGTCGGTTTCCGGCAGAAGCACGACGAACTCCGCCCCGCCGGAGCGGGCGATGTGGTCGGAGATGCGCAACGCCGCCCGCACCTGTTTCACCACCGCGCGCAGGACCGCATCGCCGGTGGCGTCGCCATGGGCGTCGTTGACCGCCTTGAAGCCATCGAGGTCGAGCAGGAAGACGCCGAGATGCCGGCCATAGCGGCGCGCCCGCGCCAGTTCCGCCGCCGCCAGTTCCAGGAAGCGGCGGCGGTTCCACACGCCGGTCAGCGGGTCCAGGGTCGCCATGCGGTTCAGGCGGACGGTCGCCTCCTCCAACGCGCGGCTGCGTTCGGCCAGGCGGCGTTCCAGCTCCGCCAGCCCGGCATAGGCGCGCAGCGCCGTGACCACGCTGGTGAACAGGCGGCGGGCGGTCAGTTCCGTCTTTGCTGTATAGCCGTCGATCTCATAGGCAAGGACCAGCTCCTCCTCCGGCACGCGGGCCGGCTGGCCGGTGCGCAGGATGATGCGGACGGTACGGTTGCCCAGATCCTGGCGGATGCGGCGGACCAGCTGCAGGCCGGCATCCTCGGTCTCCATCACCACGTCGAGCAGGATGACGGCGATGTCCGGGGTGTCGCGCAGGATACGCTCCGCCTCCGCCGCGCTGGCGCAGTCGAGCAGGCGGACGGGACGGTCGCGGAAGCGCAGCCGGGCGAGCGCCAGCCGGGTGACGGCATGCACCTCCGGCTCGTCGTCGGCGACCAGCACCAGCCAGGGAGGGGCGCCGGGATTGGCGTCCTCCGCCGCGGCGGAGGCAGTCCGCGGGTCTGGAGACTCGTCCGAGGCGAACAGGAGATCATTGGACATGGCTGCCGGCTCGGAACTGTCCACGCTACACGCAAGGATAGAACCATGCCGCTGCTGCCGATGCAACGGTGCCGAGTGCCGCGCCCGCCCTACATCGTTTCGAACCAAGTGGGGTGAATTTGGCGGCACACTTGTTGGAGGATCGGTCGGGCCGGTGGCGCGTTTCGCCATTCGGGGCTTGCGCGGCGACGCCAAGCCACCTTAGGCATGGCCGTGTGTACGAAACGATCGGAGCGGACCGGGTATGGAAGCAAGCATGGACGGGCGGGAGCATGCGGCAAAGCTGCGCGCGCTCGCGCTGGGGGCGCTGGGTGTCGTCTATGGCGACATTGGCACCAGCCCGCTCTACACGCTGCGCGAATGCCTGACCGAGGGCGGTGGCTTCCCGCTGACGCCGGAGGTCATCCTGGGCGTGCTGTCGCTGATCTTCTGGGCGCTGATCATCACGGTGACGGTGAAGTATGTCGTCTTCATCATGCGCGCCGACAACCAGGGCGAGGGCGGCATCCTGGCGCTGACCGCGCTGGCCCTGCGCGGCATGCGGCCGGGACACCGGCGCACCGGCATGGTCATGGCGATCGGCGTGATGGGCGCCTCGCTGTTCTACGGCGACAGCCTGATCACGCCTGCGATTTCCGTGCTGAGCGCGGTGGAGGGGCTGCATGTCGTGGCGCCGGCGCTGGACGCCTACGTCATCCCGATCACGCTGACGATCCTGATCGGGCTGTTCGTCCTGCAGCGCTTCGGGACGGAGAAGGTCGGCAAGCTGTTCGGCCCGGTGATGCTGGTCTGGTTCGTGACGCTGGCGGCGCTGGGCATCGGGCAGATCGTTCGCTATCCCGGCGTGCTGGGGGCGGTGTGGCCCGGCCATGCGGTGGAGATGCTGTTCAACCACGGCTGGCACGGCTTCCTGCTGCTGGGTGCCGTGGTGCTGGCGGTGACCGGCGCCGAGGCGCTCTATGCCGACATGGGCCATTTCGGCCGCAAGCCGATCCGCGGCGCCTGGTACACGATCGTGCTGCCGTCGCTGCTGTTGTGCTATTTCGGCCAGGGCGCCCTGCTTCTGCACGAACCGGAGGCGATCGAGAACCCCTTCTTCCATCTGGCGCCGGACTGGGCGCAGGTGCCGCTTCTGCTGCTGGCGACCGCCGCGACCATCATCGCCGGGCAGGCGGTGATCTCCGGCGCCTATTCGGTGACGCTGCAGGCGATGCATCTGCGCTATCTGCCGCGGATGGAGGTGATGCACACCTCCGAGCACGAAAAGGGCCAGATCTACATGCCGCAACTGACCTGGCTGCTGCTGGCCGGCGTCATCGTGCTGGTGCTGAGCTTCCAGACCTCCAGCAACCTCGCCGCCGCCTACGGCATCGCGGTGACCGGCACGATGGTGGCGACCACGCTGCTGGCCTACAAGGTTGCGCGCTCGCTCGGCCGCTGGAAGCTCTGGCAGGCGGTGCTGGCGCTGGTGGTGTTCCTGTCGGTCGATCTCGCCTTCTTCCTGTCCAACCTGATCAAGGTGGAGGAGGGGGGCTGGTTCCCGCTGGTGATCGGCGGGATGGTCTTCCTGCTGATGGCGACATGGCGGCGCGGGCGCGAGGTGGTGCGCAAGCGGCTGGCCGAGGACGCGCTGCCCTTCGACATGCTGCTGGAGCGGCTGAAGGGCGGGTCGGTGCAGCGGGTGCAGGGCACCGCCGTCTTCCTGACCGGCAACCCGCGCGGCCTGCCGCCGGGGCTGCTGCACAGCCTGAAGCACTACAAGGTGCTGCACCAGCGGGTCGTGCTGCTGACCGTCGACATCGAGGACGTGCCCCATGTGCCGGACGACCAGCGTTTCGAGCTGAAGGCGCTGTCCGCCGGCTTCTTCCGGCTGATCGTCCATTTCGGCTTCAAGGACGAGCCCGACATCCCGCAGGCGCTGGAGGCCCGGCGCATCCCAGGATTGCCGTTCGAGTCGATGGAGACGACCTATTTCGTCAGCCGCGAGACGCTGATCCGCACCCACGGCAAGTCCGGCCTGCCGCGCTGGCAGGAACCGCTGTTCATCTTCCTGTCGAAGTTGTCGTCCAGCGCGTCGGAATATTTCTGCATCCCGCCCAACCGGGTGGTCGAACTGGGCATGCAGCTGGAGATTTAGGGCGAATCAGGACGGGCAGAGTTTGCCGGCCAGATTTTACCGGTGAGGCGGCGGGCGAGGGCAGTTTGTGCCGCCCCCGCCCGAAGGCCGCCCGCCTCATGCCGCTACCAGACTATCGACACCGGCGGCTTGTAGGCGGAGGCGGCGAACATCTGCCGCACCGCCAGTTCCAGCTTGATCTGCGCCTCCGACTTCTTGACGAAGGACAGATCGATGTCGCCCAGCGACTTCACCACGCAGCCGGAGCGGCTGAGGTTGCGGAGCGCCGCCTGGGACGCCTGCTGTTTTTCCTCGGGGATGGCGGTGATGGTGGCCGATCCCTCTGGCGGCCGGACGACGTAGAGGTCGAATTTCGGCATGGGCACTCTCCGTTCTGACGAAAGGTCGAGTGCCCATCGCAAGGGCCGGGCCAACTCCTATGGAGAGGTCAGCGCCGGGAAATCACCGCCGGACCATCGGGGCCAGATCCTTGCGGATGCCGGCGTCGAGACGGGCGTTCAGGTCTTCCATCATCCGGCGGGTGATGTCGAGGAAGGTGGCCTCGCGGTCGGCCAGCGAGATGTTCTCCGCCACGGTGGTGGAGTGGGTGACGGTGGACCGGGTCACGCCGCGGAAGCCGCCATTGCCGGTGTCCGGCACCTCGCCGGTGATCTCCACCTCGATTCGCCCGTCATAGCGCTGGGCCTGGTCGTTGGTGAAATAGCCGGTGATGCCCTTCTTGGTGGGCAGCGGCACCTCGACGATGCTGGCGTCGCGGATGGTGACGCGCACGCGCCCCGGCCCGCCGGCCGCCTGCAGCCGCTCCGTCGCCCAGCGCCGCACGGCCTCGGCCGGCGGGACGGCGGAACGGTTCTCCACATGCTTGCCGCCCACCGGCCGGTAGGCATCGACCACGTCGATGGTGCCGGCATTCAGCACGATCGGCCCGAAATTGGAGAAATCGACCGGCCGCGGCGCCGGCCGCGGCGGCGCGCTCTGGCAGGCGGCAAGCAGGAGGGTGGCCATTCCGGCGGCAAGGGCAAAGCGGCGCGACAGCATGGGGGCTCCGGGTGAGGGAGGGTGGTTGGAAGAGTGCGCCGCACTATAGCCGGCAAGGCGGAGGGGTGCATCACGCCTATTCCGGCGAGTTCCCATACGGAATGCGTCGACCTTGCGAGGGGGTTCAGGACAGGTCGCCGAGCAGAGCCGGCAGATCGCGGGCGCCATGAAGGATGCGGACGATCAACGGCGGCCGGCGTTCGGCATTGTAGACGATGATGTAGGGAAAGCCGGTCAAGCTGACGAAGCGATAGGAGGGCTCGGCCAGTTCTGGGCGTGGCGTTCCGACCAACGGATGAGTGCCGATGCGTTTGGCCGTCCGGGCAACCGTATCGCGCAAGGCGCGGGCGGCGCCGGGATTGTCGCGGGCGATCCAGCGGATTGCCGCCAGCAGGTCATGGCGCGCCGCCGGCGACAGCAACGCGGCGGTCATTGGTCGCGGGAATGGATGCCGAAGTTGATGCCTGAATCGATGATCGCGTCGGCTTCGGCCAGGACGTCGTCGATGGCGATGCTGCCGTCCCGGTCGGCTTCGGCCTCGGCCTGGAGCAGCATGGCGTTGAAGCTTTGCCGCCGCTCCTCGGCTTCCTGCAAAAGCCGCAAGCCGGACCGCACGACCTCGCTGACATTGTTGTAGCGTCCGCCCTCTACGCAGTCGCGGGCGAAGCGTTCCAACTCCGGAGTCAGATGCACGTTGGTCGCCATCGCGTCCTCCCCCTGAGGGTTCTATGTCAATAATTGACATAGAGTATGGGCGAGGCAAACGGGGAGCGCAAGCAGGCGGCCGGTACCCAATGGCACCGGCCACCATCGCATTGCTTACGCCCCATACACGCGGTCGAGATCCGCATCGGTGAAGTGGTAGTCGGTCGAGCAGAACTGGCAGGTCACCTCGACCCGGCCGTCGTCGATCTTCAGCTCCTGCACCTCTGCGCGGGGCAGGCTGCGCAGCATGTTTTCCACCCGCTCGCGCGAGCAGCGGCAGCCGAAGCGGAGCGCATGGCCCTCGTAGACCCGCACGCCGTCCTCGTGGAACAGGCGGTAGAGCAGGTCGGCGGCCGGCAGCTCGGTCGACAGCAGCTCGTCGCCGGTGACGCTGGCCATCAGGACCATGGCGCGGCGCCAGTCGTCCTCGTTGTCCGACGCGGTCAGCCCCTGTTCCTGGGGCAGGCGCTGGACCATGATGCCGCCGGTTCGCCAGGGGCCCAAGGAGCCGTCCGGCAGCACCGCGCGGTCGACCGATACGGTCAGGCCGGTGTCGATCTGCTCCGACTGGCGGAAGTAATGCTGGACGCAGTCGGTCAGCGTCTTGCCATACAGCTCGACGATGCCCTGGTAACGGTCGGTGTCCTGACCCTGGTCCACCGTGAAGGCGATGTAGCCCTTGCCGAGCAGGGCCGCGGCCGGGGCGATGTCGACGTCCCGCTCGGCCTTGGCCAGCGCTTCCGGATCGAACTGGGCATAGGCGCGCACGTCGCCGACCGAGGTGACGTCGGCCACCATCAGGCGGATCGGCCCGTCGCCCTTTGTCTGCAGCGTGAAGATGCCCTCGTACTTCAGCATGCTGGCGAGCAGCACGGCCAGCGTCGCCGTCTCCGCAAGGAAGCGGGCGACGGTGGGCGGATAGTCGTGGCGGGTCAGGATCTCGTCGATCGCCGGCCCCAGCTTGACGACGCGGCCGCGCAGGCGCGACGCCTCGATCTGGAACGGCAGGACGAAATCATCGGTGAGCGGGCGGACGGACGGATCGTCCATAGGGCGCATTCCTTAAGACAGAGACCGGTTATGCAGGCGTAGGGCCGAAGATCGGAGCAGAGAGCGGCCGAATCAAGATCGGCAGGGCACCCATGCGAGTTTGGCCCTCTCCCAGGGCGAGAGAGGGCCAAATCGAAGCATGACATGCGGATATCAGGCGTGGAGCGTCAGTCCAGAACGCCCATGCACCAGCCGAGGATAGCCTTCTGGGCGTGCAGGCGGTTTTCTGCCTCATCCCAGACCACCGAATGGCGGCCGTCGATCACGCCGTCGGTCACTTCCTCGTTCCGGTGGGCCGGCAGGCAGTGCATGAACAGCGCGTCGGGGTGGGCGTGCGCCATCAGCGCCTCGTTCACCTGATAGGGGCTGAGGATCGCCGCGCGCTCGTCCACGTCGGTGTTGTGCATCGAAGCCCAGGCGTCGGTGATGACGCACTCCACCCCGCGCACGGCCTCTTCCGGCGATTCGGTGACGACCAGACGGCCGGTGCCCTCGCGCTCCGCCCAGGCCAGCAGCTCCGGCGAGGGGCCGTAGACGGTCGGGCAGGCCAGACGCAGCTCGAAGCCGAAGCGGACGGCGGCGTGGGCCCAGCTGACCGCGACGTTGTTGCAGTCGCCCAGCCACGCGACCGTCCGGCCGTTGATCGGACCGCGATGCTCCTCGAAGGTCATCAGGTCGGCCATGATCTGGCAGGGGTGGGTCTGGTCGGTCAGGCCGTTGATGATCGGGATGCTGGCATGGGCCGCCAGCTCATGCACCCGCTCCTCGCCGGTGGTGCGGACCATCACCGCATCGACGAAGCGCGACAGCACGCGGGCGGTGTCGCCGATGGTCTCGCCGCGGCCCAGCTGCATGTCGTCGGGCTTCAGCACGACGACGCTGCCGCCGAACTGCTGCATGCCGACCTCGAACGACACGCGGGTGCGGGTCGACGGCTTCTCGAAGATCAGGGCCAGCGAGCGGCCGGCCAGCAGGGTGGAATGGGCCAGCCGGTCCTTCTTCAGGTCGGTCTTGATGCGGACGGCATGGTCGAGCAGGCGGCGCAGAGTGGCGCCGTCCAGCCGGTCGATGTCGAGAAAATGCCGAACGTTATTATTGTCGCCGCTCATCCCACGCACTCCTGCGCCGTCCGGTCGAGAATCGCGACGGCTTCGTTCACTTCGGCTTCGCCGATGTTCAAGGGCGGCAGCAGCCGCACCACATTGTCGCCGGCCGGAACCGACAGCAGGCCGTTGGCGCGCAGCTTCGCCACCACCTCGCCCACCGGCAGGCCCAGCTTCAGGCCCAGCATCAGGCCCTGGCCGCGCAGCTCCAGGAACAGCGACGGATGCTTGGCGACCAGCTCTTCCAGACGGCCGCGCAGAGAGGCGGAGGTCTGCTGGACGGTGTCCAGGAAGCCCGGCGCCAGCACGACGTCCAGCACGGCGTTGCCGACGGCGGTCGCCAGCGGGTTGCCGCCATAGGTCGAGCCGTGGGTGCCGGCGGTCATGCCCGACGCCGCACGCTCCGTCGCAAGGCAGGCGCCGAGCGGGAAGCCGCCGCCGATGCCCTTGGCGACGCACATGACGTCCGGCGTGATGCCGGCCCATTCATGGGCGAACAGCTTGCCGGTGCGGCCCATGCCGCACTGGATCTCGTCCAGGAACAGCAGCAGGCCATGCTCGTCGCACAGCGCACGCAGGCCGCGCAGGAACTCCACCGAGGCGGCGCGGATGCCGCCCTCGCCCTGGATCGGCTCGATGCAGATGCCGCCGGTCTGGGGGGTGATGGCGGCGCGCACGGCGTCGAGGTCGCCGAACGGCACCTGATCGAAGCCGTCCAGCAGCGGGTCGAAGCCGTGCACCAGCTTCTCCTGCTTGGCGGCCGAAATGGCGCCAAGCGTGCGGCCGTGGAAGGCCTGCTCGAAGGTGATGATGCGGTTCTTCTGCGGGTTGCCGGAGTCATAGTGGTACTTGCGGACGGCCTTGGCGCCGCATTCCCACGCTTCCGCACCGGAGTTCGTGAAGAACACGGTGTCGGCGAAGGTCACCTCGGTCAGGCGCTTGCCCAGGCTCTCCTGCCCGGCGACCCGGAACAGGTTGGAGGTGTGCCACAGCTTCTTCGCCTGCTCGGTCAGCTTTTCGACCAGATAGGGGTGCGCGTGACCCAGCGCGTTCACCGCGACGCCGGCGGCGAAGTCGAGGAATCGTCGCCCGTCGGTCGCGTAGAGATACGGACCTTCACCGCGCTCGAACACGATGTCGGCGCGGGCGTATGTGGGCATAACGACGGGGATCACGGCGTTGGACTCCAAAAATGGAAAATCCGGCGGCCATGCCTGACCGCCGGGAACGGCAAATATCCGGAGATTGATGGGTTCTGTCAACGGATAGGGGCGGAAAAGCGCGGCGAACGCGACGTCTTTACGCCTTGAGCTTGTAGCCGGTCTTGAACATGCGCCAGGCGAGCCACCACAGGCCGGCATTTACCCCCAGCATCACCGCGACGCCCAGCCAGCGCGCCCCGTCGGACACCCCGATGAAGCCGTAGCGGAAGCCGTCGATCATGTAGAAGAAGGGATCGAAATGGGCGACCCACCAGAACACCGGCGGCAGGGTGTCGACCGAATAGAAGGTGCCGGACAGGAAGGACAGCGGCGTCACCACGAAGTTGGTGACCGCGGCGATGTTGTCGAACTTCTCCGACCAGACGCCGCCGACCAGACCCAGCAGCGACAGCAGCATCGACGCCATCACCGCGTGGAACAGCACGAATCCTGGATGCGGCATGTGCATCGGGATCACCGCCCAGATGGCGAGGCCCGTCACCAGACCGACGACGATGCCGCGGGTGACGCCGCCCAGCACGAAACCGCTGACCAGTTCCATCGGCGACAGCGGCGGCATCAGGATGTCGACGATGTTGCCCTGGACCTTGGCGATGACGACGGAGGAGGAGGTGTTGGCGAAGGCGTTCTGCACCATCGCCATCATGATCAGGCCGGGGGCCAGGAACTCCAGATAGGGCGTGCTGCCCACCATCCGCACCGCCGATCCCAGCGACAGGGCGAACACCGCGTAATAGAGCAGGGTCGTCACCACCGGCGCCCAGACGGTCTGCTGGTGCACCTTGATGAAGCGCCGTACCTCGCGTGCGTAGAGCGTCCACAGGCCGATCCAGTTGACGGAACCGACGTTGCGCGGCATGGGAGGAAGGGGAAGGGTCATCGCGTCGAGATCTGCCTGTTGGGCCGCCTGTTGGGCTGCCTGTTGGGAACCGGCCGGTATAAGGCCACGAACTGTACGTGCGGCCTGTCCATCCGGCAACCGCCGCCGCCGAAGGGACTGCCATGAACACCGACGACAAGCGTTCCGCTCCCCCGGCCAGGAAGCCGCCGAAGCGCGTCACGCCGCAATATCTGGAGAACGCAGCGCTGCATTATCTGGAGCGCTTCGCCAGTTCGACATCCAACCTGCGCCGGGTGCTGATGCGCAAGGTCGACCTGTCGGCCAAGGCCCACGGCACCGACCGCGAGGAGGGCGCGCGTTGGATCGACGAGCTGCTGGCCCGCTATGTCCGCAGCGGCCTGCTGAACGACGAGACCTATGCCCGCATGCGCACCGAGAGCCTGCACCGGCGCGGAGCCTCCACCCGGATGATCGCCCAGAAGCTGGCCGGCAAGGGCATCGGCCGCGACGAGGCCGACAAGGCGCTGGACAGCCTGCGCGAGGATGTCGGGCCCGATCTGGACCTGACCGCGGCGCTGGCGCTGGCGAAACGGCGGCGGCTGGGACCGTACCGCCGGCCGGAACAGCGCGCGGCGCACCGCGAGAAGGACATGGCTGCGCTGGGGCGTGCCGGCTTCGGCTACGAGATCGCCCGGCGGGTGGTGGATGCGGAGGATCCGGACGAGGTGCTGGGGGAGTGAAAGTTAGACCCCCGGAAACGACGAAACGCGCGGCACCCTTTCGGATGTCGCGCGCCGCTCTCTTACCGGGAGTCGGAATCGTCCTGTACGCGTCCTAATTCTTGTCGGCGGAGCGGCAAGCGCCCCGCCTCAGCACACCAAACGCGTCCCGGATGCCGGGGAAGCTATCAGGCCGCGACCTGCTGCTTCTCCTGGGCCTTGGCGATCCGGCGCTTGATGCGACGGGCGTCGAGGCTCAGGACGGCGTCCTTCGCATCGAGCAGGAAGGCGTCGAGGCCGCCCTTGTGCTCGATCGAGCGGATCGCGTTCACCGAGAGGCGCAGACGCACCAGCTGCCCCAGGCTGTCGCTGAGCAGCGACGTTTCCTGGAGGTTCGGCTGGAAGCGGCGGCGATTCTTGTTGTTGGCGTGGCTGACGTTGTTGCCAAACTGCGTGCCCTTGCCGGTCACGGAGCACCGACGTGCCATCGGACTGATCCTTTACTTTAGCAAATGAAACCCGGTAACGGACGGCCTGCCGCCCGAAGGAGGCCGCTATATAGTCGAACAAAAGCGCCGTCGTCAAGCCGGGATCCGCGATGAAACCGTCAAAAGCCGAGTCGTCGCGGAAAGGTGGAGAGTCGAAGCGCGGCGGCCTCTTCGGTCAGGCGAAGAGACGCGCCGCGCCAGTCTTGCCGTGACCGGTGTCAGTTCACGGTGGGGGAGGTCTTCGACGCCGGCTTGGCGGCAACCGGCTTGGCCTGGCGGCGCGGCGCCGGCTTGGCCGCGGCCTTCACCTCGGCGGCGATGGCGGCGGCCGGGGCGGCCTGCTCGGCCTTCACCGTCTCGACCAGCTTCTTCACCGGAACCTCGACCGGCTTGGCGGCGGCGGTGGCGGCGACCGGAGCGGTCTCGGCAGCCTTGACCGGAACCGGGGCCGGAGTCGGAGCGGCTTCCGGAGCCTCGACGGCCGGGGCCGGAGCGGGGGCTTCGACCTTTGCCTCAACCTTCGGCGCTTCGACCTTCGGGGCGGCGACCGTCACCGGCTTCGGCGCCTCGGCCTTCGGGGATGCGACCGGAGCGGGGGCGGCAACCGGAGCGGCAACCGGCGCAACGTCGGCGGCCGGAGCCGGCAGGGTGGTGATCTCGGCGGCAATCTTGGTGGAGACGTCCAGGAAGCCCTGCACGCTCTCGGTCACGCGGGCCTGGGTGGTGGACAGCCAATCGCGCTGCAGCGCCGCCAGATCGGCGGGGGTGCGGGCCTTGCCCAGCCCGGCGGCCAGACGGCTGGCGTCGTTCACCGACGCGGTCACACCGTCGAACCAGCGGCGGTAGCCGTCCTGGACCAGGGTGGCGACGCGGGCGGACTTGGCCGCGGTGGTTTGAGCGTTGGTCTTGAACAGGTTCAGGACGTTGGCGGGGGTCGGCTGAGCGGTCATGGCGTTGTCTCCCGTGGAAAAGGCGCATTGGCGGAAACGGAAAGGCCGCTCCGGCGTAACCCCAGGAGACCGCGGGCACCCCGGCCCAAGCGATGTTTACCGAATCGACAAAGGCCGAATCGACACACGTCGCCCCTTTCCCGCCCGGCGCAGAATAGCCCTACGGTTGGTGCGGTGCAACGGATTTGTTGCGGTGCAGCATAAGCTGAACGGATTATGCCGGGTCCAATTACGATTTGCTCGGTTGGTCGAGGAAGCGCCCCAGCAGGATGTGGGCGGCGGCGGCCGGGATGGTGGTTCCGGCGGTCACCTCCGCCTCGAGTCGCGCCAGATCGGCCCGCACGGCGGGGTGGGCGCGGAAGCGGTCGATCAGCGTCTCGCGGATCTCGCTCCACAGCCAGGCGCGGGCCTGCTCCGCCCGGCGGGTGGCGCGGGCGCCGTTGGCCTCGGTCAGCGCCTTATGCTCGCCGATGGTGTCCCACACCGTGTCGATGCCGGTCTTCCGGAAGGCGGAGCAGCTGAGCACCGGCACTCGCCAGTCGCCGTGGCGCAGCAGGGCCAGCGCGTGGCGGTAGTCGGCGACGGTGTGGCGGGCGGTGGCGGCGAGGTCGCCGTCGGCCTTGTTGACGACGACGAGGTCGGCCAGCTCGACGATGCCCTTCTTGATGCCCTGCAACTCGTCGCCGCCGGCCGGCAGCAGCAGCAGCATGAACAGGTCGACCATGTCGGCGACCGCCGTCTCCGACTGGCCGACGCCGACCGTCTCCACCACGATGACGTCGAAGCCGGCGGCCTCGCAGATCAGCATCGCCTCGCGCGTGCGCCGCGCCACGCCACCCAGCGTCGTTCCGGCGGGGGAGGGGCGGATGAAGGCGTTGGCGTCGCGCGACAGATCGACCATGCGGGTCTTGTCGCCCAGGATCGAGCCGCCGGTGCGCTGCGACGACGGATCGACCGCCAGCACCGCGACCTTGTGCCCCAGCCCGATGACATGCAGCCCGAACGCCTCGATGAAGGTGGATTTCCCCACCCCCGGCACGCCGGAGATGCCGAGTCGCACCGAGTTGCCGGTATAGGGCAGCAGCGCCGCCAGCAGCGCGTCGGCGGTGGCGCGATGGTCGGCGCGCGTCGATTCGATCAGCGTGATCGCGCGGGCCAGCGCCCGCCGGTCCCCCGACCGGACAGCTTCAGCGAGGCGGGCGGCGTCTTGCGGGGCGGTGTCGGTCATGGCGTCGGCGTCGGCTGCTGCGAGGGGAGCGGTACCCTACCCGCGGAGCGGTTCGGGATAAAGCCCACTCACGTCCTTACCGCCGGCGACTCCACCGCCTCCAGGTTCAGGGCGGCGGCGAGCAGGGCGCGGGTGTACTCCTCGCGCGGGTCCTCGAAGATGCGCTGGGTCGGACCCTGTTCGACCACCTTGCCGTCCTTCATCACCATGACGTGGCTGGACAGCGCCCGCACCACCCGCAGGTCGTGGCTGATGAACAGGTAGGCGAGGTTGTGGCGGGCCTGGATGTCGCGCAGCAGATCGACGATCTGCGCCTGCACCGACATGTCCAACGCCGAGGTCGGCTCGTCCAGCACAACGAATTTCGGCTTCAGCACCAGGGCGCGGGCGATGGCGATGCGCTGGCGCTGGCCGCCGGAGAACTCGTGCGGGTAGCGGTTGCGCGCCTCGGGCGGCAGTCCGACCTCTTCCAGCGCGCGGGCGACCATCGCCTCGCGTTCCTTGCTGTCGCCGATGCCGTGGATGCCCAGCCCCTCGCCGATGATCTGGCCGACCGACAGGCGGGGTGACAGGCTGCCATAGGGGTCCTGGAAGACGATCTGCATCTCGCGGCGAAGCCCGCGCAGGCGCTTGGGCTGCCAGCCCTGGATGTCGGTGCCGTCGAAGCGGATGGCGCCCTCGCTGGCGTGCAGGCGCAGCAGCGCCAGCCCCAGCGTCGTCTTGCCCGATCCCGATTCGCCGACGACACCCACTGTGTGGCCGCGGCGCACCGCGACATCGACGCCGTCCACCGCCTTGATATGGCCGACGGTGCGGCGCAGCAGGCCCTTCTTGATCGGGAAGTAAACCTTCAGCCGGTCGGCGGCCATCACCTCCGCCGCGTCGTCGGGCGGGTTCAGCGGGTTGCCGCGCGGCTCGGCCGACAGCAGCTTCTGCGTGTAGGGATGGCGGGGACGGATGAACAGGTCGTCGACCTTGGCCTGCTCGACGATCTCCCCCTGGTTCATCACGCAGACACGGTCGGCCATCTTGCGCACCACGCCGAGATCGTGGGTGATGAGCAGCAGCGCCATGCCGAAGCGGCTCTGCAAATCCTTCAGCAGCGCCAGGATCTGCGCCTGGATGGTGACGTCCAGCGCGGTGGTCGGCTCGTCGGCGATCAGCAGGTCGGGCTCGTTGGCCAGCGCCATGGCGATCATCACGCGCTGGCGCTGGCCGCCCGACAGTTCGTGCGGGTAGGCGGTCAGCCGCTTTTCCGGGTCGGGCAGGCCGACGAGGCGCAGCAGCTCCAGCGTGCGGGCGCGGGCGGCGTCGGTCGACAGGCGCTTGTGCAGGACCAGGGTCTCGTTGATCTGCCGCTCGATGCTGTGCAGCGGGTTCAGCGAGGTCATCGGCTCCTGGAAGATCATGGCGATGCGGTTGCCGCGCACCTGCCGCAGCGTCCGTTCGTCGGCACCCAGCAGCTCGGTGTCGCGGAAGCGGATCGAGCCGGCGGGATGGTGCGCCATCGGGTAGGGCAGCAGCTGCAGGATCGACAGGGCCGTGACCGACTTGCCGGAGCCCGATTCGCCGACGAGCGCCACCGTCTCGCCCTTCTGGATGTCGAAGGATACGCCCTTGACGGCCTGCGTCGCGCCGCCGCCCGAGCGGAAATCGACGCGCAGGCCCCGCACGGACAGCAGGTCGGGATTGGGGGGCATGGTGGTCATGTCGGCGAACGTCCGCTGAATCTCCCTCTCCCCCCCGGGGAGAGGGTCGGGGTGAGGGGGGAGCACCGCGTGGATTCATGGGGCGATGAGAGACTTTGCGCTTCTTGCGAAGCCACGCAGCGCATCCCCCTCACCCTAACCCTCTCCCCGGGGGGGAGAGGGGACAGGCGGTCGTGGTCGATGTACATCATCACTCCGCCGCCTCCTTGCGCGCCGCCGCTGCGGCGGCCTCGTCGCTGGGGGTGGCGGTGGACATCTGGGCGATGGTCTTGCGCGGATCGAAGGCGTCGCGCACCGCCTCGCCGATGAAGATCAACAGGCTCAGCATGATCGCCAGCACGAAGAAGGCGGTCAGGCCCAGCCAGGGCGCCTGCAGGTTGGCCTTGCCCTGGGCCAGCAGCTCGCCCAGCGACGGCGAGCCGGGCGGCAGGCCGAAGCCGAGGAAGTCCAGCGCGGTCAGGGTGGTGATGGAGCCGTTCAGGATGAAGGGCAGGAAGGTCAGCGTGGCCACCATGGCGTTGGGCAGGACATGGCGCACCATGATGGTGACGTCGCCGGCGCCCAGCGCCTTGGCGGCGCGCACGTAATCGAGGTTGCGCGCCCGCAGGAACTCCGCCCGCACCACATGGACCAGCGCCGTCCAGGAGAACAGCAGCAGCAGGCCCAGCAGCCACCAGAAGGTCGGCGTCACCACGCTGGCCAGGATGATGAGGAGGAACAGGGTGGGCAGCCCCTGCCAGATCTCGATGAAGCGCTGGAACAGCAGGTCGGTCAGCCCGCCGAAATAGCCCTGGACCGCACCGGCCGCCACGCCGATCACCGATGAAAAGGCGGTCAGCACCAGACCGAACAGCACCGAGATGCGGAAGCCGTAGATCAGCCGCGCCACCACGTCGCGCCCCTGGTCGTCGGTGCCCAGCCAGTTTTCGGCGGACGGCGGAGCCGGCGCCGGAACCGGCAAATTGTAGTTGATGGTGCGGTAGCTGTAGGGGATCAGCGGCCAGACCATCCAGCCCTTGGAATTGATCAGGTCGCGGACATAGGGGTCGCGGTAATCGGTCTCCGTCTCGAACTCGCCGCCGAAGGTGGTCTCGGGGTAGGCGTTGAAGACGGGCCAGTAGTAGTGATTCTCGTATTCGATCAGCAGCGGCTTGTCGTTGGCGATGAACTCCGCCCCCAGCGAGAGGAAGAACAGCACTAGGAAGATCCAGAAGGACCAGAAGCCGCGGCGGTTCGCCTTGAAATTGGCCAGCCGGCGCCGGGTCAGCGGAGTCATCACACCCTCCGCGATTCGAAGTCGATGCGGGGATCGACCATCACATAGGTGATGTCGCCGACCAGATTCATGATCAGCCCCAGCAGCGTGAAGAAGTAAAGCGTGCCGAACATCACCGGATAGTCGCGGTTGATCGCCGCCTCGAAGCCCAGCAGCCCCAGCCCGTCGAGCGAGAAGATCACCTCGATCAGCAGGGCGCCGGTGAACAGGATGCCGATGAAGGCGCCGGGGAAGCCGGCGATGACGATCAGCATGGCGTTGCGGAAGACATGGCCGTACAGCACGCGGTTTTCCGTCAGGCCCTTGGCGCGGGCGGTGATGACGTACTGCTTGCCGATCTCCTCCATGAAGGAATTCTTGGTCAGCATGGTTAACCCGGCGAAGCCGCCGATCACCATCGACAGCACCGGCAGCGCCATGTGCCAGAAGTAATCCAGAACCTGCTTGTACCAGGGCAAATCGCCCCAATTGTCCGACACCAGTCCGCGCAAGGGGAACCAGTCGAGATAGCGCCCGCCGGCGAACAGCACGATCAGCAGCACGGCGAACAGGAAGCTGGGAATCGCATAGCCGACGATGACGACGCCCGAGGTCCAGACGTCGAAGGGCTGGCCGTCGCGCACCGCCTTGGCGATGCCGAGCGGGATTGAGACCAGATAGACGATCAGCGTCGTCCAGATGCCGAGCGAGATCGAAACCGGCATCTTTTCCAGCACCAGATCGACCACCCGGCGGTCGCGGAAGTAGCTGGTGCCGAAATCGAACACGATGTAGTTCGACATCATGTGGATGAAGCGTTCGTGCAGCGGCTTGTCGAAGCCGAATTCCTTCTCCAGCTGCTTGATGAAGGCGGGATCCAGGCCCTGGGCGCCGCGGTATTTGCTGCCGCTGTCGCCGCCGGCCTGGGTCTGGCGCTGGGCGGTGTTGGCGTCGCCGCCGGCCGAACCGCCGATGCGCGAGGTCGCCTCCACCGCCGTGCCCTGGACACGGGCGATCATCTGCTCGATCGGGCCGCCGGGGGCGATCTGCACGATCAGGAAATTGATCACCATGATCCCGAACAGGGTGGGGATGATCAGCAACAGGCGGCGGATGATGTAAGCCAGCATCGCGGGTGTCCCGACCCTCCCCAATCCTCAAGGAAACGACAGCTTAGACCAGAGCAGTGTACGTGTCAGGCGGCTCAGGGTTCCGTGCGGCGTGGGCTGTTGGCCAGCTTGGCGTTCTTTTCCGGATCGACCCACCAGGTGTCCTGGAAGCCCAGGCCGTATTTTGGGGCAACCGCCGGATGGGAGAAACGGTTCCAGTAGGCGACGCGGTACACCGTGTCGTGCCAGTGCGGGATGACGTACCAGTTCCACAGCAGCACGCGGTCCAGCGCCCGGGTGGCGGCGATCAGCGACTCGCGGTCGGGGGCGGCGATCAGCGTCTCAACCAGCTTGTCGACCACCGGGTTCTTGATGCCGATGGCGTTGCGGCTGCCCGGCTGGTCGGCGCGCGAGGATTCCCAGTAGTCGCGCTGTTCGTTGCCGGGCGACAACGACTGCGCGAACCGCTCGATGATCATATCGTAATCGAAATTATCGGTGCGGTTCTGGTACTGCGCGCTGTCGACCACGCGGATCTGCGCCTCGATGCCGGCCCGCTCCAGATTGCGGACGAAGGGCTGGACGATGCGTTCCATGTCGGCCTGGACCAGCAGGATCTCGAAGCGGAAGGGCTGGCCCTGGGCATTGACCAGCTTGCCGTTCTTCAGCTCCCAGCCGGCTTCCTTCAGCAGGCCGAGCGCCGTGCGCAGGTTGCCGCGGATGTTGCCGCTGGCGTCGGTCTTCGGCGGCTCGTACGGCTTGGTGAACACCTCGTCCGGGATCTGGCCGCGGAAGGGCTCCAGCAGCTTCAGCTCGGCGGGGGAGGGCAGGCCGGTGGACGCCAGCTCGGTGTTGGCGAAATAGCTCTTGGTGCGCTGATAGAGGCCGTAGGACAGGTTGGCCCGTGTCCATTCATAGTCGAACAGGTAATTCAGCGCCTCGCGCACCCGCCGATCCTCGAAGATCGGCCGGCGGATGTTGAACACGAAGGCCTGCATGCCCTGCGGGTCCTGGTGCTTGATCTCTTCCTTGATGATCTGGCCGTTCTGCACCGCCGGGACATTGTAGCCGGTGGTCCAGTTCTTCGACGAGTTCTCAAGCCGGAAATCATAGGCGCCGGCCTTGAACGCCTCGAACGCCACGTCGAGGTCGCGGTAATAGTCGTAGCGGATGCGGTCGAAATTGTAGCGGCCACGGTTGATCGGCAGATCCTTCGCCCACCAGTCCTTCACCCGCTCGTAGGTGATGGAGCGGCCGGGTTGCACGTCCACCACCTTGTAGGGACCGCTGCCGACCAGCGGCTCCAGCGTCGTGGTGGCGAAGTCGCGGTTGGCGAAGGCGTGCTTGGGCAGCACCGGCAACTGGCCCATGATGACCGGCAGCTCCGGATTGTTGCCGTCCCGGAACGAGAATTTGACCGTGCGCTCGCCGGTCTTCTCGGCCTTCGTCACATCGGCGTAGTAGGTGCGGTAGAGCGGATGCCCCTTCTCGCGGAGCGTGTCGAAGCTCCAGATCACGTCGTCCACGGTGACCGGCTTGCCGTCCTGGAAACGGGCCTCCGGCCGCAGGGTGAAGGCGACCCAGGTGTGGTCCGGAGCGACCTCGATGCTTTCGGCCAGCAGGCCGTATTCGGTGATCGCCTCGTCGCCGTTGCTGGTGGTCAGGGTCTGGAACGCCAGCCCGGAGCCGGCGGCGGGCTGACCGCGCAGGATGAAGGGGTTCAGGTTGTCGAAGCCGCCGAAGGCCATCAGCTTGACCTCGCCGCCCTTCGGCGCGTCGGGATTGACGTAGTCGAGATGCTGGAAATCCGGCCCGTATTTCGGCTTGCCGTGCAGGGCGATGGCGTGGCTGCCCCGGCTCTGGTCCTGGCCCTGTGCCGCGACGGGTGTCGCCAGCAGCAGAACCCCCGTCATCGCGGCCATTACGCCGGTGCCCAGCCACCGCATCCGACCCGTCATACCCGCTCCCCTCCCTCGCTTGTTTTCGCGAAAACCGTTCAGATGTACGGAGTTAGCCCGGCAATGGGGCGTCATCAAGGCTGTGCCGCCTTACTAGCCGCATCGACCCACCAGGTCGCCGGGAAATTGGTGCTGCGATAGTCCTGGTCGTATTTCGGCCAGACCGCGGGATGGGCCAGCCACGCCTTGTGGGCGATCCAGCTTTCCGGGTTGTACCATTGCGGCACCATGTAGAAGCCCCACAGCAGAACGCGGTCGAGCGCGCGGGTGGCGGCCTGGACGCTGTCCAGATCCTTGGCGGCCAGCGCCTTTTCGATCAGCGCGTCTGCCACCGGGTCGTGGATGCCGGAATAATTGGCCGATCCCTTGGTGCCGGCGGCGGCGGAGCCGAAATAGCCGCGCAGCTCGGTGCCCGGCGGGGTGAAGAAGGCGAGATTGACGATGATGGCGTCGAAATCGAACTCGTCGAGCCGGGCCTGATACTGGGCGGTGTCGACAAGGCGCAAGGACGCGTCGATGCCGACGCGGCGCAACGTCTCGACATAGGGCTGGATGACGCGGGTCAGCGCCCCGGTGCCGTCGAGGAACTCGATGGTCATCGCCTCGCCGGTCTTGGCATTGGTCAGCTTGCCGTTGCGGATCTCCCAGCCGGCCGCCTTGAACAGGCGCGTCGCCTCGCGCACCTGGGCGCGGTTGTTGCCGCTGCCGTCGGTGGCCGGCAGGGTGAAGGGCTGGGTCAGCACCCGTTCCGACAGCTGCGCCTTGTAGGGGTCCAGCAGCGCCAGTTCCGCCGGGCCGGGCGGTCCCTTGGCCCCGAAGTCGGAGTTGGGGAAGTTGCTGAGCGTGCGCTTGTACTGGCCGTACAGGATGTTCTTCTGGATCCAGTCGAAGTCGAACAGCAGGGTCAGCGCCTCGCGCACCTGCGGATCGGCGAACTTGGCGCGCCGGGTGTTCAGGCGGAAGCCCTGGGCGCCGAGCGGCAGTTCGCTCGGGACTTCAAGCGTCTTCACCCGCCCGTCCTTGACGGCGGGGAAGTCGTAGCCGGTGGTCCAGCGCTGCGCCCGGTATTCGCCGCGGAAGTCGTAGGCGCCGGCCTTGAACGCCTCGAACATCACGTCGTCGTCGCGGTAGAAGTCGTCCTTCACCGTGTCGAAATTGTAGAAGCCGCGGGCGGTCGGCAGATCCTTCGCCCACCAGTCGGCGACCCGCTCATAGGTGATGGAGCGGCCGGGATCGACGGTCTTGATCCGGTAGGGACCGCTGCCCAGCACCGGCTCCAGCGTCGTCTTGGAGATGTCGCGGCCATTGGCGGTCCACCAATGCTTGGGCTGCGGCGAGAAGGTCGTGGCGAAATCGATGATCGGCTTGATCTCCCCCGTGCCGGTCAGGGTGATCTTGAAACGGCGGTCGTCCAGCGCCTCCACCTTGGCGATGTGGTCGAGGAAGGACTTGATGAAGGGTGCGCCGTGGGCCTGGATCGCGTCCCAGGTGAAGACCACGTCGGCGCTGGTGATCGGCGTGCCGTCATGCCAGTGGGCGCCCTGGCGCAGCGTGAAGATCGCCCAGGCATAGTCGTCCGGCACCTCGACACTTTCCGCCAGATGGGCATAGGCGGCGTCCAGTTCCCAGCCGGACCCGACCATCAGCGTGTCGGAGATCAGCCCCAGCGTGCGCGGACGCACCCCGCGCAGGATCAGCGTGTTCAGGCTGTCGTAGGTGCCCGGCTGCGATTCGGCCAGCCCGATCGACCCGCCCTTGGGCGCGTCGGGGTTGACGTGGGGGAAATGGGTGAAACCGGGCTTGAACTGCGGCTCCCCGAACTGCTTCAGCGCGGTGACGGTCTTGGTTGCCGCGCTGGCGGGCGTGAGGGCGGCCGGTACAGCGAGGGTCAGGATCGTGGCGGCAACGGCGAGAAGGCGGCGCATCGGCGGTCCTGTGTGGGGAGCGGACGTTCTGGTTAGATTGCCACGCCCGCTCGCCCGTCAAGCGCAATTCCGGTTCAGCATCAGCGGCTTTGCGAGCTTCGCCAGTGGTCGGCCATGCGGTCCATCAACTGGCGATAGCGACGGTCGTCCCGCATCAGCCGGCGCACCGACTTCCCGTTGCGCGGGTCGACCAGCATCCAGGCCTCCGCCGCCGCCTGATGCTCGGGATGGATCGACAGCAGGTAGATGGCCGCCTGTTCCGGGGACGCAATGGCCGTTTCCTTCAGCCCTTCCAAGATGGCGCCGACATAGAGCGGCAGGACCTTGCGGAAATCCTCCGGCCCGCCTCCCTCGTCGGCGGGGGTGTCGGAAGAGGCGTCATCGGCCATCAGCGCGCTGCGTTCGGCCGCCGGCAGGGCGAAGAAGGCGTCCAGCCCCAGCAGCAGGTCGCAGACGGTCTTCTTGCGCACCATCCAGTTCGACCCGCCCGATACCCGCGTGGCGAGGCCTTCCAGAAAGGGGCGCAGCTTTTCAGGGGACGTTTCGAAGACGGAACGGGCGGGCGGCTCGATGGCGGTCAGATTAAGGGCGGTCATCTCGGTGTCCTCAGCCGGCCAGCGCCTTCATGGCCTCCTGGTGGATCAGCGGATCGCCGGCGGCGATCACCCGGCCGCTGGAGTTGGCGTCGAGCGGCTTGCCCTCCCAATCCGTCATCAGCCCGCCGGCCCCGGTCACCACCGGCACCAGTGCTGCGAAATCGTAGAGCTTCAGCCCCGACTCGACGACGAGGTCGTAATAGCCGGACGCCAGCAGGCCGTAGGTGTAGCAGTCGCCGCCATAGGCCGCCGTCTTCACCTCGGCGACGACACGGCGATAGGCGTCGTAGTCGCTGCCGGGGAACAGGTCGGGCGAGGTGGTGCCGAACATGGCGGCGCCCAGCCCGCCGGGGCAGGGGCGGACGCGCACCGGCTGGCCGTTGTGGGTGGTCGGCCGGCCTTCGACGCCGATCCAGCGGTCGCCGACGATGGGCTGGTCGATGATGCCCAGAACCGGGCGGCCATGGTGCAGCAGGGCGATCAGCGTGCCGAAGATCGGCCGGCCGGTGATGAAGGACTTGGTGCCGTCGATGGGGTCGATCACCCACACCCATTCGGCGTCCAGGTTCTTGGTGCCGTGTTCCTCGCCATAGATGCCGTCGTCGGGGCGCTGGCTTTCGATGATGGTACGGATGACATGCTCCGCCTCGCGGTCGGCGATGGTGACCGGCGAGGCGTCGGCCTTGTCGTCGATGGTGACGGGGGTGCGGAAATAGCGGCGGACGACGCTGCCGCTGGAGTCGGCCAACCGCTGGGCGAGCGCCACCATCGGGGCGGGGCAGGGTTCGGTCATGGTCGCTCCTTGAACTTTTGCCGAAATTGGTTGCCGCATCCTACCGGTGCCCGCCCGCCCCGGAAACCCGAAAGCGCCCTGTCCGGGCTTTCGGCCTCTGAGGCGGTTCGTGCCGTCGCAGGACAGCTACGCCACTGCGGGGGCTTTCCGCCCAGGTTGGCTTGTGGCAGCCTCGACGGGCCATGACGAACAGACCCAACATCTACGCCGCCGCGCCGGTCGACCGCGCCTCCCTCCGCCGCAAGGACGAGGATTGGCTGACGGAGGCCTGGCTCGCCCCCGCGTCCCGCGTCCTGCCGGTCTGGCAGACCAAGAGCTTTGTCGCCGGTCCCCAGGATGCGCCGCGCGCCGTCCTGTTGCCGGCGGAGGGGCTGGACGCGGTGCCGATCTTCCTCGGGCTGATGGAGGACGGCGCTCCGCTCTTCACCGTCGACCTGTCGATGGTGGAGGAGCCGGACGCGCTGCCGGCCTTGCAGGGCTACGGCCGGTTCGAGGATCTGCGCGTCACCGGGCCGCTGATGCCGGAAGGGGAGGCGGCGCTATGCGCCTATGCGCGCGGCATGGTGTGGTGGAACGCCCGCCACCGCTTCTGCGGCGTCTGCGGCTCCCCGGCCGCGTCGGCGGAGGGCGGCCATGTGCGGCTCTGCACCAACCCCGACTGCGCCACCCACCATTTCCCGCGCACCGACCCGGCAGTCATCATGCTGGTCCATGACGGCGGCGACCGCATCGTGCTGGGCCGCCAGAGCCGTTTCCCGCCGGGCATGCATTCGGTGCTGGCCGGCTTCCTGGAGCCGGGCGAAAGCCTGGAGGACACCGTCGCCCGCGAGGTGTTCGAGGAGGTCGGGCTGACGGTGACCGATATCCAGTACCGCTCGTCGCAGCCCTGGCCCTTCCCGTCCTCGCTGATGCTGGGCTTCACCGCGCGGGCCACCAGCTTCGACATCGACACCGGCAATGACGAGCTGGAAAGCGCCCACTGGTTCGACCGCGACTTCCTGCGCACCCACACCCCGGACGAGACCTTCCGCCTCGCCCGCCCCGACTCGATCGCCCACCGCCTGATCCGCGAGTGGCTTGCGGAGGGATGATCGTCCCCCCTCAATGCCGCCGTTGCGGTCCCGCCGTGCGGGCCGGGGAGCGGCGGCGGTCGAAGGGGTTGGGGTGGCGGGTGCAGGTGTCGTTGTAGAGCGTCATCAGCGAGGCTGCTTCGGCCGGACGGCGGCGGTTGGCGCTGCACAGATTGTCCCACACCATTTGGCGGACGGCGGCGTCACCCCAGGGCTCATGCAGAAGCGAGGCGCCCTTCTCCAGGGCAGTCATGAAGGGGAGATGTTCGTGGGCGGCGATCTGCGCCACCTCCTCCGCCTCCAGATTCGCCAATCCCAGGCAATCGTCCATCGTGAGCATGGCAACCTCCATCCGTGGCGCCATGGCCGTCGGCGGGGTTTCACCCGTCAGCCGCCGTGGTGTCTTGTTGTATTCGTAGGCTTATGAGTCCGGTCCTTGCCGGTCTTTACTGTATAACAACTTTCGCTAATCATGCCCAGCACCTGCCGGACGCGGCCGCGGCTAAGTCGCGTCACTGCGGCGGAATGACGCGCGACTTGCGGCGGCTGCGAAAAGACTTGCGGCGTTGCGGCAGAGAGACGCCGGGAGGGGATCAATCCTCGCCGACGCGCTGGCTTTCCTGATAGCGGAATGGGTTGGCCGGATAGACGCCGAGGATCTTCACCTCGCGGGCGAAGAAATCCAGCTCCTCCAGGGCGAGGCGCAGCGGGCGCTCGTCGGGATGGCCCTCCACGTCGGCATAGAACTGGGTCTGGGTGAAGTGGCCGCCGACCATGTAGCTTTCCAGCTTGGTCATGTTGACGCCGTTGGTGGCGAAGCCGCCCAGCGCCTTGTACAGCGCGGCCGGCACGCTGCGGACGCGGAAGACGAAGGTGGTGATCGTCTTGCAGGAGCCCAGCGCCGGCAGCTTCGGCTCGCGCGCCAGGATCAGGAAGCGGGTGGTGTTGTGGGTGGCGTCCTCGATCCCGCTCTTCAGGATGTCGAGGCCGTAGATCTCCGCCGCCAGCGAAGAGGCGATGGCGGCATGGCGCGGGTCGTTCATCGCCGCGATCTCTTTCGCCGCCCCCGCCGTGTCGGCATGGTTGATCGCCTGCAGCCCCAGCTCGCGGATGGCGGTCTGGCACTGCGACAGCGCCTGGATGTGGCTGCGTACGGTCTGGATGCTGTCCAGCGTGGCGCCCTTCGGGGCCAGCAGCTGGTGATTCACCCGCTGGAAATGCTCGCCGATGATGTGCAGGCCGCCTTCCGGCAGCAGATAATGGTTGTCGGCGACGCGGCCGGCGATGGAGTTCTCCACCGGAATCATCGCCAGAGAGGCGCGGCCCTCGCGCACGGCCGAGAAGGCATCCTCGAAGGTGGCGCAGGGCATTGTCGTCATGGTCGGCCGCGCGTTGCGGCAGGCCAGATCGGAATAGGCACCGGGGAAGCCCTGGAAGGCGATGACGTTGGACGTGGGCATGGACGAAGCTCCCCCGGCGGATCGTGAAGGCGGGTCGGTAAGGCGTGCTCTTGATCGGTCAGCCGCC
>CBFGPE010000079.1:0-32271 GCA_965650625.1 uncultured Azospirillum sp. | reverse complement strand
GCGGCAAGCGCACCGGCATTGGTGTCGACGGCCTCTTTGCCCTCGGTGCCGCTGCGGGTATCGCGGGACTGGTCGGATTTCCCGATGGCCGGGGGGGCGGCCACCGTCTGGGTACGCACCGGCGGCGCCACCTGCTGAGCCGCCTGGACCGCCGGGGACATGGCGATCTGCGCCGCTGGCGTCAGCTGCGGCGTTGGCTTCAGCGTCTGGTAGGACGGTATGGCCGGATTGAATTGCATTTCCAAAATATGCGCCTACCCGGCGCAGGATTCAAGAAGCGCGGCCGTAGCCGTCATTCGACCGGCTCCAGCGCCTCCGACGGGACGAGGCCGTCACGGATGGCGAAGCCGTAGCGCCCTTCCTCCAGCGCCGTCACATCGTAATGCAGGGCTTTGGCGATGCTGTTGTCGGCGTTGAAGGTCAGGACGCGCGGCTTCAGCGCCGCGATCTCGGTCGGCTGGCAGTACCAGGAGGCGGCAATGATCACCTCGTCGCCGGGCTGGCAGCTGCGCGCCGCCGAGCCGTTCAGCACGCAGGCGCGCGACCCGCGCTCGCCATAGATCACATAGGTGCTGATGCGGGTGCCGGAGTTCTTGTTCCAGATTTCGACGAACTCCAGCGGGACGATGCCCACCGCTTCGCAGTGCTCCGGGTCCAGGGTGATGGAGCCTTGATAGTTCAGATTGGCGTCCGTCACGCGAATCCCGTGCAGCTTCGCCCGTACCACCTTGATCATCGCCCACCCCCCTGGAAAGCGGTTCTGCCCGTCGCGCTCGTTTGTAACGGCAATGATGGAAAGGGCAAGCGGAGTCTCGCTGCACCGCGGGATGGTTCAGGGAGTTTCCGGTAAGGCGGCCCCCGACTGCGACGGGCCAGGAGAAGAGACGGGCGCCGGCGCCTGCCTCACCTTCTGTTGGCGGGTCCGCCGCCGCTCCAGCACCATCGCCATCGCCAGCAGCACGGCGATCCCCGCCAGATTGACCGCCAGCACCGTCACGGAATTCCGCTCGGCCAGCAGCACGGCGGTGCCGGCGATGGACAGCACGACGCCGACGCAGAAGACCGGCAGCGAATGCCGACCGCAGGCGATCAGCAGCCGGGCGGGGGCGGAGCGCAGCCAGCCCGCCTCGCGCGGCACCAGCAGCGCCGCCGCACAGGCCAGCGCCAGGAAATGCAGAAGCCGCATCGGCCCCAGCGTGTCCTTGTCGGCCCAGGGGATGGACTGCTCAGGCAGCCAGCCTTGCAGTGCCGCCGGCGTCAGCGCATGACCGATGTCGGAGGCCGCAAACTTCCACAACGCCATGCCGACCAGCAGAGCCAGCGACCCGGCCAGCAGCCAGCGGGAGCGCGGCAGCCGAACCCGGCCGCTGCGCACCACCAGCGCGAGGCTGGTGCCGAGAAAGAACACGCATTGCCAGGCCAGCGGGCTGAAGTTCCAGTCCTCGTCCCACAGGTTGGGCGGGACCAGTCCGGGCGCCGCCTGAGCGACCAGATAGAGCACCAGCGACAGCGCCACGGCCGCATAACCGAAGCGGGCATAGGTCCACAGGAACAGCGGCGCCACCGCCACCAGCAGGATGTAGAGCGCCAGGATGTCGAAGGCGAAGGGCAGATACATCAGCACCAGATGCCACGCGATGGCGCTCACCGGGGTTTCGAACAGCGGTTCGAAGCTCTCCAGCCGGTTCGACGCCTCCATCGGCAGATCGCCGAAATGGACGGCGAGCGCGACGATCAGAGCGCTGACCAGCATGGTCATGATGTTGGCCGTCCACAGTTGCCGGCAGCGGCCGAGCGCCTTGCGCTGGCAGGCGGCGAACCCGCGCTCCGCCAGCACCGGACCATAGGCCAGCGCGATGGCGTAGCCGGAGATGAAGACGAAGATCTCTGCCGAATCGGATGGGCCGAAGCGGGCGGGCATCAGCTTTGCCAGCGGGTTTCCGCCGACATGGTTGATGAAGATGATCAAAAGGGCCACGCCCTTGAAGAGATCGAGACGTGCGTCGCGTGCCTGACGTTGCTGCATGCAGCCGTGCCTCTCCTGCTGTGGCGGGCTCCCCGGCGGGGCGGATGCCGCCCTGAGGGGGGTCAGCAGACGAATCGCGGTGGCGCCGGACCACCGAAGGTTCGGCACCGCCACGGCGGATGTAGTCCACCATGGACATTTTCGCCGGCCGGGTGTCCAGCGCGATGGGGGAACCCTTCCAACGCGGCGCCGGAGGGGAAAAGCGTTAAGCCCTTCTCAGGGGGGCTGTGGCAACCACCCCGTTATCGGGCGTCCGCAAGGGCGGGAACGGGAATAGGACGGCCCTGTTGGGGACAGGGGGCAGCTTGGCAATGCCCGACCGGCCGATGCGTGGAGTGCCGCCCGATGACCGCCACCGATCCCCTGCCGCACCCACTGCCGCACCCACTGCCGATGTCGGACCTTCCGCAGGGACCGGGCAGAAGGCTGCTGTTTGCCTGCTTCAGCCTCGGTTTTGCGCTGAGCGGCTTTTTTGACGGGATCCTGCTGCACCAGATCCTGCAGTGGCACCATCTGCTATCCGGCCTCTCCAGCCCGGCCTATGCCGACATCCGGGTGCAGATCCTGGCGGATGGACTTTTCCACACCCTGATGTACGTGATTGCCGCCATTGGGCTTTGGCTGCTGTGGCGCGGGCGCATGGCCCTGGCCTTTGTCGGCGGGCGCCGGCCGATGGGATGGGCGCTGGTTGGATTCGGTGCCTGGCACATCCTGGACGGGCTATTGTCCCATTGGCTGCTCGGCATCCACCGCATCCGCATGGACGTCGAGAACAAGCTGTTCTGGGATCTGCTATGGTTCTTCGTCTTCGGTGTCGCCGTGATGGTGGCGGGATGGTTGCTGACACGCGGCGACCACGGCCCCACGAACAGGGTCGGCGTGCGCCGGACGGCTGTGCCCCTGCAGCTGGCGCTTGCCGTCGGCATCGCCGGGGCGGTCGCCAACTTGCCGCCGCCCGGCGTCACCACCACGCTCGTGCTGTTCCGCCCGGACATCGCCCCGGTCGAGGCGCTGGCGGCGCTGGCATCCGTCAACGGCCGCGCGGTGTGGAGCGACCCCAGCGGTCAGCTCTGGGCCATCGACCTGCCCGACGGAGGCAGCACGCTCGGCCTCTACCGCCGGGGGGCGCTGCTGGTCAGCAACAGCGTGGTCCCGACCGGGTGCCTGGACTGGTTCAGGCTGTCGCCCGGACAGACCGCCTCGCCCCGGACGGCCGAGGTCCCGCCGGCCGCGTTTTAGGCACGCTTGCTCTCCGCCTGGACGGTACGCGGACGGCCCCGCAGCCTCTCCGTCAGGCGCTGGAAGGCGACGAACAGCACTGGGACGAAGACGATGCCGATCACCGTCGCCGCCACCATGCCGCTGAACACCGTGGTGCCGATCGACCGCCGGCTGGCCGCGCCAGCGCCGGTGGAGATCAGCAACGGCACCGTGCCCAGGATGAAGGCCAGCGCGGTCATCAGCACGGCGCGGAAGCGCTGGCGGGCGCCGGCCACCGCGGCATCGACGATCGACCGGCCGTCGGCCCGCTGTTCCCGAGCGAACTCGACGATCAGGATGGCGTTCTTCGCCGCCAGACCGACCAGCAGCACCAGCCCGATCTGCGCATAGATGTCGTTGGGAATCCCGGCGACCCACAGCCCGACGCCGGCCCCCAGCACGGCGACGGCCACCGACAGCAGCACCGCCAGCGGAATCAGCCAGTCCTCATACTGCGCTACCAGGAACAGGTAGCCGAACAGCAGGGCGAGCCCGAACACCATCAGCCCCTGATTGCCGACCTGGCTTTCCTGATAGGACAGGCCGCTCCACTCGGTGGCGTAGCCCTGCGGAAGGGTGTTCTGCGCCACGTCCTGCATGGCGGTCAGGGCTTGGCCGGAGCTGACGCCGGCCGCCGCCTGCCCGTTTACCGAGGCCGACATGAACTGGTTGTAGCGGGTGATGCTGTCGGGGGCGAGCGTGGTGCGCACCGACACCAGGCTGCGCAGCGGCACCATGTCGCCCGACTGGCTGCGGACATAGAGCTGGTCGATCTCCTTCACCTGATCGCGGAAGCGGGCGGCGTCCTGCACCTTCACCTGGAAAACGCGGCCATACAGGTTGAAATCATTGACGTAGCTGGCGCCCAGATGCGCCTGCAGCGTGGTGAAGATGTCGGCCGGCGATACCCCCAGCAGGGAGGCGCGGGTACGGTCGACGTCCAGATAAAGGTGCGGCACGTCGGCGCTGTAGGTGCTGAACACCACCTGCAGGTTCCGATCCTGATTGGCGGCGATCAGCAGGCCGCGCAGCACCGATCCCAACTCCTGCGGGCTCTGCCCGCCGGTGGCGAGCACCCGCATGTCGAAGCCGCTGGTGGCGCCCAGGCCGGGGATGGAGGGCGGGTTGAAGGCGGTGACCGTCGCCTGCGGCATCGCGCCGAATCGCGGGCGCAGGCTGCCCAGGATGGCGTCCACCGTCTGGTCGCTCCCCCGCTCCGCCCAGGGCTTCAGCGCGGCGATGATGAGACCGACATTGGAACCCTGGCCGCTGAGGATGCTGAAGCCGGAAATGGCGATGACGTCGGCGACGCCCGGCTCCTCCTTGATGGTTTCGCTGATGCGGTCCATTACCGCCTGGGTGCGGGTAACCGACGCGGCGCTGGGAAGCTGGACGTTGACGAAGAAATAGCCCTGGTCCTCCGCCGGCAGGAAGGCGGTGGGTAGACTGCGCAGCAGGGCGAAAGCGCCAGCGGTGATCGCCAGGAACAGGACCAACCCGACCACCAGCCGCCGCCCCAACCCATGCACCAGCCGGCCATAGCCGTCGCGCACCCGGTCGAGCCCGCGGTTGAAGGCCGCCAGCGGCCGCCACGGCTTCGCCGGCTTGCGCAGCAGCAAGCCACACAGCGCAGGGCTGAGCGTCAGGGAATTGATACCGGAGATGATGAAGGAGGCGGCGATGGTGACGGCGAACTGGCGGTATAGCTGACCGGTGATGCCCGGCAGGAAGGCCACCGGCACGAACACCGCCGCCAGCACCAGGGTGGAGGCGACGATGGCGCCGCTGACCTGCCCCATCGCCTTGCCCGCCGCCTCGGTCGACGACAGGTCGGGATGCTCCTCCATCACGCGCCGGACATTCTCCACCACGACGATGGCGTCGTCGACGACCAGGCCGATGGCGAGGATCAATGCGAACAAAGTGATTGTGTTGGCGCTGTAGCCCAGGACCAGCAGCACGGCGAAGACGCCGATGATCGACACCGGGATCGCCAGCGTCGGGATCAGCGTCGCCCGCCAGTCCTGCAGGAAGATGTAGATGACCGCCACCACCAGCAGGAAGGTGATGCCCAGCGTCAGGACGATCTCTTCGATGGTGGCGGTGACGAAGTTGGTGGTGTTGAAGACGACGGCGTATTTCAGCCCTTCGGGGAAGCGTTGCGACAGCCGCTCAAGCTCCGCCCGCACCGATTGGGCGACATCCAGCGCATTGGCGCCCGGCGACTGGTAGACGACCAGCGTCGCAGCCGGTGCGCCGTTCAACTTGGACGAGGAGGTGTAGGATTGCGCCCCTAGCTCCACCCGCGCCACGTCGCTGAGGCGGACGATGCCGCCGTTTTCGTTGCTGCGGATGATGATGTTGGCGAATTCCTGCGGATCGTTCAGCCGGCCGCGGGCGATGATGGTCAATTGCTGCTGTTGGTCACCGCCGATGGGTGGGGCGCCGATCTGGCCGGCTGGGACCTGGACATTCTGCTTCTGGATGGCGCCGATCACATCCGAAGCGGTGATGCCCAGCGCCGTCATGCGGTCCGGGTTCATCCAGATGCGCATGCTGTAGTCGAGCGCGCCCAGCACCTGCGCATCGCCGACGCCGGGGACGCGGGCGATGGAATCGCGCAGGTTCAGGCTGGCGTAGTTGGAGATGAAGATCGGGTCGAACTTGCCATCGGGTGCATAGACGTTCACCGCTATCAGCATGTTGGACGATTGCCGGCGCACCGTAACGCCCTGGCGCGTCACCTCCGACGGCAGGCTGGCGGTCGCGAGCGACATGCGGTTCTGCACATTGACCGCGGCGATGTCGGGATCGGTGCCCGGCGCGAAGGTGATTGTCAGCGAATAGCTGCCGGTGTCGGTGCTGGTGGACGACATGTAGAGCATGCCTTCCACGCCGTTCACCTGGGCTTCGATCGGGGCGGCGACGCTGTCGGCAACCACCTGGGCATTGGCACCGGGATAGGTGGCCGACACCTGGACGGTTGGCGGGGTGATCGACGGATATTGAGCGACCGGAATGGCGTTCAGCGCCAGAAAGCCGGCGACCAGCGTGACGACGGCGATGACGATCGCCAGATTCGGCCGGCGGATGAAGAGCGCGGAGAACATCGCCTCACTCCTTCGCCGTACCGGAGGCGCCGCCCGCCGCAGCGGCAGCGGCACCGCCGGACGAACCGGCGCCGGCGCCTGCCGGATTTCCCTCGGCCAGCTGGTCCGCCGGAGTCGGCTGCACGACCATGCCCGGCCGCACCTTCTGCACGCCGCCGACCACCACGGTCTCGCCGGCGGTCAGCCCCTTTTCCACCACCAGAGACTGGTCGACCTGCGCTCCGGTCTCCACCGGGCGGCGCTGCACCCGGTTCTGATCGTCCAACACCAGCACGTAATGCCCCTGCTGGTCCTGCTGGACCGAGGCGACGGGTACCACCGGTCGCTGTTCCGGCTGGTCGCGCCGGACCCGCACGGTCACATACTGACCGGGCAGCAGCAGGCGTTGCGGGTTGGCGAAGGTGGCGCGGATGCTGACGGTGCCGGTCTGCGGATCGACGCGGTTGTTGGCGAACTCGATCTGGCCGTCCTCGGCATAGTCGCTGCCGTCGGGCAGAACCAGGGTGGGCACGAACTTCTCCGCTGCCTGCGACGGCTGGCGGACATCAAACTTGCGCTGGAAGGCCAGCAGGTCGCGGTCGGCAACCGAGAAGACAACGCGGATGGGATCGAGTTGCACCACCGTCGCCAGCACGCCGGTGGACGGGTTGACGAGGTTGCCCTGCGTCACCGCCGTGGCGCCGATGCGGCCGTCCACAGGGCTGGCGATGCGGGTGTAGCCGAGATTGATTTCCGCCGTGCGGACCTGGGCCTGGTTCATCATCACCGCCGCCTGGGCGGCGTCGCGGTCGGCCAGCGCCTGATCAAGCTGCGCCTGCGAGACGTTGCCGCGCTGGCGCAGCTCCTCGGCGCGATTGTAGGCACGTTCCGCCTCGCGCAGCTTGGCTTCGGCGCTGGCGAGCTGGGCCTTGGCGCTGTCCAGTGCGGCCTGATAGGGCGCCGGCTCGATCACATAGAGCAGGTCGCCCTCATGGACATCCTGCCCCTCCTGGAAGGCGACCTGCTCGACGGTGCCTTCGATCCGGGGACGGGCGTCGAAGGAGCGAATGGCCTCGATCCGGCCGATGAAGTCGGACGCGGGGGCGACGTCGCGGCTCTCCACCGGTGCGGTGGTCACCGCCGGGGGCGGCGCTTTCTGTCCACCTCCAGGCTGCCCTTGCGCCCACGCCGGCGCGGCGGTGAGCAGCCCCGACAGCACGGCCGCGCAGACGGCGGAAAGGGCGCGGGTGCGGCGGGGCAAGGCGGCGGGCATGACGATCTCCGGCTGCGTTTCCGATTGGCCATGCGCGGATCAACACCCCAACGACCGATCTGCTCCCTGTCCATCCGGTCATTTGCCGCCGGAAACGTCACCGTGCAAGGGAACAACCCGCCATGCCGGTTATTGGACAGCATGCAGAGACGGCAGAATCCCCAACGTCAAATCACCAGTTCCAAATCACCGACTTCGGAACCCGCGAGGCCGCACCATGGCGACAGACAGCTTTCCCTTCGTTCCCTACTGCGGTGTCCCGCCGGTGCCGGGCGAGCTGTCGAGTGCCTGGAACGGTGATCCGGTGCTGCTGGCCGCCTTCGCCCTGGCCGCGGTCGGCTTGGCGATGGTGGCGCGCCGTCCGGCCGGCCACACCGACCATGCCCGTCATCGCTCCTTGTGTCTGACCGCCGGCTGGCTGGTGTTGGGCGTCGCCTTCGTCTCCCCGCTATGCAGCCTGACCTCCGCCCTGTTTTCCGCCCGTGTGGCCCAGCATCTGCTGACCATCCAGGTCGCGGCGCCGCTGTTCCTGCTCGGCTGGCCGGCTGGGACGGTGCGGTGGCCGGAGCCGTTGCGCAGGATGACGAGACCGCTGGCAAAGCCGGAGTTGGCTTGGGGTCTGTTCGGCATCACGCTGTGGGTCTGGCATTTGCCGGGCCCCTACATGGCGGCGCTGGCGAATGATGCCGTGCTGTGGCTGATGCACGGCACGCTGTTCGCCGGGGCGGTGGCGGCATGGCGGACGGTCCTGGCGCCGACCGACAACGCCATGCGCCTGCGCGGCCTTCTGGCGGCCTTCGGCACCTCGGTCCATCTCGCGATGCTGGCGGCGCTGCTGATCTTCGCCGGAACGCCGCTGTTTCCCTACCACCTGACCACCACCGCGCCCTGGGGCCTGTCGCCGCTGGCCGACCAGCAGTTGGGCGGCCTGATCATGGGTGTCGTCGGCGCGCTGGCCTATGTCGCGCTGGTGCTGGCCGGCGCAGCCCGCTGGCTGCGTCAGGGGCATGATGGTCATGGGGGGCGACGGGCAACTCTCCAGCGGAAAGGCCGGTTGAGCGCATGTGGCGAACCCTGAAGACACTCGCCATCGCAGGCGTGGCGGCCGGGATCGGCGGGCTCCTGTTCGCGTGGTCGGGCCTGTACAGCGTGGCGGCGAGCAAGGCGCATTGGACGCCGGTCGAGATGTTCTTCGAAATGGCGATGCGCCGTTCGGTGGAAAGGCATGCCGCATCCGTCGGCGAGCCGCCTGACCTGAACGACCCGGCGCTGGTCCGACGCGGCGCCGGCCATTACGAGGATGGCTGCGCGCCTTGCCACGGCGCCCCCGACACGCCGCGCAACCCGATCTCCCGCCACATGATGCCGGAACCGCCCTATCTGCCCGACAAGGTGGCGGAGTGGAAGCCGCGGGAGCTGTATTGGATCACGCTCCACGGCATCAAATACGCCGGCATGCCGGCATGGCCGGCGCAGCAGCGCGAGGACGAACCCTGGGCGGTTACCGCCTTTCTCCTGCGGCTCAAAGGGATGAGCGCGGAAGAATACCACGGCCTCGCTTTCGGTCGGGCGCAGGCCGACGACCACGCCCGCGTGGCCGAGCTGACCGGCGCGGCCGGCGGTCCGATGAGCAAGGCCTTGGGGGAGACGCTGCAGGATTGCGCCCGTTGCCACGGCTTTGACGGGAACGGCGACAACATCGGCGCCTTCCCGCGGATCGCCGGACAGTCGGCGGAGTATCTGCGCGAGACGCTGCGGGCCTATGCCGACGGCAACCGCTTCAGCGGCATCATGCAACCGGTGGCGGCCGGATTGGACGATGACGCGATCCGCGCCTTGGCCGAGCATTACGCGGCGCAAAAGCCTGCAAAGGCAACGGTTAAGGCCGCCAATCCCGCGCCCGAGCGGCTGGATCTCGGCCGCCGGATCGCGGAGTCCGGTGCCCCGGACGATGGCGTCGCCGCCTGCTCCGGCTGCCATGAGGGAGCGGAGGGCGACACCCGGTATGCCCGCGATCCCCGGTACCCGTCCCTGGACGGGCAACATGCGTCCTACATTGCCGCCCAGCTGCGGCTGTGGCGGGACGGGGCGCGAGGCAACACGGCACTGTCCCGCATCATGGAGGCCGCCGTCCGCCGCATGACCGACGAACAGATCGATGCAGTGGCGGAGTATTACTCCCGCCGCGCCCCCGAACGCGCCATGGTGAAGGGCGACGACGGAAAATCCTGAAGCGACGTCATGGAACAAGAAGGCCCGCTGCTGATTGTTCATCACATGACCCAGCTGTCGCTTGCCGTGCGGCAGGACAGTACAGGCCGCACCGGGCGGCGGGTCGCCAACATCGAATCGTAATCGAGAAGGATGGCAACCATGCGTGGGATTTCGAAGATCGTCATGACCGCCACCGCGGCCGGCGCCCTGTTCGCCCTCAGCGCCTGCGGCAGCACCGATACCTCGCGGACGGCGACGGGTGCCGGCACCGGTGCCGTGGCCGGTGCCGTCGTCGGCGGCCCGGTCGGCGCTGTGGTGGGCGGCGTCGGCGGCGCGGTGGCCGGCAACAGCATGGACGAAAGCCTGAGCAAAAAGACCGACCGCGTGACCGACCGCGCCACCCGCGAAGTCCGCCAGGATATGTCGGACGATTCGTCCTCCAACCGCTCCTCCTCCCGCCACCGCATGTCCTCGATGCAGGGCATGAGCCACGAGCAGGTGCGTGAACTTCAGCAGGCGCTGAACGACCGCAATGACGGCCGCGACATCGCCGTGGACGGCATCTGGGGCGCCAACACCCGCAGCGCCCTGATGAAGTTCCAGCGCAATAACGGCCTACGCGCCACCGGCCGCGCCGACGAGCAGACGATGGCCGCACTGAACATGAACGACAACGGCATGGGCACGTCCGGCAGCACCAGCGGCAACCGCAACAACATGAACAACACGGGCAACAGCAGCTCGATGGGCAACACCGGCAACTCGCGTGGCAATGCGATGCCCAGCGACACCCCGCAGAACCAGAGCACCCCGCAGGGCTCGATGGGCCAGACCGGCACCCAGCAGTAACCGCGGCTTCACGGCAAGCGGAACGCCGGCTCTCTACGCCGGTTCCGGGGCATCGCGACGGCATATCAAGCCGCCGCGGCGTCCGGGAACCGGCGTAGTGCTTTTGGAGCGGCCTTTCAACCGCAGGCGGGGACCATCAGGGCGGGCATGCCGACCCACAGGATCGCGACCAGTGCGCCACCCGATCCGGCGACGGCGAACCAGCGGGCGAAGCGGCGCGGGTCGGCGGCGCCGACATGTTTTCCCGGCCCGGCACCGCGCCACGCCTTCACCAGCAGGACCGCGACCCAGCCCAGGGCGAGCAGCGTCGCGATTCCGACCAGCGCCACGGACATTGGAAAGCCCAGCAGTTGCGCGTCCTCCGCCCTGCGGGCGCAGACCATCCCGTTGATGCCGTAGACCACGCCGAAATGCGCCGCCCAGATCAGAAAGGGCGCCAGCATCCCGATGAAGATGCCCGGAAAGCTGCGGCTTGCCATGGCGCTCCTCCCTCAGATCGCCAGACGGGGGAACAGGTGCAGAAGCAGCAGGGCGGTTCCACCCTGTGCCGCGCTGTACCAGCCCATCAGCATGGTGTTGTCGAAGGTCACCCGCCGCTCCGAATGCAGCAGCCCGGCGGCGGAGCGCGCCAGCGTGTAGCCCAGCATCAGCGTCATCACCGCGACGTGGAAGCCCTGCCACGCCACCAGCATATACGCGATGGCGCCATAGGCGCTGTCCGCACCGACGAGGCCGGTCTGCATCTGCGCAGCGGCGTCCAGCAGGATGCCGCCGACCATCGCCGCCCAGGCCACGATCAGCCCGATGCGGACCCGGCCATGCCGGTTGCTGTCCACGGCGGAGCGCGCCCAGCCGATGGCCAGCGCCGCCAGCCCCCACAGCGCCAGCCCGCCCGCCAGCCAGGGCAGGTCCGGCAGCGCGTCTCCCCCCTTGGGCCAGACGTCCGGGCTGACCGTCCACAGGAACAGATAGGTGAAGATCAGACAGGCGAAGGCGGTGCCGTCCACCAGCAGAAGCACCACCATGCCCCACCAGCTATGGTTCTTCGGCCCCTGTACATAGACCGGCACGCGCCACCCGCCGCCGACATCCTGCGGCGGGTGGTCCGCCCCCTTATCGAGGCCCCACAGCCACCAGATCACCAACCCGATCGCCAGCACCGCCGGAACCAGGGAGAAATAATAGAACTTCAGCGTCAGGCTGATGAAATGGGTGGCGGTGAACAGCCCAGCCAGGAAGGGCGCCCAATGCGGCCCCGGCAGCGGCATCAGATATTGCGGCTTCGCCTCGATGGGGCTGGTGACGATGGTCTCCCGCCTGTCGGTCGGCGCGCCGGGCAGGAAATGGGCGCCCTCGCGCACCTCGCGCGGCAGGTCGGGATTGTCCCACAGGGGATAGAGGCCGGTGACGTGCGGGATGCTGCGCACGGCATACAGCTCGTTGGGAAGCCATTCCAGCGTCCCGGAATTCCACGGGTTGTCGGAGGCCTTCTCCCCCCAGCCCAGCGCGCTACGCGCCATGTCGACCAGAACCAGCAGCACGCCCAGCGCCAGCACGAAGGCGCCCACGGTCGACACCATGTTCAGCAGGTTCCAGCCGAGATCGCCGGGATAGGTGTAGACCCGACGCGGCATGCCCAACAGACCGCTGATGTGCATCGGGAAGAAGGCGGTGTTGAAGCCGATGAACATCAGCCAGAATGCCCAGTTTCCCAACCGCTCCGAAAGCAGCCGGCCGTTCAGCGTCGGCCACCAGTGGTAAAGCCCGGCAAAGACCGGGAACACCATGCCGCCGATCAGCACGTAATGCAGGTGCGCGACGATGAAGTAGCTGTCATGGGCCTGCCAGTCGAAGGGCACCACCGCCACCATCACGCCGGTCAGCCCGCCCAGGACGAAGATGAACAGGAAGCCGAACAGGAAGCGCGTCGCCACCGTCCATTGCACCCGCCCGGCTCCCAGCGTGGCGATCCAGGCGAAGACCTGGATGCCGCTCGGCACCGCCACCGCCATGCTGGCGGCAGAGAAGAAGCTGAGCGACAGCGACGGGATGCCGGTGGCGAACATGTGATGAACCCACAGCCCGAAACTGAAGAACCCCGTCCCGACCAGCGCCAGCACCACGAAGTCATGGCCGATCAGCGGACGGCGGGCTAGGGTCGGCACCATCATCGACACCAGCCCGGCCGCCGGCAGGAAGATGATGTAGACCTCCGGATGGCCGAAGAACCAGAACAGGTGCTGCCACAGCAGCGGGTCGCCGCCCTTCTCCGCAATGAAGAAGGGCCAGTGGAAGGCGCGCTCGATCTCCAGCAAGGCGGTGGCGACGATGACGGCGGGAAAGGCGAAGATGATCATCCCCGCCATCACCAGCATCGACCACGCATAGATCGGCAGCTTGTCCAACGTCATGCCGGGCGGACGGGTGCGCAGGATGCCGACCACGATCTCGATGGCGCCGGCGATGGCCGAGATCTCGATGAAGCCGATGCCGAGCAGCCAGAAATCGGCATTGATGCCCGGCGAATGCTCGTAGCTGGTCAGCGGCGGATACATGAACCAGCCGCCATCGGGCGCCGCCCCGAAGATCAGCGAGCAGAAAAAGGCGATGCCTCCGAAGAAATAGGCCCAGAAGGCGAAGGCCGACAGCCGGGGAAAGGGCAGGTCGCGCGCCGCCAGGAAGGAGGGCAGCAGATAGACGCCGATGGCCTCCACGATCGGCACGGCGAACAGGAACATCATCCCGGTGCCGTGGACGGTGAAGAACTGGTTGTAAGTGTTGTGGTCGAGCAGGTCGTTGTCGGGCACCGCAAGCTGCAGGCGCATCACCAGCGCCAGCAGCCCGGCGATCAGGAAGAACAGCAGCGCCGTGCCGATGTACCAGACGCCGACCTTGGTGTTGTTCACCGCGGTCAGCAGCGCGATTCCCCGCGGCAGCCGCCAGAGGCGGCGAAGCCTCTCCTCCTCCCCCTCCGGGCGGGGGACGGGGCTGGGAGTTAGCCTGCCGTCGGAGAACTCGTCGCGGGGCTCGTCGGTGCGCAGCGTCATTTCAGACTCTCCAGCCAGGCGGCCATGGCGTCCAGGGTCTCGCCGTCCATCACGTCGAAGGATGGCATGCGATTCTCGGGCTTGATGTGCTGGGCGCCCTGGATCCAGGCGGCGAGGGTCTCCACCCGTGTCGGCAGCGTCCCGGCGGCGAGCGACGGCCGGGCGCCGACGCGGCTCAGGTCCGGACCGACCAGCCCCGCCGCCGCCGTCCCGCGGATCGCGTGGCAGGACTGGCAGCCGAAGGCGAAGAAGGCATCGCGGCCACGCGCAAGCTGCGGCGTTACCGGCTCCGGCGCCGGGCGCCGCTGCGCCGTCATCCAGGCGTCGAATTCGTCCGCCGGCAGGACCCGGATGTCGAAGGCCATCAGCGCATGCTGCGCCCCGCAAAATTCGGCACATTGGCCGCGATAGAGCCCCGGCCGCTGCGCCACGATCGGCAGCCGGTTCACATGGCCGGGGATCATGTCGATCTTGCCGGCGAGGCTCGGCGCCCAGAAGCTGTGGATGACGTCGGCGCTGGCGACCCGCAGTTCCACCTGCCGCCCGACCGGCAGCACGAGTTCGTTGGCCCCGCGCAGCGGCTCCTGCCCCTCCACATGATAGCGGACGTCCCACCACCACATGTAGCCGGAGACCTCGACCACAAGTTCCGGTTTTGGCGCAAGGGTCGCCAGACGGCGGGCAAGGGCGAATTCATGGAACTGGAGCGCCGTCAGCGTGACGAGCGGGAACAGGATGCCGCCGCCGATCACCCAGGCGCGGCGGCCGGGAAACCGTTCCGGCCGGACCAGCGCGGCATAGAGCGCCAGCGCCATCACCACCAGGAAGATGACCCCGGCGCCGATGAAGAGGATCCAGTTGGTGGCCAGGATCTCCTGCGCGCTGACGCCCGCGGCATCCAGCGCCGACTGCCGCCCCTCGCACCCTGCCAGAGCGAATCCGGCAAGGGCGAGCGCCGCAATGGGCAGGCCGGGCCGCAGAGAGGCTCGCTCGATTAGCCGGCTCGCCCAGTTCATATCCGTCGCCTCCCCTTCGCCGGGCCACGCCCATTTTCCCCCTCGGGGTCAACACAGCCGAGGCTCGACGGTTTCGTGGGCAATCCGAAGTTCCCACGCGGAATCACGAAACCAGTGCGTGGCCGTAAGCGTTGAAGGTGGAAAGACGGCTCCGGCAATCGCGGCGGGGTTGGAAAAGGCGCTTGAGGAGACGATGCATGACCGTCGACACAGGCCGGACGGAAGCGGCATTGCCGGACAAGCCAGCCTATGAGGACAACCGTTCCTTCCTCGTCGGGCTGGCGCGCGCCTTTGCCGGGGCGCTGATCTTCTCGCTGCCGATGCTGATGACGATGGAGATGTGGTGGATCGGCTTCACCATGAATTCCTGGCGGCTGGTCCTGCTGCTGGTGCTGCTGATCCCGCTGCTGGTCGGTCTGTCGGTGGTCAGCGGCTTCAAATCCACCGCCAGTCTGCGCGACGACATCGCCGACGCCTTCGTCACCATCGCCGTGGCGGTGGTGATGTCGGTCGTCATCCTCGGCATCTTCAAGGTGCTGTCCGTCGACATGCCGGCGCGCGAGGTGATCGGCAAGATCGCGCTGCAGAGCTTTCCCGCCGCCATCGGCGCCATGCTTGCCCGCGACCAGTTGGGGCAGAAGAGCAGCGAGAGCATGCAGCGCCAGACCGCGATGAGCTATCCGCAGGAGCTGTTCCTGATGGGGGTGGGGGCGCTGTTCCTCGGCCTCAACGTCGCCCCGACGGAGGAGATGATCCTGCTGTCCTACATGATGGACCCGTGGCGGGAGATCGTGTTGCTGCTGCTGTCACTGGTGCTGATGCACGCCTTCGTCTACGCGGTGGAGTTCCCCGGCGGGTCGAAGCCGCCGGGCGGCGTCGGGTTCTGGAGCCTGTTCCTGCGCTTCACCGTCGTCGGCTATGTGATCGTGCTGGCGATCTGCCTTTACCTGCTGTGGACCTTCGGCCGGACCGACGGCACCGGTTTGGCCGAGATCATCAGCGCGACCGTGGTCCTGGGCTTTCCCTGCGCCATCGGCGCGGCGGCGGCTCGCCTGATCCTGTGACCCTGATCCTGTGAAGGTGGAGAGAGGCCGATGGCGACGACGGACGATGATTCACGGGTAAACAACGGATCACGGGCAAGTGACGGGGCGGAGCATGCACCGCCGACCTCTCCCCTCGAATGGGTGGTGGCGGGGCTCGGCGCACTGCTGATCGCCGCGATGATCGTCTACATGGTGCAGTACGCTCTCAAGGAGCACAGTTCGGTCCCCGGCGAGATGGACGTGACCGTGATGGAAATGCGGACAGGCGGCCATGGCCACACCGTGCGTTTCCGGATCCGCAACCAGACCGCCGCGACCGCCGCAACGCTGATCGTGCATGGAGAATTGCGGTCCGGCGACCGGGTGGTGGAGACGGCGGAGGCGCAGTTCGACTATCTGCCACCCTATTCCGAACGCTTCGGCGGCCTGATCTTCCAGCACGACCCGGCCCGCTACGAGTTGCGCATCGTCCCCACCGGCTACAGCGAACCTTGAGGGTGCGTCAGTCGCGCCCCCAGAGCCCCCGCTCGCCCAAATCCTCGCCGCGCTGCCGCTCCAGCGCCTGGGAATAGCGGCGGAGCGCAAAGGATTCCGTCACATAGCCGATGATCCGCCGGTCGGTCGGAGACGATAGCACCGGCAATGCCTCGACCTCCTCGCTGCCGAAACGGTTCAGCACGGTGCGGGCGTCGTCGCCGGGCATCAGGACGGCGTCCGCCTTGCAGGCCAGCGATCCGACCCGCGTCTCCGTCGCCTCCGCATCCTGGTCGGGGTCGTGGATGATCGTCATGTCAACCATGCCGGCATAGCGCCCCATCTCGTCCACCGCAAAGACCGCCTTGGTCGACCCCAGCGGATAGAGGCGGCGCAGCGCCTCCACCGTCAGGGTGGCCGGCACCGTCTTGGCGTCGCGACGCATCAGCCGGAAGGCCGTCAGTTCCGACAGCCAGCCAATGTCGTAGGCCCCGCGGATCGGCACGCCGCGCAGGTGGAAGCGCCAGGTGGCGAAGGAGTAGCCGAAGGCCTGGCGCACCACGGTCGTCGACAGCACCACCCCGATCAGCACGCCCGACGCCGCCCACAGATCCTGCGTCGTCTCCAGCACCAGCAGCACCATGGTGACCGGGGCACCGACGATCCCGGCGGCGACCGATCCCATGCCGACCAGCAGCAGCAGGCCGCTGTCGATCCCCAGCCCCGGCAGGAAGGCGAAGGTCGTCTGCCCCAGCAAGCCGCCGAACAGCCCGCCGATGAAAAGCGAGGCGCTGAACAGGCCGCCGCGAAAGCCCGATCCCAGCGACAGCGCCGATGCCAGAATCTTCGCCACCAGCGTCAAGGCCAGCGCCAGCGCACCCCCCGCCAATTCCGGCGGGACGGCGCCGGGGCCGCTGCCCATCACCGCCGGCACGGCCAGCGCCAGCACGCCCACCATCACCCCGCCGATGGCCGGCTTCATCCAACGCGGGCCCGGCAACCGGTTGAATCCGCGCTCCGCCACCGTCACCGCCTGCATGGCGAGGATGCTGAGCCAGCCGGCCAGGAAGCCGACGACGCCGCAGGCGGCATAATCCCAGCTGGCGATCACCACCGGGCGGCCGAGCGCCAGCGGCACCTCGCCACCGGTCAGCAGGGCCGACGCCGCCACCCCCAGCACCGCGGCCGCTCCGACAGGGGCCAGCACCGCCAGCGTGTAGCCGCCGAGAACCAGTTCGAATGCGTAGAAGGCGCCGGCCAGCGGCGCGTGGTAAGCCGCGGCGATGGCCGCCGCCGCCCCGCAACCGACCATGGTGCGCAAATCGGCCCGGCGCAGCCGCAGGCGCTGTCCCAGCGAGGACGCCAGCCCTGCGCCGGCCTGGGTATAGGCGGCCTCCATGCCGACCGATGCGCCCGAAGCGTTGGACAGGGCCGTCGTCACCGTCAGCCGCAGGCTGTCGATCAGCGACATCTTGCCGCCATAGAGCGCGTTCGCCTCCACCGCGTCGACGATGGCATTGGGGCGCCAGCGCCGCACCAGCATCGACAGGATGCCCAGCAGCAGCCCGCCGACGACCGGGACGCCAAGCGTCCGCAGCAGGTCGGGCGCGCCCTGGCCCAGCCGCTCGCCCTCCGGCAGGTCGAAGGCCAGCGCCTGCATCAGCAGCACCGCCTCGTGGAGAAGCCCGACCGCCAGCCCGACCACGCCGCCGAGCAGCGCGGCGAGCACGACCACCGCAAGCACGCTGTTGCGGACGCTCCAGCGGTCGGACACGGTTGTGGCTGCGGACGCATCGAGCGTCGCATAGGGGTCGTTGCCGGCGCGGGCGTTTTCGCCCACGCCGTCGAGGGAGGCCGAGTTGTCAGGCATGATCACGCTGATTGGTAGCCCTTCCGTAAGGGGACAATGGGCCGGAAGGGCGTGAGTTCCGTCAGGGTTTGGCTTGCTGCGGTTTTGACTGCGGCTTCACCGTCGCCGGCACGGGCGCCGACGGAGCGATTGGGGCCGGCGTGGGGGGCGCTACCGGGGTCTGCGCCGCAGGGGCCGGCTGAACGGGGGCCGTCTGAACCGGCGCCGCGTCCGTGGTGGCCGGCGCCGGCGCGGTGCCGGCACGGCGCAGCACCTGGGCGAGGTTGTCGCGCACCTTGTCGGCCAGCGCAACGTCGGGTTCGCCGGCCTCGTGGAAGATCACGGTGAACAGCCGGCGCTGCGATAGCAGGAAGTTCAGCGTGACGTGCAGCTTGCCCTGCGACATCGCGCAATCGACCGATCCCGTGCGCAGCCAGACCGCACCGGCCTGTTCGGACGGGTTCAGGCTGACCGTCGGGGTGCCTTCGCAGCGCTGCTTCATGGCGTCGGCGAAGCTGTCCGACAGCTCGTCGATCTTGGCGCCCTCGCCCACCGCGCGCTCGCGGATTCCGCCGACGATGGGTCCGAAACGCCAGGCGACATCGGCCGGGCGGCGCTCCTGCGGGACCTTGTCCATCGGCACCAGTTCGGCGTCATGCACCCCGGCCGCCGTCAGCAGGCTGTCCAGCCCTTCCGGCAGGCGGTTCTTCTTCTCCGCCGGGCGGCCGGCGGCGACCTTGATCGGCGGGACGTTGCCGCCCTTGTCGACGCAGGTCTTGAGCTCGCCCAGAACCTTCTTGGTGCCGGAAAGCTTGAAGGCAATGCGGTCCGAGGCCGACGAGACTACCAGCTCGTTCCCGCCCATCAGGGCGTCGACCAGCTCTTCGTCCTTGCCGTTGGAGACCACCAGCATGTCCGGCTGGGAAGCGACGGCGGTTCGTTCCCGCTTCAGCTTCTTGTCGACCTCGATGGTCACCGGCCATTCGCCGCCCTTGGGCAGGTCGGCGCCGGGAATGCCGATGCCGATGTTGGTCTCCCCCTTCGGGCTGCGGGCGAACATCAGCACATGGCCGGAGGTGAATTCCCCCTCCGCCACGCAATAGGCGAAGCTGCCGTCCTTTTTCTTGGCGGCGCCACCGTCCCAGCTCTCGATCAGTTCGCCCGGACCTTCCGGCTTCGGCGGAGCGGCGGCCTTGTCGCCGCCGGGAGCGCCCGGTGCGGAAGGATTGGCCGGCTTGGCGCTCTGCTGCGGCGCGGCAGGAGTCAGGATTTCCTCTTCCGGCTCGGGCAGCCCGTAATAGGCGGCCGGCGGCATGTTCGGCTCGACCGGCACCAGCTCCGCCATCGCCGGAGTCGACGCCACCCCCAGCAGGAGAAGCGCGGACAGCGGAGCGGCAAGGCGGGCGGTCATCACGAGGTAATCCATAGATGGTTGTGGCGGCGAAGCTATCCGCGACCGCCCCCATCCGCAAGTCCAACCGCCCTTCCTGTTGCGGGAGGCTGACACCTGTTGCACGGGACACGCAGGGGGATGCCCCTACCCCCCGAAGAACGCCCCCCGCAGCGCCTCTTCCGACAGCGACGCCACCGGCCCGTCGCCGACCACGCGGCCCAGCCGCAGCAGAACGGCGCGCGGCGCGACCGCCAGGGCGCGTGCCGCGCTCTGCTCGGCCAGAAGCACGGCGGTGCCGGCGGCGGCGATACGGCCGACAGCGGAGAAGACCTCGTCGGCCAGCTTGGGCGACAGGCCGAGCGACGGCTCGTCGAGCAGCAGCAGGCGCGGCCGGCCCATCAGCGCGCGGCCCAGGCTCAGCATCTGCTGCTGGCCACCGGACAAACGCCAGGCGCTCTCGCCGCTCTTGATTGCGAGGTCGGGGAACAGGGCAAAGACGCGCTCGACATCGCGGGCGCGGTCGCGGGCGGCGGGCAGGCCGGCGACCTCCAGATTGTCGCGCACGCTCATGCCGGGGAAGACCCGCCGCCCCTCCGGCACATAGCCGATGCCGCGCCTCACCCGCGCCTCGGTCGCCAGAGGGCCGAGATCGGCGCCGTCGAAACGCAGCTCCCCCCGCGCCGGCACGAGGCCGAGCAGCGCCTTCAACAGCGTCGACTTCCCCGCCCCGTTGGCGCCGAGCAGCGCCACCGTCTCCCCCGCCGCCACGGTCAACGACACGTCGTCAAGCGCGCTTGCCCCGCCATAGCCGGCGGTCAGGTTGCCGATGGACAGCAGTGCGCTCATGCCGCCCCCGCCCGGCCCAAGTAAGCCGTCGCGACCGCCTGATCCCGGCGCACGCCGTTGGCCGGACCGTCATAGATCACCCGCCCGCGGTCGAGGCACAGCACCCGGCCGGCCAGCGGCAGCAGGAATCCCATGTCATGCTCCACCAGCAGGATCGCCATTCCCTCCCTCGCCAAGGCGCGCAACAGGTCCGCCAGATCCGCCTTCTCGCCGTCGGTCAGGCCGGCGGCCGGCTCGTCCAGCAGCAGGACCGTCGGGCGGCGGACCAGGGCACGGGCCAGTTCCACCCGCCGCCGCAGCGCCGCCGGCAGCCCGTCGCAGGACTGCCCGGCAAGCTCGCCGACGCCCAGCCGGTCGAGCGCCCAGCGCGCATACGCCTCCGCCGTCGCAGCATCCGGATCGAAGGCGAGCCGGGCGGCGGCCACCGCCTCCAGCACGCCGGCCCCGGCCGGCAGCGCCGCCGCTTGGAAGCTGCGGGCCAGTCCGGCGCGGGCCAGCCGGTCGGCGCGGGCGCCGGTGACGTCCTGCCCGCCGAGCCGCACCCGGCCGGCATCCGGCCGCTCCAGCCCCGACAGCAGGTTGATGACCGTGGACTTACCCGACCCGTTCGGCCCGATCAGCCCGGTGATGGTACCCGGCCGCAGTTCCAGCGACACGCGGTCCACCGCCCGCACGCCGCCAAAGGATTTCCGCAAGTCCTCGACCGTCAGCCCCTCCGGCCGGGCGTGTGGCCGCGGCGGCTCCCTCGCCTCCGCCAGCGCACGGGGCTTGCCGCCGTACAGGCGGGCCGTCAGGCGGTCAAGAAGTCCGGTCAGCCCATCCGGTGCCAGCACGATGGTCAGCAGCAGGGCAGCGCCATAGACGACCAGATAGCCGCGCTCCAGAAAGCGGAACCATTCCGGCAGATGCAGCAGCAACACGGCCCCCAGCACCGCCCCGGCCATCCGTCCACGCCCGCCGACGATGGATATCGTGAGGATGGAGACCATGACCGGGAACTCCAGCACCTCCGGCGAGACGACGCGCTGGGTGTGAACGGCCAACGCCCCGGCGGCCCCAGCGAACAGCGCGCTGATGCCGAAGGCGGCCAGCCGCAGCCGCCCGACATCCAGCCCCAGCGTCCCCGCCGCCAGCGGATCGTCACGCAGCATGGTCAGCGACCGCCCAAGCCGTCCGCGCGCCAGGCGCCAGCCGATCAGCCCGCCGAGCGCCACCAGCCCCCAGACCAGCCCGGCCATCGGCAGCCCCCTCGGCGCCGCCCAACCGAACAGCACCACCGCTGGCACCCCGGCCAGCCCGTTGGAGCCGCCGGTCAGCTCCGGCAAATTGACCGCAAGCAGATGCAGCACCTGCGCGATCCCCAGCGTCGCCAGGGCGAAGTAATGCGACTCCAGCCGCAACACCGCCAGACCGACCGGCAAGGCCAGCAGCAGCGGAACCAGCATCGACAGCGGAAAGGTCGCTTCGAATCCGAGCCCATAGCGGCTGCCGAGGATGCCCGTCACATAGGCGCCGACGCCGAAGAAGGCGCCTTGCGCCAACGACAACGCGCCACCGAGACCGAAGACGATCTGGAAACCGAAGGTTGCCAGCGCATAGACGCCGGCGACGGTCAGAACGCGCAGTCCGTAAGGCGAAGCGAAGGCGAGCGCGTAGACCAGCAGCGCCAGCGCGCCGGCGGTGAGAAGGACGGCCGACCGACGCTCAGCCACGGCGGCGCACCGCTTCGCCGAACAGCCCTTGCGGCCGCAGCACCAGGATCGCCAGCAGGGTCAGGTACAAGGCACCCAGCGCCACCGGGTAGGACAGCACCGACGACACACCGACCTCGAACAGCGCAATCAGCAGAGCCCCCACCACCGCCCCCGGCACCGATCCCCAGCCGCCCACCGTCACCGCGATGTAGGCCTTCAGGATCAGGTCCCCGCCGGAGGTTGGCGTGACGAAATAGCGGTTGGCCAGCAGCAGCCCGGCCGCCCCGGCGCAGGCGGCACCGATGGCGAAGGTCACCAGGATCATCGCGGTAACCGGCACGCCGCAGGCACGCGCCATCTCCGGATCCTGCGCCGTCGCGCGCAGCCGGCGGCCAAGCTGGGTGCGGGCGAAGACCCATTGCTGCGCGCCGATCAGCAGGGCTGCCACCGCGACGATGGCGAGCGACTGCTCCGGCACCGCCAGACCGGCGATATGAATGGTTTCGTCGCCGAACAGCGGCGGCGCGGCGCGCGGCTCCGGCCCGAACAGGATGGCGGCACCGTTCTGCAGGATGATGCCGACCGCGATGGTGCTGATGAAGACCGACACCGGCGGCCGGCGCCGAAGCGGCAGATAGGCCGCCAGCGCCAGCAGGAGCCCCAACGCCGCCATCAACACCAGCACCACCGGCAGCAGGACGATGCCCGGCAGCGGGATCAGCGGCGCCAGCGCCACCGCCAGCAGCCCGCCGGCCATCACAAGGTCGCCCTGCGCGAAATTCACCGCCGAGGTGGCGTTCAGCACCAGCACGAAGCCCAGCGCCACCAGGGCATAGGCCGCCCCCAGCGCCACCCCGTTGACCAGCAGTTGGAACGCCGCCATCCGCTCACTTCGCCGCGAGTGTCGGGTCGTCGTACCGCTTCACCAGCTTCGGCACGTGGCTGGTCCCGTCGTAGCAGACGATGACGGCGGAATGGGCCATGTTGCCCTTGCCATCCGACTTGTAGGTCATGGCGAGACCCTTGAACGTCTCCGTCGACAACGCCTTGCGGATGGCGTCCGGCGTCCGAGCGCCGGCCTTCACCGCCTCCAGCACCATGGTCATGCCGTCATACTGGCCGAGCGCGAAGGCGTCCGGCTCCTTGCCGAAGGCGGTGCGGTAGGCGTCGGTGAAGGCCTTGACCTCCGACGTGTCGCCGGAAATCGGCGAGGCCGCGGTCTCGGCGCAGACGCCCTTCAGCTCCGCTGGTTCCAGCAGGGCCGCGGTGCTCGGCTGATGCATGGCGGAGCCGGCGACGATGGGCAGGGTCACGCCGCTGGACGCCGCCTGCCGCAGCAGCAGCGCGGTCGGGCCGGAATGCAGGTGCAGCACCAGCACGTCCGGCTTGGCGGCCAGCGCCTTGGTCAGCACCGGCAGCAGGTCCTTGGCCGCCGGGTCCACCCCCTCCTCGAACACCGGGGTCACGCCCAACGCCTTGAAGGCGGCGTCGAGATGGGCCTTGCCGCTCTGTCCATAGGCGGTGGTCTGATAGATGATCGCCGGCTGCCGCTTGCCCAACTCCTCCACCACATAGCGGGCGTGGGCGGACTTGGTCACGGCGTCGCCGGGGAAGAAACGGAAAGCCCAGGGGTTGCCCTGCTCGGTGATCGACGCGGTGCCCGACACGGTGACCAGCGGCAGCTTCAACTCCTGCGCCAGCGGCAGCATCGCCAGCATCTGGGTGCCGAGCATGCTGGCGGCGACCGCCCCGACAGTGCCGCTGCCGGCGGCGCGTTCCAGCGCCGTCACCGCTGCCTCGGGCGAGGTGCCGGTGTCGACGACTTCGGATGTGATGGCGACGCCGGCCGGCGTCTGCTTCAGCGCCAGCACCGCGCCGTTGCGCTGGCTGGTGCCTTCCAGCGACAGGAAGCCGGTCAGCGGCACCAGCACCGGAAAGGACAGCGTGTCGTCGGCCCGCGCCGCCGGAGACAGGTAGGACGTGGCCGCCAGCAGGCCAAACAGAAGGGGAAGCGCGCGCCGCATGACCGAAAACTCCTCAACTCGCGCCGGCAACCGGAGCGACGCGGAGGGGACGGGGCGTTTGCAGGCGATCCGTCGGGTTCCGGTCGGCTCCCTTCGCCGGCATGACCCGGATCAGGTTCGATGGGTGTTGTCTCAGCCCCCGCGTCCGCCGATCCGGCGAAGGCAGGGGCACCCCAGCCGTGAACAGGCGGCGAGAGTGTCGCCGCCGGCCCCGTCCTGTCAAGAACCCAGCCGGCGGCGCGCCACCACGGTTTCACGATGCAGGATGTAGAGCCCGCTGCCGATGATGACCATCGCGCCGGCGATCACCGGCACGGTCGGCAAATCACCGAACACCAGCCAGCCGAACAGGCTGGCCCACACCATGCCGGTATATTCGAAGGGCGCCACCACCGCCGGTGGCGCGCGGCGGAAGGCCTGGGTCAGCAGTACCTGAGCCCCGGCGCCGATCGCGCCGACCAGCGCCATCAACCCCAGCGCGAAGCCGGTTGGCGCCGTCCACACCGGTACCGCCAGCGCACCGCTGACCACCGTCGTCGTCAGGAGCAGATAGAGCACGATGGACGCGCTGGTCTCTGTCCGCGACAGGCCGCGCACGGCCAGCGCCGCCAGCGCATAGAACAGGGCGGCGCACAGCCCGACCAGCACCGGCACCAGCGGTGCCCCGGCCGAGGGTTGCGCCATCACCACCACGCCGTCGAATCCGACCACCACCGCGGCCCAGCGCCGCCAGCCCACCGGCTCCCCCAGCAGCGGAGCGGACAGCGCGGTGATGAACAGCGGCCCGGCGAAGCTCAGCACATAGACGTCGGCCAGCGGCAGCTCGCGGAACGCATAGAAGAAGCATCCCATCGAGATCAGCCCGGCGAAGGCCCGCCAGACATGGCCCCAGGGCCGCCGCGTCCGCATCGCCGCGATCCCGCCGCCCCGCCACAGCGTGTAGCCGCCCACCAGCAGGAAGGCGACCAGCGAGCGCACGAACATCAGCTGCGGCACCGGGTAATCGGCGGTCAGGAACTTGATGAGCGTGTCCATCGCCGCGAACAGCAGGATCGCACCCAGGAAGCAGCCGACGGCATAGGGAACCGAATCGGCCTCGGCAGGCAGCAGGTCGGCGGTCTCGGCGTCGGTCATGGGATTGGTTCGGGACGGCAATGGCGGAGGCTGCCCACATTATGGGCAAATGCACCCGCGTCCCAATGCCGCAACCGCAGGTCTGCTAGGCGTGGGGGTTTGGCGGAGCTCAGGCTTCGGATGCCCCCTCCCCAACCCTCCCCCGCCTTTGGCGGGAGAGGGTGCCTTATGCGAAGCGGCGGCAGTCCCCTCTCCCGCGTGAGCGGGGGAGGGTTAGGGAGGGGGCATCCGAAGCCGACACTCAACCGTGAGCAAACACCCACTCACCTTGTCAGCACCATCACCAGCCGCTCGACCGGCGCATCATTCACCAGATGCGACTCGACGATCTCGTCGATGTCCTCCGCTGTTTCCGGCCGGTACCAGATGCCCTCCGGGTAAACCACCATCAACGGCCCGGCGGAGCAGAAGCCGAGGCAGCCCGTCATCGCCATGCCGACATCGGCCAGACCCTTCGCCTGGATTTTCTGGTCGAGCCGCTGCCACAGCGGGTGGGCGCCCTTGGCGGCGCAGCTGCCGCGCAGATGGCCGGGCGGGCGCTGCTGGGCGCAGCAGAAGACGTGGTGGCGGAAGGTCTGCGGAATGTCGAGCGGCATCGGGCATGCTCCATAGCCATAAAAATTCTATGGATAAGAAGCATGCCAGATTGCTGCGCTGCGGCAAGGGTTTTTGTAATCCTTCTAACCCACAGCACCTGCAGCGATTCCGTCACCATGAAATGCTTGGTCGGCAGAGCATTGGCGGTTAAGAATCCGCGGCGGGGCAATCCAGGAGACGCCGGTGCTGCTGAGCGGGTCGGGTAAGGGACAGCCGGGCGCCGTGCCGGGCTGGATCGGGTATGCGCTGCTGCCGGTCCTCAACCTCGTCGCGGCCTTCGTGCTGTCGGGGCTGGTGATCCTGGTGATCGGCGAGAATCCGGTCGACGTGCTGTCGCTTCTGCTGTCGGAGGCTCTGGGATACCCGGAGGCCATCGGCTACACCCTTTATTACACCACCGACTACATCTTCACCGGGCTGGCGGTCGCCATCGCCTTCCATTGCGGGCTGTTCAACATCGGCGGCGAGGGGCAGGCCTATCTGGGCGGGCTCGGCGCCGGGCTGGTGGCGCTGGCGCTGACCGGCTGGCCCTGGCCGGTGGTGGCGTTGCTGGCGGTGCTGGCGTCGGCGCTGTTCGGCGCCGCCTGGGCCTTCATCCCGGCCTGGCTGCAGGCCAAGCGCGGCAGCCACATCGTCATCACGACGATCATGTTCAACTTCATCGCCGCGTCGATCATGACCTGGCTGCTGGTGGACGTGCTGATCCGCCCCGGCAGCCAGTCGCCGGAAACCCGCGAGTTCGATCCGGGCGTCTGGCTGCCGTCGATGGACAGGGCGCTGGGCTGGTTCGGCATCGCCATTCCAGCCTCCCCGCTGAACCTGTCATTCCTGTGGGCGCTGGCCTGTTGCCTGCTGTTCCACATCTTCCTGCGCCGGACCCGCTGGGGCTACGAGCTGCGCACCGTCGGCCGCAACGAGCGGGCGGCGGTCTATGCCGGCATCTCGCCGTCGCGGAACATCATCATCGCCATGCTGATCTCCGGCGCACTGGCCGGCTTCGTCGGCGTGAACGAGATTCTGGGCGTGCAGCACCGGGTGATCCTGAATTTCACCGGCGGCGTCGGCTTCGTCGGCATCGCCGTGGCGCTGATGGGGCGCAACCACCCGGTCGGGATCATTCTGGCGGCCCTGCTGTTCGGGGTTCTGGCGCAGGGCGGCGGCCAGCTTTCCTTCGACTATCCCACGATCAACCGCGAGCTGGTGATGGTGATCCAGGGTCTGGTCATCTTGTTCGCCGGCGCGATGGAGAACCTGTTCAAGCCGCAGGTGGAGGCGCTGTTCCGCCGCCGCGGTGCCGCCGCCACCGCTGATACGGGAAGGGGCTGAGCGATGGAGGACGCGCTTCTTCTGGCGCTGCAACTGCTGAGCGCCACCATCCGGGTGGCGACGCCGCTGGTGCTCGCCGCCTTCGCCGGCATGTATTGCGAGCGGTCGGGCGTGGTCGACATCGGGCTGGAAGGCAAGATGCTTGCCGGCGCCTTCTTCTCCGCCGCCGTCGCGTCGACGACGCTGAACCCCTGGCTGGGGCTGCTGGCCGGCATCGCCGCCGGTGTGGCGCTGGCGCTGGTCCACGGCTTCGCCTGCATCACCCACAACGGCAATCAGGTGGTGTCGGGCATGGCGATCAACATTCTGGTCGCCGGGCTGGCGCCGACGCTGGCCTATGCCTGGTTCCAGCAGGGCGGCCAGACCCCGCTTCTGCCCAATCAGGCGCGTATCCCCGCGGTGGAGCTGCCGGGGGTCGATGCGCTGGCCGGCATCCCGGTGCTGGGGCCGGTCTATCGCGAATTACTGGATGGCAATAATGTGCTGATCTGGGTGACGCTGGTCCTGGTGATCGCCACCCAGTGGGTGCTCTACCGCTCGCGCTTCGGCCTGCGGCTGCGGGCCGTGGGCGAGAATCCGGCGGCGGTCGACACCGCCGGCCTGTCGGTGACGAAGCTGCGCTATCAGGCGCTGCTGGTGACCGGCGCGCTGACGGGGATGGCCGGCTCCTATCTCTCCACCGGCCATGGCGCCGGCTTTGTCCGCGACATGACCGCCGGCAAGGGCTATCTGGCGCTGGCGGCGCTGATCTTCGGCAAATGGCGGCCGGGACCGACCCTGTTCGCCTGCCTGCTGTTCGCTTTCACCGACGCGGTGCAGGTCCGCCTCCAGGGCGTGGTGCTGCCGGGCATCGGCGTCATCCCGGTGCAGTTCATCCAGATGCTGCCCTATGTGCTGACCGTCCTGCTGCTGGCCGGCTTCGTCGGCAAGGCCATCGCCCCGAAGGCGAGCGGCATCCCCTATGTCAAGGAGCGCTGACGCCATGGCCGACACCGCAGAGCTGTCCCGGCTGATCGAAGCGGCCCATGCCGCGCGCGAGAACTCCCACGCCCCCTATTCCAAATTCAAGGTCGGCGCCGCCATCCTCGGCGAATCGGGCCGCATCTTCGCCGGCTGCAATGTGGAGAATGCCGCCTACCCGCAGGGCCAGTGCGCCGAATCGAGCGCCATCGGCGCCATGGTCACCGCCGGCGACCGCCGCATCCGCGCCATCCTCGTCATGGGCGGCGAGGCGGGGGCGGAGGAGATCTGCACCCCCTGCGGCGGCTGCCGCCAGCGCATCCGCGAGTTCGCGACCCCGGAAACCCCGATCCACATCTGCGACCCGGCCGGCCTGCGGCGGACCTTTTCGCTGGAGACCCTGTTGCCCGAATCGTTCGGCCCCACCAATTTAGCCTTCTGAGCGGAGTTTCCCGACATGACGGCAGCCCGCGCCGCCGCGGACATCCTTCACCGTGCCTCCGGCCACCGGCCGCGGGTCGGCATCGTGCTGGGTTCCGGCCTGGGCGGCATCGCCGACCGCATCGCCGACGCCGTATCCATCCCCTACGGCGAGATCGCCGGCTTCCCGGTCCCCAGCGTGTCCGGCCATGCCGGGCGGCTGGTCGTCGGGCAGCTCGGCGGGGTCGAGGTCGCCTGCATGCAGGGCCGCGTCCATGCCTATGAAGGCAACGGCTTCGACTCGCTGAAGACCGCGGTGCGGGCGCTGAAACTGGCCGGCTGCGACACGCTGGTGCTGACCGCCGCCGTCGGTTCGCTGCGGCTGGAGGTCGGGCCGGGCCGGCTGATGGCGATCAGCGATCACCTGAACCTGCTGGGTTCCAACCCGCTGACCGGCCCGAACGACGAGGCCTTCGGCGAGCGTTTCCCCAGCATGACCGATGCCTGGGACCCGGACCTGCGCGGCCTGCTGAAGGAGGTCGCCGCCGGCCTGTCCATCGATCTGGCGGAGGGCGTCTATGCCGCCTATCCCGGCCCGTCCTTCGAGACGCCGGCCGAGGTGCGGATGATGAAGCTGCTGGGCGCCGACGCGGTCGGCATGTCCACCGTGCCGGAATGCATCATCGCCCGCCATTGCGGCCTGCGGGTCGCCGGCTGCGCCGTCGTCACCAATCTTGGCGTCGGGCTCGGCGACGGGCCGGTCGATCATCACCAGACCCTGACCGCCGCATCGGCGGCAGCCGCCGACCTGGAGCGCCTGCTGGTCGGCTTCCTCGAACGCCTGCATGAAAAGGACGGGTCCCGGTCATGAAACTGTCTGCCGACCTGCAAAGCGCGCTCGACGCCAGCGCCAACGCCCCGTCCGACGCCGATCTGGCGCGCCGTGCCGTGGGTATGCTCGACCTCACCAGCCTGAACGGCGACGACAGCGACCGGGTGGTGCAGGACCTCTGCGCCCGCGCCGTCACGCCTGTGGGGCCGGTCGCCGCCGTCTGCGTCTGGGCGCGCTTCGTCCCCACCGCCCGCAAGGCGCTGGAGGGAACGCCGGTGAAGGTCGCCACCGTGGTGAATTTCCCGACCGGCGAGGCGGACGCCTCCTCGGTGGCGGCGGAAACCCGGCGGGCCATCGCCGACGGCGCCGACGAGATCGATGTCGTGCTGCCCTACAAGGCATTCATCGACGGCGCCCGCACCCAGCCGATGAATGTGGTGAAGGCTTGCCGCGAGGCCTGCGGCGACAAGGCGCTGCTGAAGGTGATCCTCGAATCCGGCGCCTTCCCCGACGCCGACCTGCTGGCCTGGGCCGCGCGCGACGCCATCGCCGCCGGGGCCGATTTCCTCAAGACCTCCACCGGCAAGACGCAGCCGGCCGCCACCCTGCCTGCCGCGGCGGTGATGCTTGACTGCATCTATGAATCGGGCAAGAGCGTCGGCTTCAAGGCGTCCGGCGGCATCCGCGACGCGGCGGAGGCGGCGCGCTATCTGGCGCTGGCCGACCATATCCTGGGGGAAGGCTGGGCGACGCCGCAGACCTTCCGCTTCGGCGCCTCCAGCCTGCTCGATTCGCTGCTGGCGGCTGCCGGGCATGGGGAGCGCGAGCCTGCCCCGGCGGGAGGCTACTGAGGCATGCTTCCGCAGGAAATCGTCCGCGCCAAGCGCGACGGCCAGCCGTTGGACGACGCCACCATCCGGGAGTTCGTGCGCGGCATCACCGACGGCAGCGTGTCGGAGGCCCAGGCGGCGGCCTTCGCCATGGCCGTCTTCTTCCGCGGCATGAGCCTGGACGAACGGGTGGCGCTGACCCGCGCCATGCGCGATTCGGGCACGGTGATGGAATGGCGGTCGCTGAACCTGCCAGGCCCAGTGATCGACAAGCATTCGACCGGCGGCGTCGGCGACAAGGTCAGCCTGATCCTGGCGCCGATGCTGGCGGCCTGCGGCGGCTTCGTGCCGATGGTGTCGGGGCGCGGGCTCGGCCACACCGGCGGCACGCTCGACAAGTTCGAGAGCATCCCCGGCTATCGCGCCAAGCCCAACAATGACCTGCTGCGCCGGGTGGTGAAGCAGGTCGGCTGCGCAGTGATCGGCGCCACCGACGACATCGCCCCGGCCGACAAGCGGCTCTACGCCATCCGCGACGTGACGGCAACGGTCGAATCGCTCGACCTCATCACCGCGTCGATCCTGTCGAAAAAGCTCGCCGCCGGGCTGGACGCGCTGGTGATGGACGTGAAGTTCGGCAGCGGCGCCTTCATGCAGCGGTTCGAGGACGCCGAGGCGCTGGCCGAGAGCATCGTCACCGTCTCCAAGGGCGCCGGCCTGCCGACGGTCGCCCTGCTGACCGACATGAACGAGGTGCTGGGCCACAGCGCCGGCAATGCACTGGAAATGCGGGAATGCCTCGCCATTCTGCGCGGCGAACCGCCCGAACCGCGGCTCTACGAGGTGACGGCGGCGCTGGCGGCGGAACTGCTGGCGTTGAGCGGGCTGGCGCCGGACGCCACGGCCGGGCGGGCCATGGCCGACCGCTCCATCACCGACGGCACGGCGGCGGAGCGGTTCGCCCGCATGGTGGCGGCGCTGGGCGGGCCGGACGACCTGCTGGAGCAGCCCGACCGCCATCTGGAAAGCGCGCCCATCGTCCGCCCGGTGTTCGCCGAGCGGTCCGGCTTCGTCGGCGCCATCGACACCCGCGGGGTTGGCATGGCGGTAGTGGCGCTGGGCGGAGGCCGGACCAAGACGACCGATGCCATCGACTTCGCCGTCGGCTTCGACGAGATCGCCGGGCTGGGCGACGCCGCCGGACCGGGCGAGCGCCCGCTGGCGATCCTGCACGCCCGCACGGAAGCACAGGCCGAGGAGGCGGAACGGCGCCTGCGCGCGTCGGTCACGGTGAGCGATACGGCACCGGCACGTGGGCCGCTGATCGCGAAGCGCTTGGGGTGAAGCGCACCTGATCCCCTCTCCCCCTGGGGGAGAGGGGATCAGGTGCGGGAGAGGGAAGGGCTACCGCCGGAACAGGAACTCGCGGCCGACCTTCACGCGGCGTTCGCCGTCATACTCGATGATGTCGGCGGTCGCGTAGGTCTCGGTCCAGCGTTCGGGCAGGTAGCTGCCGGTGCCGATCACGTCCACCGGGGCGTTGGCCTCCGCCATCAGCCGGCACTTGGCCGGGCCGAAGCCGCTGCTGGCGACGATCTTCACCGCCGGGAAGCCGGCCTCGTCCAGCCGTTCGCGCACATAGTGGATCGCCGCGGCCGAAACGCCGGTGCCGATCAGGTAGCGCAGCTGCGTCTCGTCGCGATAGCCGCGGATCGCATGCGGCGCATGGCGCTCCAGCACGGCGTAGGAGCCGGGCGGGTCCAGCCCCTCGACGAAACGGCCGCCGGGAGTGTCGAGCCGCAGCGACAGCTTGCCCTGGGCGGCCAGCTGCGGGAACCGGCGGCAGACCTCCAGCCCGTCGGTGATCTCGCGGCCGAAATAATCGACCAGCACGGTCAGCGGCAGATCGGGGAAGGTCTCGTGGAACATCTCCGCCGCGCGCACGGTCGAACCGGCATAGCCGATCAGGGCGTGGGGCATGGTGCCCATGCCCCGGTCCTGCCCGAAATAGGAGGCGGTGGCGTCGGTGGCGTTGCCGACGAAGCCCTTGGCGCCGACCTTGCGCTTGGCCC
>CBFGPE010000078.1:0-33176 GCA_965650625.1 uncultured Azospirillum sp. | reverse complement strand
CGCTGCACCTTCAGCACGATGTCGGCATCGGCCAGCGCCGACGCCTCGTCGGCGGCGATGGACGCCCCCGCCGCCTCATAGGCCGCGTCGGTGATGCTGGAACCGAGACCGGCCCCGCTCTCAACCACCACGTCCAGTCCCAAACCCTTCAGTTTCTTCACCGTTTCCGGTGAGGCGGCCACGCGAAGTTCGCCCGCACGTCGCTCCTTTGGAATGGCGACTTTCATTAGATAAAACTCCCCTGCCTCAGATACGCCGATCCCGGCATCCCCCATGGGTTATCGGCCCAGACGACGCGCATACATGACTTATCCATGCGCCTTTGTGAAGCCGAACCCACCGATGGTAATACCAGCCTATTGGGTGCGCCGCAACAAAGGGAATGGCTGCGTAGGTCCATCGTACGATTGTTTCATACAATAAGACAAATCAGGCACGAGCTGTTCAAATCCCGGCGGCGGTCACGCTTGTACGAAGGAATGGCCGCGACGCGATGACGCAGCCGGACCTCTGCCGTGCGTACCGGCGGCACATCGCCGGCTTGCCATTCCCCCCGCCCGCCGATATTGTCCCGCCCCGTTCCCGAACACCCCCATCGTTTGAGGTTTTAGCCATGTCCGACGTCGGCGGCATCGCGGCGGATCGCCTGAAGTCCTTTGTCGAGCGCATCGAGCGTCTCGAAGAGGAAAAGCGCGGTCTGCAGGAAGACATCAAGGAAGTCTACGCCGAGGCGAAGGGCACCGGTTTCGATACCAAGATCATCCGGCAGATCATCCGCCTGCGGAAGATGGACAAGGCCGACCGCCAGGAGCAGGAAGCCATCCTGGAGCTCTACAAGGAAGCGCTGGGCATGGTGGAGTGACGGGTTTCCCCGTCACTCGCCTGTTCACCGGAGTTACGCAGCGGCGGCCCCTTCAGGCCGCCGCTTCGCGTTCAGGCGCCCTGCTGACGCGCCCGGCCAGCCGTTCCATGACGTTGGCGACCAGCGCCAGCCCAGCCCCTCCATTGGCCCCGCCACCGGCGGCGCCGTCCAGAGTCAGGATCGATTCGGGATGGAACTGCACCGCGGCCAGCGGCAGCGTCCGGTGCTCGATCGCCATCACCGTGCCGTCCTCCGTCTCCGCCGTCACCCGCAGCTCTGGCGGCAGGCTGTCGCGCCGCGCCACCAGCGAATGGTAGCGCCCCGCCTTCATCCCCTGCGGCAGCCCCTCGAATAGCCCGCCACCCTGATGACGCAACGCCGAAGCCTTGCCGTGCATCGGCTCCGGCAGGCGCTCCAGTTCCGCACCGAAATGCTCGGCCATCCCCTGCAGTCCCAGGCAGACGCCGAACACCGGCACGCCGAGGTCGAGCGCAGCCTGCACGCTGCCGCCGACATCGAAATCGGCCGGCCGCCCCGGCCCCGGCGACAGAACCAGCAGGTTGGGCGGGTCGCTGCGCAGGGCCGCCCGCGCATGGTTGTGGCGCAGCGTGGTGACGCTGGCGCCGGTCTGGCGGAAATAGTCGGCCAGCGTGTGGACGAAGCTGTCGTCATGATCGACCAGCAGCACCCGCCTGCCCTCCCCGCTCCGCTTTGCCCCGGTCTGGACCACCGACAGCCGCGGTCCCGCCCCCTCGCCACGCACCGCGTCGAGAAAGGCGGAAGCCTTCAGCCGGCATTCGGCATCCTCCGCATCGGGATCGCTGTCAGACAACAGGGTGGCGCCGGCGCGGACGAAGGCGATGCCGTCCTTCATGCGGATGGTGCGCAGGGTCAGCCCGGTGTCCATGCCACCATCGAAGCCGATGCGGCCGAACGCTCCGCCATACCAGCGGCGCGGCGACCGTTCGGTGTCCTCCAGAAACTGCATGGCCCAACGCTTCGGTGCGCCGGTCACCGTCACCGCCCAACTGTGGGTGAGGAAGGCGTCCAGCGCGTCGAAGCCTTCGCGCAGCCGTCCCTCCACATGATCGACGGTGTGGATCAGGCGGGAATACAGCTCGATCATCCGCCGGCCGATGACACGGACGGAACCGGGTTCGCACACCCGCGCCTTGTCGTTGCGGTCGACATCGGTGCACATGGTCAGCTCCGCCGCATCCTTGGCGGAGTTCAGCAATGTCAGAATCTGCGACGCATCGACCAACGCGTTGCCACCACGCGCCACGGTGCCGGAGATCGGGCAGGTTTCGACCCGCCGGCCGCCGACACGCACATACATCTCCGGGCTGGCAGCGACCAGGAACTCGCCGTCACCGAGGTTGATGAGCGCCTCGTAGGGGGCCGGGTTGGCCGTGCGCAGGCGGCGGAAGATGGTGGCGGGGCTGTCGGCGCAGGGCTCAGCGAAGGTCTGGCCCGGCACCACCTCGAACAGGTCGCCGTGGTTGAAGGCCTCCTTCGCCGCCCGCACCACCTGCTGGTACTCGCCGGGGGCATGATCGCATTCCGCGGCGGCGTTGGTGTCAGGACGATAGGCATGCACCCGCCCGCCATCGGCAACGCCTTCCGTCGAGACGCCATCCGCCACGAACTCGTAGGTGAAGCGCCGAGCCACCCCAGCGGCGTGGTCGACCACCAGCAACCGATCGGGCAGATACAGCACGAGGTCGCGCTGGTCGTCCGGCCGGTCCAGCCGCCGCCGGATCGCCTCGAACTGGAAGGCGAGATCGTAGCCGAACGCGCCGTAAAGCCCCAGGAACGGCTCCTCCGGGCAGGCGAACAGCGCCATCAGCGCCCGCAGCACGCTGAAGACGGAGGGCTGGCGGCTGCGCTCCTCCTCGGCGAAGACGCCGGCCGGCCGGCGCACCAGGGCGGTGACACGCCCGGCGGTGACCTCCAGCCCAACCAGCGCCTCGTGCCCGTCCAGCGCGCCGGCCACGACGGGCAGCAGCAGCCGGCCGCGCGGGTTCAGCGCATCGATGCGCACGGTGCGGCCTCGCGCCGTCACCGACAGCGGCGGATCGACGAAGCCCAGCGCCTGGCGCCGGTAGCGGCCGGGTGCCTCCACCCCGCCGGACAGCAGCAGGCCGCGTCGCTCGTCGAGCGCGGTGACCAGCGCATCGATCGACTCGGCAAGTGCCACCGGCTCGGCGGTGCGGCGCAGTCCGAGACCACCGCCGGTTACGGCGGCGACGGGTTCGAGGAAGGCGGGTTCGGCGAGGAACAGGTGGGACGGGATCATGACGGCGGTGCTCCGGTTCGGGCGTCTTTTCGGTGACGCCACCCGGTGCTTCCGCCTGCCTGTCCGTTCTTCCGCTGGATGACCCGCTCGTGTCGGATCAGGAAAAAGGCCGCTCCGGATGCACCGGGCGGCCTTTTCTTCTCAATCCACGCTTACGCGCATTGCCAGGCCGGCCCGTGGGAGACGGGCCACCACCAATGCTGCGACAGGAGGGGCGAGGACATGTTCATGGCTGCAACCGCAACACAGGACGGGGGCGCCTGTCAAGACCCGAGCTTCAAGACCCGAGCGTCAGTCCTGCTCCGGCGGCGGGGCCACGGCGTAGCTGCTGAGATCCTCCTTGCGGCGCTCGTCGGACGGCAGGCGGCCCTTGACCAGGAAGCTGATGTTCTCCGCCACGTTGGTGGCATGGTCGCCGATGCGCTCGATCGACTTGGCGGCGAACAGCAGATGGGTGCAGCCGGTGATCTGCGCCGGCGTCTCCATCATGTAGGTCAGGAATTCACGGAACAGAGCGGTGTAGGCGGCATCAACCTCCCCGTCGCAATCGCGGACGGCGGCGGCGAGGTCGGCGTCCTGCTCGGTATAGGCGCGGCGCATGTCGCCGATCATCGCCTGCACCATCCGGCCCATGCGGACCAGCGAGGCGACCGGCGGCGCCACCGGCAGGGTGGCCAGCGTGACCGCCCGCTTGGCGACCGAACCGGCGAAGTCGCCCATCCGCTCCAGATTGGAGGCGATCTTCAGTGCCGCGACGATCTCGCGCAGGTCCTTCGCCATCGGCTGGCGCAGGGCGAGCAGGCGGACGGTCATCGCCTCCACCTCCATCTCTAGCCGGTCGATCTCGGCATCCCCCTTCAGCACCTCGCCCGCGATCTCGGCGTCGGGGCCTGCCAGCGAATCGAGCGCCAGCCCGACCTGCCGCTCCACCAGTTCGCCCATCCGGTCGATGGCGCTGCGCAGGGCCGCCAGTTCGGTGTCGAAAGCCGCAAGCGTGTGTCCACCCGACATGATCCCCAACTCCCTAATGTAACTGGGCTGCTGCAGGCGGTGCTGCGCCCGACGCCCCGCAGATGGGGGCCGGTGCCGCACGCGCCAAGCCGCCTCGGCACTGGAGGCGGCTTTAACCTTTGGCATAGATTATTTCCGGACACTGGTCTATCGATGGACCACGCAACCATGCAGACCGGGCAGGACAGATGACACCGCACGAGTTGGTTGCCGTGCTGGAAAAGCACGAGCGCTGGCTGAAGAACAAGTCGGGCGGTTCGCGCGCCAACCTGACCATGGCGAACATGGAAGGCTCCAACCTGTCCGGGGTGAACCTGGCGCAGGGCAAGCTGTCCGGCGCCAACCTGTCCCATTGCGACCTGTCCAACGCCAATCTCAGCACCGCCGACCTGTTCGCCGCCCATCTGACGAAGGCGGATCTGTCCGGCTGCAACCTCTACCGCGCCGACCTGCGCGGCGCCCACATGCGCGGCGCCAAGATGAAGCGCGCCATCCTTCGCGAGGCCGATCTGCGCGGCGGCGCCCTGCTGTATGGCGGACACGGCGGCAAAGGTGGCAAGGGGCTGGATTTCGTCCGGTCCGATCTGTCGGGAACCGATTTCGACGATGCGTCGCTGAACAACGCCAACCTGTCAGGCGCCGATCTGACCGACGTGTCGATGAACGGGGCCGATTGCGAGGGCGCGCTGCTGACCGGCGCCACGCTGATGCGCGCCAGCATGAAGAGCTGCAATCTCGCCCGCGCCGACCTGCGCGGCAGCAACCTGTCCGGCGTGAACCTGCAGGGCGCGGTGCTGCGCGACGCGAACCTGACCGGCGCCATGCTTGCCGGCGCCAACCTGCGCAACGCCGACCTGCAGGGCGCGAAGCTGGAGGGCGCGGATCTGGCCGGGGCCGACACCACCGGTGCCAATCTGGCGCGGTCGGCCGACAATTTCTCGGTCCAGATTCAGCAGGCCTTGCACAGCCACTACACCTGGATCAACACCAACGGCACCATGGGGGCACGGGCCGACCTGACCGGCGCCGACCTCAGCCACATCGACCTGACCGGCGTGAACCTGTCGGGCGCCAACCTGAAGCGGGCCAACCTCAGCGGCGCCAAGATGCGCGAGGCGCTGCTGATCATGTGCGACATCTCCGAGGCGGTGCTGGCCGGCGCCGATTTCAGCGGGGCGATCCTGGACGGCGCCAATCTGCGCGGCGCCGACATGGACGGGGTGAGGCTGGACGGTGCCGGAGTCGGCTGGGTCGACATCAAGGGACCCGACGGTCAGCCGACCGGACGTCTGTGGGCGGCGAACCTGACCGGAGCCCGGCTGACCGGCAGTTCCTGCGTCCGCACCAACCTGCGTGGGGCCAACCTGTCGGACTGCGATTTCAGCAATGCCGACCTGACCGGCGCAATCCTGAGCGACGCCAACATCCGTGACGCGAAGTTCTCCGGCGCCAATCTGACCGGCGCCAGCCTGCCGCCGCCGCCGGATCCTGACGATGACTGATCCGGGCGGCATCTGAACCGATATAGCGGCGACGGCCGTCTGCCGCCGCCGGCTCTACTCTTCCTCGCTCTCGCGGGCGGCGGCGCAGGCGGCGTTCAGGTTGGCGCCGACGCGGCGCAGCACGTCCAGAGTCACGTCCAGTTCCTCCGGCGCGATGCCGTCGATGGCGATCTGGGCGATCTCAGACGCGCTCGGCATCATCGTATCGCGCAGGGCCCGGCCCTTGTCGGTCAGGAAGACGTTCATCTTGCGGCGGTCGTGGCTGTTGCGCACGCGCTGGACGAGCCCCTGCGCCTCCATCACGTTGACCGCGGTGACGGTGGTCGGCTCCATCATCCCGACGCGGTGGCTCAATTCCCGCTGGGTCAGGCCGTCCTCCTCCCACAGGGCGCGCAGGAAGAACCATTGCCCCATGCTGACCCCCGACCGCGCGATGCGCGTCTGCAGGGCGCGGGCGAAGGCGCGATTCACGTCCCGGACGACGAACGATAAAGCACCGTCGGCCGGACCGGCCACGTCCTCCGACTCGCCGGGGCGTTCAGGCCCCCACCCCTTGACAGACGCCTCCATACCGACAATCTCTCTGCCGTCGTTCCCATGCCCGCAACCATCCACGCCGACCGGCTCCGATCGCCGGGCAGTCACCTGTCGAGGCGACGCTGCGGCATCGTGTCCGTCGGGTCCATGCCTGTCTGGTAACACCACCTTGACACGAAGGGGCATGGCTGCGTCATCCAATCATAACGTGTTGTGTGCAAAGCGCAAATCAAATGCGCGGCCTGTGACCACCGACATGCAATGATATGTCACTCCGGAGACGCCGGATGGCCGTCAGCCCAAACAGAACCTCCCACCCGACACTTTGCATGGCCGCCTTGTGTCACGCCCATCTTTTTGGCACCGCACAGTGGCACCATATCCGCATATGATGATTGATATGATGATTGCCAAATGGATCGTTTTTATTTGGCGGTTCGTACAGAACCGACCCGGAAATGTGAATATTTCGCTAAATTGTTGATAAATCCCTTCCGGCGGCTTGCATACGCCGCGGCCTTTGGTCACACACCTCTCGAATCGTCTTCCACAGGAGCATCGAACCCACAATGACCGCTTCGACGACCGTTCCCTCGTCCCGTACCGTCACCGTCGCCGCCACCCAGATGGCCTGCAGTTGGGACCGTGCCGCCAACGTCGACGGCGTCGAATCGCTGATTCGCGAGGCCGCCGCGAAGGGCGCGCAGATCATCCTGCCGCAGGAGCTGTTCGAGACCCCCTATTTCTGCAAGGACCAGAAGCAGTCGCTGTTCGAACTGGCCGCTCCGGCGGAGGGGCATCCGGTGATCGGACGGATGCAGGCGCTGGCCCGCGAGTTGTCGGTGGTGATTCCCGTCAGCTTCTTCGAGAAGGCGCGCAACGCCTATTACAACTCGATGGCCATGGTCGATGCCGACGGCAGCCTGCTGGGCGTCTACCGCAAGTCCCACATCCCCGACGGCCCCGGTTATCAGGAGAAGTTCTATTTCAGCCCCGGCGACACCGGCATCCCGGTGTTCAAGACCCGCTACGCCACCGTCGGCTGCGCCATCTGCTGGGACCAGTGGTTCCCGGAGACCGCCCGCGTCATGGCGCTGAAGGGGGCGGAGATCCTGCTCTATCCCACCGCCATCGGGTCGGAGCCGCAGGATTCCTCCATCGACAGCCAGGGCCATTGGACGCGGGTGATGCAGGGCCATGCCGGCGCCAACCTGATGCCGCTGGTCGCCTCCAACCGTGTCGGGGTGGAGCAGGGGGAAAGCTGCGCGCTGACCTTCTACGGCTCGTCCTTCATCGCCGGACCTCAGGGGGAGATCGTGGCGCAGGCCGACCGTGAGAGCCGTACGGTCCTGACCGCGAGCTTCGACCTCGACCGGATCGCGGCACAGCGTGCCTCCTGGGGCGTTTTCCGCGACCGTCGTCCCGAGCTGTATGGCGCTCTGCTGACGCTGGACGGCGAGACGACTCCGCGCCGCTGATCGGGTCGGGAGAGGGGGAACCAGAAACGACGGTGCCGATGCCGCGCGGCGTCAGACCGTCAGCCCCCTCCCCGCTCCGGCGGGATTGCCCAGGGCCTGCGCCGCACCATAGGCGGCAGCCGCGCGTCCGGAGGCGGTGTCCCCGCCTTGCCGGCGCTGTTCCGACTGGGCCTGCAGTTTCGCGGCGTCCGCCTGCGCCGCGACGCGCAGATCCTGCGGCGACGGGTCGGCCGGGGCAAGGGCCGCAGCCTTCACCTGCTCCATCTTGGCGACGGTGGCGGCCGGCTCCGCTTCGGGGCTGACGTCGATCGGAACCTCGCCAGCGGTGGCGTAGTTCTTTCCGTCCGGCCCGCGGGTGAAGGTGAAGGAGGCGCCGCCGGCATGGGCGCCGCCGGCCGCCTGATGCGCCGCCTCGTGCTGGCGGACGCTGGTGTCGGCCTGCTTGAGCTTCTGGACCTGCTGCTGCGCCGCGTCGGACAGGGTGACGGTGTCGGTGGAACCGCCGCCCTGGCCTTTCTCTCCGGCACCGTCATTCCCGACGGACGCATCCTTCCCATCCCGCCGCAGCGGCTGGCTGCGTGGGGCGGCATAGGTCCCGATGGACGGGCTGGTGATGGAAAAATCGGCAGCCACCGCCCGCATCCTCAAGAAAAGAGGCCGAACTTCCCTTCAATTTAGGACGATTCGGCCGCACCGGCAACGGTACGGCCGCTGATTCGCCGCGATTGCCGCCCGCGACCCCGTTCTCTTCAGCCCTGCTCGAAGCCGGTCAGGACGTTGGCGACATTCACGCCGAGGTCGTCGACGGCATAGCCGCCCTCCATCACGAACAGGGTCGGCAGGCCGATGGCGGCGATGCCAGCACCCATGCGCAGGAAATCCTCCGACAACAGCCGGAAGCGGGAGATCGGGTCGCCGCCATAGGTGTCCGCCCCCAGCGACAGCACCAACGCATCGGCGCCGAACGCACGGATGCGCGCCTCCGCGGCGGCCAGCGCCTGGGCATAGCCGTTCCAATCGGTCCCCCAGGGCAGAGTCAGGTTCAGGTTCGCCCCCTCCCCCACCCCGGCCCCGGTCTCGTCGGCATGGCCGCAGAAATAGGGGAACTCGTCGGCCGGATCGGCATGGATCGACACGAACAGCACGTCGCCACGCTCCCAGAAGATCTCCTGCGTGCCGTTGCCGTGGTGATAGTCGACGTCCAGCACCGCCACCCGTGCGGCCCCGCCGTCGCGCAAGGATTGCGCCGCGATGGCTGCGTTGTTCAGGAAGCAATAGCCGCCGTAGAAGGCATGGCCGGCATGGTGCCCGGGCGGACGGCACAGCGCGAAGGCGCTGCGCTCGCCGGCCCGCAGGCGGTCGGCACCGGTCAGCGCGCTGTCGGCGGCAGCGGTGGCGGCCCGCCAGGTCCCGGCGGTGATCGGCGTCCCGGCATCGAAGGAGTAGAAGCCGAGTCGCCCGTCGATCGAGCGCGGCACCCGGAGCCGCGACATGCCCGGCGCCACCCAGTTCAACGGCAGCGCGTCGATGTCGGCGCCATGTTCCTCCACCCAGTCGTCCCAGGCGGTCTGCAGGAAATTCAGATAGCCGGCGTCATGCACCCGTTCCAATGGGGCGAGGCCGTGACGGGTGGGCTCCACGATCGGACCCAGCCCCACCGCCTCGATCCGCGCCCGGACGATGTCGGCACGGGCCGGTTTCTCGTAACAGGGTACGAGCTGGCCGTCGTTGAGTTCGGACCGGCCAGCCTGCAGCCGATGCTCTTCGCTGTGAATGACGATCACGCCACTGGTTTCCCTGATTGTTCCACGACTGTTCCGCCGCCAGGAGCCGTCCGGGTCGGCACATATCCGGCTCATCATAGACCCGCCGATGCGACTTCGGATGATGCCCTTTTGCATGGCGACCCGGACGCGGACCATTGCCTTTCGGCCGAACGCACGCGATAGTGTTCATTGCATTTTGCTCGCGTTTCGCGGGTGCTTTACGGGGTTGTTGGACATCGATGCTGGCTGCTGCGTGCAGGATATTCGCCCGACTGGCGCCGGGGGCGGTGCCGATTCTGTGGGCGTGCGCCGTGTTGGCCGCGGGGCCGACGCGAAGTGACTCCTCGTCGCTGCAACAGCCGTCCGCACTCCATGCGGATGTCTCCTCCTCTCCCATCGAAGCCGCCTTCTCATCCCGCGCCGGTGAGCCACTGCGCCAGTTCGGATACGACCTGTTCGGCACTGCCATGGAGAGCGCGGGGTCGGAGACGGCTCCCGGCGCCATTCAGGGCGATTACGTGCTGAACACCGGCGACGCCGTTCTGGTGACCCTGCGTGGCCAGAAATCCTTCAGCAAGCGCTTCACCATCGACCGCAACGGGCAGCTGGTGGTGGACGACCTGCGCCCGTTGACCGCCGCCGGCCTGACGCTGGATGCCCTGCGGCGGGATCTTGCCGCTGCCGCTGCCGCCACTTGGCCCAACACCGACGCCTTCGCTTCGCTGGCGGAGGTACGGCGGATCGGCGTTCTGGTCACCGGTGCGGTCCGCCGGCCGGGCCGCCAGGAAATCAGTGCCTTCGCCACCGTGCTGGACGCGCTGTCCGCGGCCGGTGGGGTGGAGCGTGGCGGCAGCCTGCGCGCCATCCGGCTGATGCGGGCGGGCGGCAGCGTCACCGTCGACCTCTATGCCCTGCAGATCGTCGGTGCCACCGGCAACGCGGATATGCCGCTGCGCGACGGTGACCGCCTGTTCGTCCCGCCGCTGGGCGCCACGGTCGCCATCGCCGGCCCGGTGAAGCGGCCGGGGATCTACGAACTTCCGCCCGGCGGCAACCCTCTATCGGCGGCGGAATTGCGCGACCTTGCCGGCGGCCCGCTCCGGCCGGGGCAGGGGCGGCTCCTCCGATTCGGCATCGGTCCCACCGGTGAGGAGATGACGGAGGAAATCGCGGACGCCGACTCCAAGCGCTTCGGCGACGGCGACCTGCTGTTGCTCGCCCCGCAGCGCGAGGACCGCCGCGGCGAGGTGCGGCTGGAGGGGCATGTGCTGCGTCCCGGCCCGCGCGCCTGGAGCCGGGCGAAAACGCTGCCCGGACTGCTGTCCCGCACCGATCTGCGGCCCGATCCCTATCTGCCCTTCGCCGCCCTGGAAAGCACCATCCCCGCCACCGGCGCGCGTGCCCTGCGGCCGGTCGCCCTGTCCGCCGCCTTGAATGGCAAGGACCGCCGTGTCCTCGCCGAAGGCGACACGCTGTACGTGCTGGGGACGGCGGACGTCGATTTCCTGACCTCGGAGCCGGTGCTGGCCGTCCTGCGCGGCGACCGGCAGCCGCCGCAAGACGCCTGTCCCGGACTGGTCGCGCTCGCCAGAACCTTGGCGGCAGAACCGGATGGGCCGCTCGCCACCGGGCCGCAGGCCCGCGCCGCCGCCACGTTGACCGGTGCCCGCACGCCCTGTCCACCGCTGTTCGCCGCAGTCCCCGACCTGCTGCCTCTCGCCCTGCGCCATTCGGTTCTGCGACTGACCGGCGTACCGCGTCCCGGCTTCTATCCCGTGGCCGACGGGTCGGAGAGCGCCGGCGCCCGCGAGACCATCGTCGAGTCGGAAGCACCGCAGTACGAGGTGGTCGGCCATGTCCGTCACCCCGGTACCCGCCGTCTGGCTGCCGGAACCACGCTGCGCAAGGCGCTGGCCAACGGCAAGCTGCTGAAGCGCGATGTCTATCCGCTGCTGGGCATCGTCGAGCGATACGACCGGCGGACCCTGACGCGGCTCTATCTGCCCTTCTCACCGCAGGAGGTCGCCGCCGGACGGGCGGATCGCGGATTGGCCGACGGCGACCGTATCCACCTGTTCGCCGCCGACGACATCCGCAGCCTGGAAAAGCCCGCCGAAACAGCGACCGGCGCCAAGGCGGACGGCGAAAGCGAGCCGCCGATGCTGGCGGCCCTGCTCGATCCCGCCATCGTCGCGGTGATCGGCGAGCGGACGGTCCAGGTGCGCGGAGCGGTGCGTGATCCCGGCGGCTACCCGATCGCCGACCGCACGCCGCTGGACTCGCTGATCGCAGCCGCAGGCGGTCTGTCCGCCGATGCCGACCCGACGGTGGCCGAGCTGACGTCCGTCAACGGCACACGCAGCAGCATCGACCTTGCCCGCGACGGCGGGCGATCGGTCGGTCCCGGCGACGCGCTGCGGATCAATCCGCGGCCGCAGGCGCTGGAATCACGCGCCGTGGCCATCGAAGGGGCGGTGCGCCGTCCCGGCCGCTACGACATCGGCCGCGGCGAGACGCTGTCCTCGCTGATCGCGCGGGCCGGTGGCCTGCTGGACGACGCCTATCCCGCCGGGGCGGTGTTGACCCGCGAGAGCGAGCGCCGCCGCGAGAAGGAGCAGTTCCAGCGGCAGGCCCGTGAGTTGGAACGGACGCTGGCGCTGGAGGTGGAGAAGGGCGAGCCGGTGAAGGCGGAGAATGTCGCGTTGGCCCGCCAGCTTGCCGCCCAACTCCGCGGCGCCGAACCGCTCGGCCGTGTGGTGATCGAGGCGGACCCCGCCGTCCTGCGCGGCCGGCCGGAGCTGGACCCGCTGCTGGAACCCGACGACCGTATCCTGATCCCGAAGCGGCCGTTGACCGTGGCGATCTCGGGCGAGGTGCTGCACCCCACCGCCGCGCAATTCGTCAGCGGCAAGACGGCGGAGGATTATCTCGGCGAGGCCGGCGGCACCACCCGCGATGCCGACACCGGCCGCAGCTTCCTGGTCCTTCCCGACGGGCGGGCCCGGCCGCTGGCGCTGTCCTCCTGGAACCATCGGGTGGACGCGATTCCGCCGGGATCGATCCTGGTGGTGCCGCGCGATCCGCGCCCCTTTGACGGGCTGGACGCCACCAAGGCGGTCGGCAACATCCTGAGCCAGCTGGCGATCACCGCCGCCTCGATCTCGGTGATCACGCGATGACCGCGCCCGCCCCTCCCTGCCTCGCCATCCTGACCGTGGTCCGCAACGACCGCGCCGGGCTGGCCGATACCTATGACAGCCTGCGCGGTCAACTGGGCCGCGATGTCGTCTGGCTGGTGGCTGACGGCGCCTCCACCGACGGAACCGCGGAGTGGCTGGCCGCCCATGCCACAATTCCCCTCTGGTGGCGGTCATCCTCCGACTCGGGGCTTTACGACGCAATGAACGACCTGCTTGAGGCCGCCTGTCGGCTGGGCTGCAGCTACGCCCTGTTTCTGAACGCCGGCGACCGGCTGGCGGCGGCGGACAGCGCTCCGCGGCTGCTGCAAGACATCGTCCGGCACCCCGGCTGTGCCCTTCTCTATGGCGATGCGCTGGAGCGGCAGGGGGACGGACGTATCCTCCTGAAGCGCGCCCGTTCGCACCGCTGGGCGCCGCTGGGAATGTTCACCCACCATCAAGCCATGATCTATCGGGTGTCCGCTCTAGCAGACCTTCGTTTCGACCCCGGTTATCGGATCGCGGCCGATTACGCCTTCACGCTAGCCGTCCTCGGCCGTGGCGAGGCGATGCGGCTGCGCTGGCCCGTCTGCCTGTTCGCACCCGGCGGCCTGTCACAACGCGACGCCGCCGCCGGCCGGCAGGAGCAGACCGCGATTCGCCGACGCCATTACCGCTGCGGAGCGGCAGGCGCAACGGCCATCGCCGCGGCTCAGCGAGTCGCGCTGGCAGTGCGTCATCATTTTCCCTCAGCATACGCGAAATTACGTTTCCGGCGCCCGGAAACATAACGTCTTTTGCATAGGTCCTCCCACTTCCACCCGAACGGGCCATTGATACGCACAAATGGTTGCATAGAATTTACTTTCTGAACTAAGCATTCTCGCGGCGCCTTCCCTCCGGCTTTCCCTTCGAGGTACGACTTATGAGCGCGACCAAGACCAAACTCGCCCCCGCCCACACCCTGTCGCGCCGCGGCGAAGGTCCCAACCCCATCGACATCCATGTCGGCGCCCGTCTGCGGCTTCGCCGCACCCTGCTCGGCCTGAGTCAGGAAAAGCTGGGCGAGGCGGTCGGGATCACCTTCCAGCAGCTGCAGAAGTACGAGCGCGGGTCGAACCGCATCAGCGCCAGCCGCCTTTACAATCTTTCGCAGGTCCTGGGCGTGCCGGTCAGCTACTTCTTCGACGACATGCCGTCGCCCGACCAGATCACCGCCGAGTCCCCTGCCGAGAGCATGAGCGAGACTGACGAGTTCGAATCGATGGCGCGCCGCGAGACGCTGGAACTGGTCCGGGCCTATTACCGGATCGAGGATCCGGGCGTGCGCAAGCGCACCTTCGACCTGCTGAAGGCACTGGGCGGCGACCGCATCGCCTTGCTCGATGAGTAAGGGCCGCTCTCCGGTCGGAAGATCGGTGGATTTTCAGGAAGGGTACCGACCGACGGAAAGCGGGCTGACGCCTCCCGCGCCCGTGCGGCCGCCCGCATCTTGAACCCGACCTGCCAATAGTAGAACGCGCGCGCCAGCGCGTGGTCGAGCCCTGCTGCGCCGTCGAGGAACCCCAGGCGCAGCACATAAGCATGCAGGAAGGCCCAGAGCGGCCGGCCGGGCAGGCGGTGGAACAGCCGCTTCTGCGCGCGCCGGCCGACGAGACCGGACAGGCCCGGCAAAGGCCCGGCGGTGGCCTCCGGCTCACCATCGATCAGCCGGTCCATCCGACCATCGGCACGCAAGGCCGCCTCCCAATCGGAATAGCGGTTGTGGCGGTCGAACCAGGCCGAGAGCGGCTTGGCATCGTCATGGTCCATTGGCTTGCGCAGCCGGCCGGTCGTGCCGGCTACCTGCGGCTGGTAATGCCCCTCCACCTCCCACATGGACACGACATCCAGGTCGGGCTGTTCGGGAAAACGCACGCGACGGCGGTCGACCAGTGCCAGCTTGCGGTTCCAGCAGCCGAATCGCAGGCGGCAGCCACGGACGGACGGACGGCCGTCGATCCAATAGGCGGCATGGCGCGGTCCGTCGGCTGAGGATCTCGCCATCAGACAGGCAATTTCCTCGACCAGTTCCGCTGTCGGCCGTTCGTCAGCATCGACGAACAGAACCCAGTTATGGGCGAAGGGCAGACTGTCCAGGCACCACTGCTTCTTCTTCGGATAGCGGCCGTTCCAGCGGAATGGCACCAGCTGCGCGCCGTGAGACAAAGCGATGTCCGGCGTTCCGTCGCCGCTGCCGCTGTCGACCACGAAGCACTCGGCAAAACGGGCAAGCGACGGCAGGCAGACGGGCAGGTTCGCCGCCTCGTTGCGCGCCATCACGACCACGGAGACCGGAATGGCGGAGACCGGCATAGCAGTCATGACGCCGCCTCCATGCCGATGCCGTGGTCCCTCAGCGCGTGGCGCGCCGACAGGCCGAAGGCGGCGGCGACCAGCCCGACCAACCCGGCCAGCGGCACCACGACGGCAGGATTCGGCCAGTCCGGCAGCGCGCCGGCGGTCGGCGGCTGGATCAGGTCGGCGGCAAAGGGCAGGTCGACGCCGATCATCATTGCGACCCGCTCCTGGTCGAGCAGCAGGTCGCTCAGGGCCTGCCGATGCTCCGCCACGGTGACCGCGCCAAGCCGGAGCTTGATGTGTGCGATCTGCGCGGCGCTGCGCCGGGCCGCCTCCGCCCGCAGATGGGCATCGGTGGCCGCAGCGATCCGCCCCAGCAGATCCAGCGCCGTCGCCCGGTCGGCGTGGCGGAAGGTGATGCGCCGCATCGGCCCCGACCGCAGCATGTCGACCACCAGCCGGTCGTGCAGGGCGCGCGCCACGCGGTCGCCATCCGGCTCTACCCAATCCTCGCGTCCGACCAGCGCCAGCAGCCCCCGCTTCACCATCGGCAGCAGACCCGGCGGCAAACGCCAGCGCCCCGTCTCCGCATCCCAACGGTCGGGGAACAGGGCGCGCAGAATGTCTGGATCGCGCGCCAGACGGTCGGCGACCGGACCCGATCCGAACAATTCCAGATAGCGGGCGAAGTCCGACAGCGATTCGTCCCCTGCCCCCGGTTCGGCGACGGCGGCGGAGTCCCTGCCGCTCAGCGTCGGCACCCGGGCACCCATCGCGGCCGAACCGACCCGCGCTGTCGGCCCGATGACCATCGCCGCGGTGTAGGCCGGCGTCACCGCCCACAAGCCGGCAATCGCCAGTGCCAAGCCGCCCAACCAGCCGGTCAGCAGCCAGCGCCACCCCGTCCGCAATGTATGAACCAAGGCGCCCAGATCGCCCTCCCCACCCGACGGGGGCAGGACCAGGGTCATGGCCTGTGCCGACGGCTGGCATTGGGTGGGTGAGATGACGCCGTCAGGCATGGGGCAGCGGCCTTCCCATCACCGGCCGGGCAAGCCTGCGTTCCGCCACGAGGCGTTGGGCCAGCCCGGCGAAGGCCGCAGCGGCCCGGTCGGCTGTCCAGGCGGCTGACTGCCGGGCCGCGCGCGCGCCCTCCTCCGCGCAACGACCGGGATCGGCGGCATAGGCACGAATCGCGTCGCCAATGGCCGGACCGTCGAAGGGGTCGATCACCAGTCCGCAGCCCTCGACCCGGAACGCCGCCTCGCTTCCTGCCGGTCCCAGGAACAGGCAGGGGCGCCCCGCCGCCTGCACCCCGGCCAGCTTGCTCGGCACCAGCATTCCCTCTGCCGCCGGGTCCATCGCCACCAGATGCAGATCGGCGGCGGACAGACACTCCGCCAGCCGCTCGGCCGGCTGCCAGGAAAGCCGCCGCAGATTGCGCAGGCCCCGACGACCGGCAGCCTCCTCCACCGCGGCGAAGCCCCTCCCCTCCCCGACCAGCAGGAAAAGCACGGCGGGACCGCTGTCCTGCAGCCGGGCCGCGGCCTCCAGAACGCCCGCCATCGGATGGGCGAGCCCGAGCGTCCCGGAATAGACCACCAGGAAACGGCCGTCGCCCTCCTCCAGGCCCAGCGACCGACGAAAGCGGTTGCCGGCCTTCGGCAGCGGGCGGATCGCCGGATCGGGCCAGTTCGGCAGCAGAGTCGCCCTGTCCGCCGGCACACCCGTCGCCAGGATGCGCTCGCGCATGCAGCGCCCGATGGCGATCACACCGTCCTGACGGCGCAGGGCGCGCGCCATGCCACGGCCGGCCAGCCGCCGGAGGATCGCCGGCATCCGCACGCCCAGAACCGGCAGCAGGTCCGGGTACAGGTCCTGGCACCAGTGCAGCGACGCCGCCCCATGTCGGGCGGCCACAACCGGGCCGGCCAGCGCCAGCAGCGGCGGATCGGTCATCGTCACCACGAGGTCGTGGCGCGGTAGGCGCAAGGCCCGGCTGGTCAGCCGGCACAGCGAATCGAGGTAAGCGCGCGCGTCAGGCCTCTCCCCTGCCTTCTCCCCTGCCGCGACCATGCCACCGGTGCGACACAGCGTGACGCCGGCTGGCGCGTGACAATCCGACCGCTCCCCGTCCGCGACCACCGTCACCCGCCAGCCTGCAGCCGCCATACGGCCGGAAAGGTCCGACAGGCAACGGCCGGTCGCTCCGCGGTCCGGCGGGAACACCCGGTTGACGAACAAGACGGACGGCGGATCGAACATCACGGCGCACCGATGCGTGTATTGCACGCGAAAGTATGCATATCTACTAAGGCGCCGACAACCCCTTCCTGCGCTCGGCCGCCACAAGCATCAGCGACAGGATGACACCGGTGTCGAAATATTTGAAACTGGTGTGGAGACAGAGCGCCATCAGCAGGGGCGGAACCACGGCAAGGGCCAGCGGCGGATCGGCCGCCAATAGCCGGCACCAGGGCCGGACCAGCGCCGACAGATAGGCTCCCAGCGCGATCATGCCGAAAAGTCCGGTCTTCAGCAGGCTGTAGCTGGCCAGCGTGTGGGTATAGCTGACCCGCCAGCCGCCCACCGCCGGGTTGGCGATCCGCGCGCCCCAGCCGTCGCCGAACAGCAGCGCCCAGGGTGTGGCGACGGCGTGATCGATCACCGCCGCGGCCTCCTCCCAGCGGGCGTTGACACCGGTCAGCCGCGTCTTCTCCGCCGCCTGCTGCCATGCGCCGACCAGGGCGTCGCCGCCGGCCACCGCCAGCAGGCCGACTCCCAGCAGCAGCGGCAAGGCCAACCATGGCCGCCGCCGCGCCCACCACAGGGCGGTCAGAGCGAGCGACAGCACCGCCAGCCCCAGCGCGGTGCGATGGACCGCGCCGGCCAGCGCAGCAAGGCAAAGCGCGCCACCAGCGGCACAGGGTATCGCCGCGACCCAGTACCGAATCCGCCGACCAACGGCCACCAGCGACAGTGCAAGCGCCGGAAGCAGCACCGCGGCGAACAGAACCGACGGCGCGTTGAGCAGATAGACGCCGCCATCGGCCATCGCCCGTCGTCCGATGGCGCCGAATCCCCACTCCGCCTGCCGCCACCAGCGCAAGGCCAGCAGCAGCCCGGCCATGGCTAGGCCACCCGCCAGCGCACGCACCGCCCGGTCTCCGCCGCTCTGCAGCGTCGGCACCAGAAGCACGGGAAGGAACAGAAAGACGAGGGGCACGACGTCACGCAGGATGTCGGCCGCCTCCCACCCCAGCGCCGCCCCGCGCAGCAGAGGCACCCACAGCAGCCAGGCGAACGCGGCGACCGCCACCGGCATCCAGCGCATTTCCGACTGCACGACGCCCGACGGCGCCCGCAGGGCATGGCCGCTCGCCACCGCCAGCGGCCACTTCCAGCCGACGGCTGCCAGGATCAGCAGGCCGATGGACAGTTCGATCCCGCGCAAGGCCGGCGGCGCCGGCACGCTGAGGCCGCCATAGAGCAGCAAGGCTGCCATCATCGACAGCGCGCCGAGTCTGCCGGCCACCACCGTCACAGTCGAACTCCGGACGGAGAACCTACGGGGCTCAGGCCCAGCGCTGCTCGGCGCGGTCCAGGCGGTAGAACAGCCCTTCCTGCGGGCGCAGTCGCAGCGTACCGGTTAGGGTCAGCGGTTCCCGCGTTGCCGGCAGGGCGATGGCGGTGTGGACATGCATCATGGTCGCCGGTCCGGGATTCTCGCAGGCGGGACACCCCAACGGATTGGCGGACAGGATGAAGCGGTTGTGGGTGGCGCCGTCGGTCAGCGGCACCATGAATCCGCGGACGGTGACCGGCCGGCCGTCCAGCGCCGATACCTTCACCGGAAATTGCGGATTGCCGGCAAGGCCGCCGAACCGAACGGTGCCCAGGTCGCGCCAGATCGCCGTGGTTTCGTCCAGCGGCAGGTGGAAGGGGCCGGCGGGATGGCTCGGCGCATCCGCCGATCCGGCAGCCCAAACGGCCCAGCCGGCGACGGGAGCGAGCGCAAGCGGCAACAGAATCTGGCGCCGGCCGGGTATGGCCGTGCCAAAACGGGTGGCGGTGTTCATGGTCGCTTCTCCCCTGCTGCGTTGCTTCGTCACCGGGGCTGCGAAATCGGGGCGCCGTGTGTTGTGGAAGTCTTTGGTCCGGTCGCCAGGGAACAGCTTTATCCGGTGCGGGGCGACGCCTTCTGCCGGGCGATCGCCAATTGCGCGAAAGTCTCCGGCAAGCGCGGGCCGCGGTCAACCGGCAATTCGCCGGAACGCCAGCGGAATACTGACGCGTAAGGACAGGTTTCTCGCGGTACGCCGCCCCGGTACTTTCAAAAAAACGCAATCTGTTTGACGGAATGCGGCACCGCACTCCATAGTCCCAGCACTGGCCGTGCCGCACTGCACACAGTCCCGCGCAAGCCGTTCCGATGACGAGACGAGCCATGGAAACCTTTCGCTTCCAGCCGGGTGAAACCCCGGTCCTGCTCAGCATTCCGCATGTCGGGACGATGATTCCGCCGGACATCGCAGCCACGATGACGCCGGAAGGTCTGGCCCAGCCCGACGTCGACCGCCACCTGGACCGGTTGTACCACTTCGCCCCTGCGCTCGGAATCGGTTTTCTGACCGCGCTGTGTTCGCGTTACGTGGTGGATCTGAACCGCGACCCCGACGGTGCAATGCCGCAGCCGGGCCTTGACCCGACCGAGATCTGCCCGCTGACCACCTTCGACCACAAGCCTATCTATCAGCCGGGTCGGGAGCCCGACCGGATGGAGGTCGACCGGCGGGTCGGCGCCTACTGGCGCCCCTATCATGAACAGCTGCGCAGCGAACTGCGCGCGCTCCGCGACCGATACGGCGTCGCTGTCCTGTTCGATGCCCATTCGGTGCGCAGCCGGGTCCCGCGCTTTTTCGACGGCACCCTGCCCGACTTCAATTTGGGAACCGGCGACGGCAGCAGCACCGCCCAGCCGCTGGTCGTCCGGCTGATGAACGTGCTTTCGGCGTCGGAGCGCTATTCGGCTGCGCTGAACGGCCGCCTGCGCGGCGGCTTCATCATCCGCAGCTACGGCCGGCCGGAAGAGAACATCCACGCCATCCAGCTGGAACTGACCCAGTCCACCTATATGGACGAGGATGCGCCCTATCACTTCCGCCCCGATCTGGCGGCGGAGGTGAAGCCGTCGCTGGAGCGGCTGCTGAGCGTCGTCATCGAGTGGGCGTGGCAGAAGACCAGCGGACAGCGGCGCGCGGCGTTCCTGTAACGCCGCCCACCAGTCTCGTTCGCTCGGCCCTTACCAAAGAATGGCCCTTCCCCGTCGCCGGGGAAGGGCCGAAGGACGGCCTGATCGGGGATGGATCAGATCTGGCCGCGCTCGCTGGCCTGACGCATCAGGACATATTGGCGCATCATCTGGTTGCGGAAGCGGTAGCGCTCCAGTCCCGGTTCCACCACCGGGGCCAGGATGCCGCCATGGTCTTCCCGCATCAGGCGCTTCAGCAGGTCGAGCGTTGCGGCGCTCGGCAGCTCGCCGCTGTCGCCCGCCAGATCGTTGGGATCGAACACGCCATAGGCATCGGCCGGACACAGCGCCGCCGCCAGCAGAGCATCCTCCAGCTCGGCCCGGCGGTCGGCTGCCAGCGCGCGGACATAGCTTTCGACGATGCCGCGCTCGGCCTCCTGCAGGCAGCGGGCGACGGCATACCCAAGGTCCGGCCGCTCCACCAGCTTGCTGCCGCGGCTGACGGCGCTGCGCGCCGCATGCAGGCCCAGAAGCTGCGCGTAGTACGGAAGGCCGCGCACGAATTCGGCGATCCGCCGCACCACATCGGCGGCGAACTCGATGCCGGCATTCTGCGCACCCGCCTGGATCAGCCGCCCGATCTCCTGATCGGTCATCAGCGGCAAATGCACCGGCACCAGGGAACGCTGAATCGACGGATGCTTGCCCAGCAGCTGGTCGAGATTCTCGGCGACGCCGACCACCAGCAGGGTGACGGGGATCGAGCTGTCGGTCAGATTCTTGAACAGCTCCGCCAGCTTGTTGCGGAAATCCTCGTCGGTGACACGGTCATACTCGTCGAGGATCAGCAGCACATGGGTGGCGTGAATGCCCGACAGCACCTCGTTCAGCTCGGTGACGCTGAAGGTGCCCTCCGGCAGCAACTCGTTGAAGCTGGCGAAGTTGCGCCGCGCCGCGAACGGGTTGTCGAGCGCGGAGCGGTAATAGGTCGAGGGGATCTTCTTCAGGAAGTGCCGGAAGATGTCCTCGAAGCTCAGTTCGCCGCTGCAGGTCAGCTTCAGCGACAGATAGCCCGCCTGCCCGGCGATCTTCTCGATCGCGTTGGCGACGGAGGTCTTTCCGCGACCACGGTCGCCATAGAGGATGACGTGCGCCCGCTCCTCCTCGATGGCCGAGATGATGCGGCGCAGGGTGTCGTTGCGGCCGATGAACAGGCCGTTCAGCTGCTGCTTCGGCCGGGTCGGGGTGAAGGCTTCGCGCAGAAGGCCGTTCAGCTCCGGCGTCAGGCCTTTCAGCATCGCCGGCGCGTTGGCGCCCCCATTGGCCCCAAAGCCGCCGCGGTATCCGCCGTTGACCGACATGGTGAAACGCGGCAGGTCATGCTCGCCGTCGGCATCACGGCCGCCCGGCTGAGGGAACATGTGCCCGCGGCGGTCACCCGTCGCCTCATTGTCGATGACGTCGGGCAGACGCGGGGCGGCAGGACCACGCATCGCCTCGAATCCAGCCCGGCCACCGCCGGAGTTGCCGCCCAAATTGCCTTCGACCGGACGCAGATGAGTTCCGCCCGGCCGGGCAAATCCTGGCGCGTTGGAAAGGCCGCCGGCGCCTGGTCCGTTCATGCCGCCGGCCATGCCGGGTCCGCCGGTCAGCGGACCTGACCCGAGCCCCCCGCCGGTGATGCCGGGGCTACCCAAACCGGCAGCACCGGCAGCCGGCAGCCGCTCGTCCGCCATGGCGGCCGATCGACGCTTTCGAAAGAAATTCCGCATCCGTCCCAATCCCCACGCGTTGTCGGCGTTCGCGGAACCGGCCCCCTTTCGGCTTCTCTGGTGGGCCAGGGACGGTTCCGCGTGTTCCCGATGTAAGCGTTGCGCCGGCCAGTGTGGGCTGGGATTTCGGATATTATACCGACGCGGCATCCCCCATTCGGAGATCTCTTCCGATGGGATTCACCGCCCCGCCCTGTACCGGACTGCATATTGGGCGCTTCGACGGTCCTCACCCGATCAGGATCGGTCCGACCGTGGCCCAGCCATAGAGCACCGCCAGGAAGAAGGCGAGAGTCACGCACTCACGCAGGAAAGCCAAAACCGACATGCCACCCTCCATTGTTCGCGTCTTGTTCTGATAGAGCTACCAGAACGGACGCGGAACGACAACCGTGCAGTTCCGTCTATGTTCCCGTTATGGACTCTGGCGTTCCATTCCGGACACAGATCGAACGGACAGGCGGTCAGAAAGTTACGTGTCGAAAGCGTGGAGTTTCAGGACGGATCGGCGTCGTCATAGCGGATCAGGTCGGTCCAGGCGCGTTCCAGCCGGCGCAGAGTGCGATAGGTGGTTTCGAAATCGGCGCCGTCGCTGTCGGTGCGCAGCAGGCTGTCGGCGCGCATCGCCTCCAACTTCTTCAGCGCTTCGCAGGTCGCCAGCCCCTGGTCGGACAGCTTGAGCCGGGCGGCCCGGCGGTCGCGCTGGGACGGGCTGCGGTCGACATAGCCCGCCTCCACCAGATGCTTCAGATTGTAGGAGGCATTGGAGCCGAGGTAATAGCCGCGTTCCAGCAGGTCGCGGACGGAAAGTTCCTCGGTGCCGATGTGCAGCAGCATCAGCGCCTGCGTCGGGCTGAGGTCGGTCACGCCGATGCGGGCCAGTTCCATCCGAAGCACGTCGAGGAAGCGTCGGGTGATGCTTTCCATGACGCGGCCAAGGTCGGTGTAGACCGCGGGGGCCGCCACACTCTGCTGCATGCTCATCATTCCTGTGCCAGTGGCCTGCGAAAGCACCAGTGCTCTGCAAACGCCGTTATCCGGTCGCCGCGGCACCTGCTGGCGCCTGCCGACCGGCGGACCGGGGAAGCGGTGATTGTGCACCCCTTCCCGTCGCCGTTTCTTAATGGCCTGTGACGATGGGCGGATTTTGTAGCGAATTGGAGGGACAAACTTGAGACGCGGCGGTGGCCCGTCTCCTGATACCGCAGTTTACAGCGTGCCGGGAAAGGCTCCGCCGTCCAGAAGGATGTTCTGGCCGGTCATGAAACCGGACTTGGCGGCACAGAGAAAGGCACAGGCGGCCCCGAATTCCTCCGGATCGCCGAATCGGCCGGACGGGTTCGTCTTGCGGCGCAGATCCATCTCTTCGTCAATGCTGCGGCCGGCGGCCTTGGCGCCACCCTCCATCGTCTTGCGCAGACGGTCGGTCTCGAACGGGCCGGGCAGCAGGTTGTTGATGGTGACGTTGTGTTTCACCGTCTGCCGCGACAGGCCGGCGACGAAGCCGGTCAGGCCGGTGCGCGCGCCGTTCGACAGGCCGAGAATCGGGATCGGCGCCTTCACCGCGGCCGAGGTGATGTTGACGATCCGGCCGAAGCGGCGGGCGATCATGCCGTCCACCGTCGCCTTGATCAGGAAGATCGGCGCCAGCATGTTGGCGTCCAGCGCGCGAATCCAGTCGTCGCGGTCCCACTCGTGGAAATCGCCCGGCGGCGGACCGCCGGCATTGTTGACCAGGATGTCCGGCTCGGGACAGGCGGCCAGCGCCGCGGCCCGGCCCTCCTCCGTCGCAATGTCGCCGGGGGCGGTGGTGACGGTGACGCCGGTGGCCTTGCGGATCTCCTCGGCGGTCGCCTCCAGCGCGTCGGCACTGCGGGCGGTCAGGGTGACGTGGACACCCTCGCGGGCCAGGGCGAAGGCGCAGGCGCGGCCCAGCCCCTTGCTGGCGGCGCAGACGATGGCGCGGCGGCCGGCGATACCCAAATCCATGGTCGTCTCTTCCCTTATCGAACTAGAGGGTCGTTTTGGAACCGGATCGTTGCGGTTCCGTCCGTTGCAGATCCGAAAGGACTTCGCGCGCCAGCGGCACGGTCACACCACGATGGGCAGCCAGCGACGCGTGGTCCAGCGCCGCCACCAGACGGCGGGCGAAATCGAGCGACCGCTCCATCCGCGCCAGCAGATAGGTGATGACCTCCATCCCCGGCCGCAGCTGGCGATCGGAGAACAGCTTGACCAGCACCGCGGCCAGCAGCGCGTCGTCGGGTGGCCGTACCTCCACCGCCGGTGCGCCCTTGATCCGCGAGCGCAGGTCGGGCAGCCGGGTGCGCCAGCGCGACGGCGCCTTGCGCGACAGCAAAAGCAGATGTCCCTGCTGTTCGCGGGCGAGGTTGTAGAGGTGGAACAGCGCCTCTTCCCGCTCGGACTTGCCGGCGACGGTGTCGGCATCCTCGACGACCACGGCGTTGGCGGGGGCCAGCAGGGACGGCACCACGCCCGAATCGAGGGCATCGCCGCGGATCACCACCGCGTGGCTGCGGGCGCGCCAGACCTGGGACAGGTGGGTCTTGCCGCAGCCGGCCGGGCCGAACAGGGTCAGCGCCGGGGCCGGCCAGGACGGCCAGCGGTCCAGCCATGCCACGGCGTCGGCATTGCTGGGCGCCACGAGGAAATCCTCGCAGCCCATCGCCGTCCGGTGCCCGAGGTCGAGCGGTATCTGCGCCGGCAAGCTCATGCGGACACACCCATCAGCGTTCCGCGTCGGTGCCGCGGTAGTACGGGCTTGAGAGATACTGTCGCAACGCGAAGCGGGTCAACACGCCGATCACCGCGGCCACCGGCACCGCCAGCAGCACGCCGACGAAGCCGAACAGGCTGCCGCCGGCCAGCAGGGCGAACATCACCCACACCGCATGCAGCCCGACCTTGTCGCCCACCAGCTTCGGCGTCAGGACGTTGCCCTCCACCGCCTGCCCGAACAGGAAGATGCCGATCACGATGGCGACCCGCCAAAGCTCATCGAACTGCAGCAGGGCAAGGCCGGTGCTGGCGACGAAGCCGAACAGGCTGCCGACATAGGGAATGAAGGACAAGAGACCGGCGACCAAACCGATCACCAGACCGAAATCCAGCCCCGCCGCCGACAGCGCCAGCGCATAGAAGACCCCCAGCACGACGCAGACCGTCGCCTGCCCCCGCACGAATCCGGACAGGGTGACGTTCACCTCGCGCGCCTGCTCGCGCACCGTCTCCGCATGCTGGCGCGGCAGCCACGAATCGACCTTCCCCACCATCAGGTCCCAGTCGCGCATCATGTAGAAGGCGACGATGGGCGTGATGAACATCAGCGTGACGATGTCGAACAGCGCCAGCCCGCCCGACAGGATGCGGGTGACGACGCGGCCAACCAGCCCGGCCACCTCGCCGGCGTAGGTGCCGGCGGCGGCGCGCAGCCGCTCGACATCATCGGCCGGCAGGCGGTGGATAAAGCGGTCGAGCGCTGGAATCAGCCGCTCCTTCACCAGCGCCGCATAGCTCGGCAGCACCTCCAGCAAATGGGAGACCTGCCCCTGCACCAGCGGCAGCAGGAGCAGCGCCACCAGAACCATGATCAGGACGAATCCCAGCAACACCAACGTGGTGCCGAGCCAGCGCGGCAGCCCGGCTGCCTCCAGCCGATCGACCGCGGGGTCGAGCAGATAGGCGATGGCCAGCCCGACCACGAAGGGCAGCAGCATGTCCGACAGCAGCCACAGCGCCAGGACGAACAGCCCCAGCCCGATCAGCCAGAAGCGGAGCTGCTTGGCCGCCGTCACGGAACGCCGCCGAGCCGGTTGAACAGCAAGGCGCCGCGCCGAGCGTACAGCACGCCCGACAGCACCGTCGTCGCCGTACAGGCGTACACCAGCACGTCGACCAGCTCCCACCCATACAGGTGGATCTCCGGCAAGCCCAGCGCCGGCGGCGCCAGAATCGCGGCGGCCAGCGCGATCTGCACCACCGTGTTCACCTTGCTGATGTAGAGCGGCTGCATCGCCAGCGTTTCCTTCAGCGTGAACAGCAGGATGACGCCGCCGATGATCATGATGTCGCGGAACACCACCATCATCGCCAGCCAGAGCGGGATCGCGCCGACCCAGGCCAGCGCCACATACACCCCGACGATCAGCGCCTTGTCGGCCAGCGGATCGAGATAGCCGCCCAGCACAGTCCGCGCGCGGAACATGCGGGCAATGGCGCCGTCCAGCGCATCGGACAGACCGGCGGCGACGAACAGGGCGAAGGCCCACTCCATGTTGCCGGTCAGGATCATGTACATCGCGGCCGGAACCGCCACGATGCGCAGGAACGTGATGATGTTGGGAACGCTCACGGCAGGCTCTTGGCCGGCAGCGTGCCCAGGTTGCGCGGCGGTGCGCCCATGGTGGCCGTACCACCGGCGCCCATAGTGCCGGCGCCCATCGGCGCCGACGGCGCCAGCGAGGTCGGCGACGCCATCGGCGAGGCCGCGGACGGAACCGCACCGGCGGAGGCCGCACCCGAGCCGCGCGGCAGCAGGGTCAGTTGCCAGTCGGCCGACTGCACCGGCAGCGGCGCCCCCGGATAGGCCGGCGGATAACCGGCGGGCGCAGCGGCCGACCGCGCGAATCCGAGATCCTGGCGGGCGAGCGCCTGGGCCAGCTGTTCGGGATCGCCGCGATAGGTCAGGGTGATGAGCGCCTCGTTGCGGCTGATCGAGATCAGGCTGGTGCGGCTCACTGCCGGAACGGCGGACAGCCGCTTGCGAGTCTCAACCCAGTCGTTCACCGCGGTCAGCGGCACGCTGACGATGGTGTTCTGCTCCGGCCCGGTGGCGGTGGTGTGCTCGCGCCGCCACGAATCGTCGATCTGGGTGCCGACCGCCGCGACCGCGCGGTTCAGCATTTCGTCGGCAGTGCCGCCGCCCTTCACCTGCACCGTCTGGTTCTCGCGGTTGCCGTCCAGCCCATAGCGGGTGACGTCCACCGTCAGGCCGCGCGCCGGATCCGGCCCGTTCGCCGGCATGTCGGTGCGGGCGACCACGACTCCGCCGGCCTTGTAGGCCTGCGCGATGCGGGCGAGCGCCTCGGAGTTGCCGGCGATCGCGTCCTCGCCGCTGATCGCCTGGGCGTCGGACAGCTCGCCGTCCGGCACCACCAGCGGCACCAGCGAGGCGGCGGGCTGCCGCGCCTCCCAGGCCGCGCGCCAGGGTGTGCGGTCCTGCCACAGGATGGTGCGGCCATCGACCTGGGTCACCGGCAGGATGACGAAGGGGCGCGACGGCGGCTCGACATATTGGGTGGCGCCGCCGCTCTGGCCGAGGGCGTCGCGCACCGCGTTGGGACGGAAGCGAACGGTGATGGCGCCGACATAGCGGCTGGCCGACACCTTCTCCTCTTCGATCTCGAATCCCTGGACCATCCTGGCGATCTCGTTGTCCGACAGGCGCGGCGGATTGCCACCGCCGGGAACGAGGCGCCTGTACAGTTCGGCCCAGGCCTTGGCCTGCGCCTCGCGGATCGCCTGATCGCGGATCGTGGTCGGATTCCCGCCGCTGATGTCGACATTCACGCCGGACACGGCGAAGGGATCGGCGGCGGACGAGACGGCGGCCGGCGGCAGGGAACCGGTCTGCGCCCCCGCCGGCCCGGTCATGGTCAGGACCAGAGCGGTGGACATGGCAGCAAGACCGGCGAGGAGCGGCGCGCGGCGGCGGTGGAGCATTGCAAAGCCTTCCGATTCGAGTATGTTCGGCCCGAGCCCAAGGCCCGGTATATAGCTCAGCCCAAGCGAGGATACCATCAGCACCCAGTCCTATAACATGTCCGACGCCTACAAGCAGGCCGGTGTGGACATCGACGCGGGCAACGCGCTTGTCGAAGCGATCAAGCCCCTTGCCCGCTCCACCGCGCGTTCAGGCTCCGACGCGGGCCTGGGCGGTTTCGGCGCGCTGTTCGATCTGCGCGCCGCCGGCTACCAGGATCCGCTTCTGGTCGCGACGACCGACGGCGTCGGCACCAAGTTGAAGGTGGCGATTCTCGCCAACCGTCACGACACGGTCGGCATCGACCTCGTCGCCATGTGCGTCAACGATCTGGTCGTGCAGGGCGCCGAGCCGCTGCTGTTCCTGGATTACTACGCCACCGGCAAGCTCGACGTGGCCGCCGGCCGCGACATCGTCGCCGGCATCGCCGAAGGCTGCCGTCAGGCCGGCTGCGCCCTGGTCGGCGGCGAGACCGCCGAGATGCCGGGCATGTATTCGGAAGGCGATTACGACCTCGCAGGTTTCTCCGTCGGTGCTGTGGAACGCCAGCACGCCCTGACCGGTTCCGCCGTGCAGGCGGGTGACGTGGTCCTCGGCCTCGCCTCGACCGGCGTGCATTCCAACGGTTATTCGCTGGTGCGCAAGCTGGTGGAGAAGTCGGGCCTCGGCTACGACTCCGCCTGCCCGTGGGACGTGTCGAAGACGCTGGGCGAAGCGCTGCTGACCCCGACCCGCATCTATGTGAAGAGCACGCTGAAGGCGGTGCGCGCCGGCACGGTCCGTGCCATGGCCCACATCACCGGCGGCGGCCTGATCGAGAATATTCCGCGCGTCCTGCCGGACGGGCTGGGTGTCGTTCTCGACGCCTCGACCTGGACGCTGCCCCCCGTCTTCTCCTGGCTGATGAAGACCGGCGGCATCGCTCCGTACGAGATGGCCCGCACCTTCAACGTCGGCCTCGGCATGGTCGTTGTGGTTCCCGCCGACAAGGCGAACGAGGCCATCGACATCCTGCGCGAGGGCGGCGAGACGGTCTACACCGTCGGCACCGTCACCGCCTTGAAGGACGGCGATGCCCGCGTGACCGTCAATGGCATGGACGCGGCTTGGACCGCGTAAGGGACGCCTAAGGATCCTTTTGATGAGCAAGTTGAAGCTCGGCGTCCTGATCTCGGGGCGCGGCAGCAATCTGCAGGCGTTGATCGACGCCTGCGCCGCGCCCGGTTTTCCGGCCGAGATCGCCCTGGTCCTGTCCAACAAGGCAGACGCCTTCGGTCTGGAACGGGCCGCCAAGGCCGGGATCGCCACTGCGGTGGTCAGCCACCGTGACTATCCCGGCGACAAGCCGGCTTTCGAAGCGGCGATGGACGCCACCCTGCGCGAGTCGGGTGTCGAGCTGGTCTGCCTTGCCGGTTTCATGCGCCTGCTGTCGCCCTGGTTCGTCGGGCAGTGGCACAACGCGCTCGTCAACATCCATCCGTCCCTGCTGCCCTCCTTCAAGGGGCTGGACACCCATCAGCGGGCGCTGGATACCGGCGTCCGCTTCCATGGCTGCACCGTGCATTACGTGCGGCCGGAGATGGACGAAGGCCCGATCATCGCCCAGGCCGCCGTTCCTGTCCTGCCCGGTGACGATGCCCACCGTCTGGCCGACCGCGTGCTGGAGTCGGAACATCGCCTCTACCCGCACGCCGTCCGCCTGATCGCCGAGGGCCGCGCCCGAGTCGATGGCGATCTGGTGCGGATCGACGGCCCGGTTCCGGAGCTTGCGGCTGTGGTGAACCCGCCACTGTAAGCGCCCTCGTCCTTCCGATCATTCCTCTTCCGGCATAGTTGATGGTTCCGCTCGGAATCTGTTGCGTTTCCGTGCGTCCGCGTCAAAAATTGCGGGCAAAAGAAACTGTTGGAGGGTTGATCGAAATGGCGGCCGTCAGTCCGAACCCGGTCAGTGAAGAGACCGTCCGCGCACATCAGGCGAACTGGATCGCCTTCACCAAATTCATGAAGCTCAGCATCGCCGGGGTCATCGCGGTGCTGGTGCTGCTGGCGATCTTTACGCTGTAGAGCACAAGAAAGTTAGGGAGGGGGCGTTCGAAGCCGCCCCCTCTCCCCCACAAACTCACCCCGCCAGCATCTCCAGCGCCTTCTGCAGCTTGTCGCGGGCCTGATCGGCGGCCTCGCGGCGGTCACGCTGCTCCTCGATGACCTCTTCCGGAGCCTTGGCGACGAACTGCTCGTTCGACAGCTTGGCGTCGATCTTCTTGATCTCGCCCGTCAGCTTGTCGATCTCCTTGGACAGGCGCGCCTTCTCCTTGTCGAGATCGACGATGCCTTCCAGCGGCAGCACCAGCGTGGTCTCGTCCAGCACCGCCTGAACGCTGCTCTTCGGCACGTCGCCCTGCAGCGGATCGACGCTCGACAGGCGGGCCATGCGCAGGATCAGGTCGCGGTGGGTGTCCAGCCGCTTCAGGCTGACCGCGTTCGGATCCTTCAGCTTCAGTTCGATCTGCGCCGCCGGCGGCACGTTCATCTCCGACCGCATGGAGCGGACCGAACTGATCAGCCGCACCACCCAATCCATCTCGTCGCGCGAGCCCGGATCGACGACGTCGGCGGCAAACTCGGGCCATTCCGCCGAGATCAGGCGGTTGGCGCGGGCCGGCGACAGCTGCTCCCACAGCTCTTCGGTGATGAAGGGCATCAGCGGGTGCAGGATGTGCAGGATCTGGTCGAGAATCCAGGCGGTGGTCGCCCGCGTCTCGGCCTTCGCCGCCTCATCCGTGCCGGCCAGGATCGGCTTGGTGAACTCCATGTACCAGTCGCAGAAGGTGCCCCAGGTGAACTGGTAGGCGGCACCGGCGGCCTCGTTGAACTTGTAGGCGTCGATCGACTCGGCGACCTTCTTCGCCGCATCGGCCAGCGCGCCGACGATCCAGCAGTTGACCGTCTGGGTCAGCCCGACCGGCTTGTAGCCGGCGACCGGCTCGCAGCCGTTCATCTGGCAATAGCGGGCGGCGTTCCACAGCTTGGTGGCGAAGTTGCGATAGCCCTCGACCCGGTTCACCGCCAGCTTGATGTCGCGGCCCTGCGCCGCCATCGCCGACAGGGTGAAGCGCAACGCGTCGGTGCCGTACTGGTCGATGATCTCCAGCGGATCGATGACGTTGCCCTTCGACTTCGACATCTTCTGCCCCTTCTCGTCGCGGACGAGGGCATGGATGTAGACGGTGCGGAAGGGCACATCCTTCATGAAGTGCAGGCCCATCATCATCATCCGGGCGACCCAGAAGAAGATGATGTCGAAGCCGGTCACCAGCACATCGGTCGGGTAATAGCGGTCCAGTTCCGGCGTCTGGTCGGGCCAACCGAGCGTCGAGAACGGCCACAGCGCCGACGAGAACCACGTATCAAGCACGTCGGCATCGCGGGTCAGTTCGACATCACTGCCGTAATGGGTCTTGGCGGCGGCGCGCGCCTCCTCCTCGCTCTCCTCGACGAAGAAGGTGCCATCCGGACCGTACCAAGCCGGAATCTGATGGCCCCACCAGATCTGGCGGCTGATGCACCAGGGCTGGATGTTGCGCATCCATTCGAAATAGGTGTTCTCCCACTGCTTGGGCACGAACACCGTCTTGCCGGTCTCCACCGCCTCGATGGCGGGCTTGGCCAGAGTCGCGGCATCGACATACCACTGGTCGGTCAGCCACGGCTCGATGGCAACGCCGGAGCGGTCGCCGTGCGGGACCATGTGGGTGTGCGGCTCGATCTTCTCCAGAAGCTCAAGGGCTTCCAGTTCGGCGACGACCTTCTTGCGCGCCTCGTAGCGATCCAGCCCGCGATAGGCCTCGGGAACGTTGTCGTTCAACCGGGCGTCGCGGTCCATGATGTTGATCTGCTCGAGCCCGCAGCGCTTGCCGACCTCGAAATCGTTGAAATCGTGGGCCGGCGTGATCTTCACCGCGCCCGACCCGGTCTCCGGATCGGCATATTCGTCGCCGACGATCGGGATCAGGCGGCCGACCAGCGGCAGCCGGACCATCTTGCCGATCAGATCCTTGTAGCGCTCATCCTCCGGGTGCACCGCGACGCCGGTATCGCCCAGCATGGTCTCCGGACGGGTGGTGGCGACGACGATGAAGCGGCCCTCCTCCCCGTCGATGGGGTAGCGGAAGTGCCAGAGGTTGCCCTTGATCTCCTTCTGCTCGACCTCAAGGTCGGAGATCGCGGTGTGCAGCTTCGGGTCCCAGTTGACCAGCCGCTTGTCCTTGTAGATCAGCCCCTGGCGGTGCAATTCGACGAACACCTTGCGGACGGCGCGGCTCAGCCCCTCGTCCATGGTGAAACGCTCGCGCGGCCAGTCCGGCGAGGCACCCAGTCGGCGCAGCTGACGGGTGATGGTGCCGCCCGATTCGGCCTTCCACTCCCAAACCTTGTCGATGAAGGCATCGCGTCCGAAATCGTGACGGGTCTTGCCGTCCTTCGCCATATTGCGCTCCACCACCATCTGGGTGGCGATGCCGGCATGGTCGGTTCCCGGCTGCCACAGCGCGTCGCGGCCGCGCATGCGGTTGTAGCGGGTCAGCACGTCTTGGATGGTGAAGGTCAGCGCATGGCCCATATGCAGGCTGCCGGTGACGTTCGGCGGCGGCATCATGATGGTGTAGGGCTTGCCGTTCCCCTGCGGCTGGGCGGCAAAGGCGCCCGACTCTTCCCACAGGCGGTAGTGCTTCTCCTCGACCTCGGCGGGCCGGTACGTCTTTTCCAACATCACCACGAACTTTCGCTAGAAACGTCTCAACCGGGGATCAAAAAGGCGGGGCTCAAGAAAGGCGGGATCAGAACTTCTGCGACCGCCGGATCATGCGGTCGATCTCCTGTTGGACCAGCCGCTCGACCACCGTCGGCAGATTCTCGTCCAGCCATTCCTTCAACAGCGGCTTCAGCAGCTCGCGCACGACCTCTTCCACCGTGCGGATGCCGATGGGCATCGGGCCGATGGACAGGTCGTCGCCCAGTTCGCGCGCCAAATGGGTCAGGTGGTGCGAGGCATCCTCCGCCGTCCGGCGGGAGATCAACCCGTCGTCCGGGTCGACCGCGCGGCGGCGCGGACGCGGCGGGGGCGGCGGCTCGTCATCCTCGAAATCGTCGAACACCGGCGTGGGCCGCCGGGCGGCGGGGCGCGGCGGCGGCATCGGTTCGGGCTCCGGCTCCTCCCAGCGGGGCGGAGGCGGCGGGGGCGGCGACGGTTCCGGAAAAGCCGGTTCCTCCGGCCAAGGGTCGGGGTCCGCCTGGCCGAAGTCGGGCCGGTCGTCCGGCTCGTCCTCCACCATCTGGGTCAGTTCCAGGACGTCGTCGTCCTCGTCCACCGGCGGGGGTGGCGGGGGCGGCGGCGGAGGG
>CBFGPE010000077.1:0-33329 GCA_965650625.1 uncultured Azospirillum sp. | reverse complement strand
CCGCGCGCCGTCGCCGCGATCCTGGCGCGCCCGGAATCGACCGGGCCGAAGGGCGTCTATCCCTGGACCCTCAACCCAGATGATCCCTATCCCACCCTCGCCTCGGCGCTGGAACGCAAGGGTGGCAAGGGTGCCTTCTCCCGCCGGTAGGATCGGCGGGGTGGAACATCGGCCGGAAACCGTTCCACGCTGTTCCACCCCTCTCACCGGCTCCCTCCTCGCCGGCCCCCTCTCACCGGATGAGGTCCCCTCGAAAGCCGGTGCTGCGGTCTTCCGCCACGGCATCGGCTCGGGTAAGCTGCCGGTCCCGCCGCCCCTCCTGAACATCCCGACAGATTGCCCATTCATGCAAGTCTACCTGCCGATTGCCGAGATGTCGGTCAACGCGCTTCTGGTGCTCGGCATGGGCTGGCTCGTCGGCTTCCTGTCGGGGATGTTCGGCGTCGGCGGCGGATTCCTGATGACGCCGCTGCTGATCTTCATCGGCGTCCCCCCCGCCATCGCCGTCGGCACCCAGGCCAACCAGCTGGTCGCCGCCAGTGTGTCGGGCGTGCTGGCCCATTGGCGGCGCGGCAACGTCGACGTCAAGCTGGGCGTGGTGATGCTGGGCGGCGGCGTGATCGGCACCGCGGTCGGGGTGTGGATCTTCGGCATCCTCCAGCGGCTGGGCCAGATCGACATCGCCATCACCCTGTCCTACGTCTTCTTCCTGGGCACCATCGGCGGGATGATGCTGGTGGAAAGCAGCCGTGCCATCCTGCGCCGCCGCGCGCCGACGGCCAAACGCGGCAAGCTGCACCGCCACATCTGGCTGCACGGCCTGCCCTTCAAGATGCGGTTCCAACGCTCCAAGCTGTATATTTCGGCCCTGCTGCCGGCGGGGATCGGCGCGGTCGGCGGCATGCTGGTGGCGATCATGGGCATCGGCGGCGGCTTCCTCCTGGTCCCGGCGATGATCTATCTGCTGAACATGCCGGCCGGGCTGGTCGCCGGCACCTCGCTGTTCCAGATCATCTTCACCACCGCGGCGGCGACCCTGCTGCAGGCCGCCACCAACCAGACGGTGGACGCCATGCTGGCGCTTCTGCTGCTGATCGGCGGCGTGATCGGCGCCCAGTTCGGAACCAAGGCGGGCAGCCGCCTGCGCGGCGAGACCGCCCGGCTGGCGCTGGCGACGATCGTGGTGGCGGTGGCGCTCAAGCTGGCCTTCGATCTGTTCTCCCGCCCCGACGATTTGTTCACCCTGACCATGGGATTGCGATGATGGCGGGGGTGATGGAACGCCGGCCGACCAAGCGCAGGCTGGTCCAGGCCGCCGCGGCGCTGGCCGGGCTGCTGCTGGGCGGCACGGTGGCGGCGACGGTGTGGGCGCAGCAGCTGGTCGCCGACCTGTCCAGCCATCTGATCGCCATCACCACCGGCTTCACCGGCACGGAGGTCGTGCTGTTCGGCACCACCGACGGGGCGGGCGACGTCGCCATCGTCGTCACCGGCCCGCGCGGCCCCGCCACCGTCCGCCGCAAGCAGCGGGTGGCCGGCATGTGGATGAACACCGACAGCGTGCGCTTCGAACAGGTGCCGAGCTTCTATACGGTGGCGGTCAGCCGGCCGCTCGACCAGCTGGTCGGCCGCCCGGTGCTGGAACGCCAACAGCTGGGGCTGCCGCAGCTGCAATTGCCGGCCGACGCCAGCCTGCCGCCGGACGAGCTTGCCGCCTACCGCAGCGCGCTGATCCGCAACAAGCAGCGCCAGGGGCTCTACGCCATTTCCATGGGGCAGGTCGCCTTCCTGGGCGAACGGCTGTTCCGCACCAACATCTATTTTCCGGCCAACGTCCCGACCGGGCTGTACAATGTCGAAGCCTTGCTGATTCGCGACGGCGACGTGGTCAGTGCCCAGACCACGCCGCTGGTGGTGTCCAAGATCGGGTTCAGCGCCGAAGTGTCGGACTTCGCCCGCAACCGCCCGGTCATCTACGGGGTGGCCGCCGTCGTCGGCGCCATCGCGGCCGGCTGGGCGGCCGGCGCCGCATTCCGCCGGGTCTAAGCCGAGAGGGTGATCGAGATGAGCGACGCGACGCAGTCCACGACGCCGGAAACGCCGGCTCCCGAGCCGGTGCGCATCTTCCTTGTGGTGGTCGACGACAGCCCGGAGCTGAAGGTGGCGCTCCGCTATGCCTGCCTGCGCGCCCGCAAGTCGGGCGGCAAGGTGGCGCTGCTGACCGTCCTGGAAAAGGGCGAGATGCAGCACTGGCTGGCGGTGGAGAACCTGATCCGCGAGGAACAGCGCGCCGAGGCGGAGCAGATGCTGCAGAAGCTGGCGCGCGAGGTCAACCAGCTGACCGGCACCCTGCCGGCGCTGTATGTCCGCGAAGGCAACCGCACCGAGGAGGTGCTGGCCCTGATCGGGGAGGAGCCGAGCATCTCCATCCTGGTTCTGGCCGCCGGCACCGATCCGGAGGGCCCCGGCCCGCTGATCTCCTACTACACCGGGCGCGGCCTGGGCCGCCTGCGCATCCCGCTGACCATCGTGCCCGGCGGCCTCAGCAACGAGGCACTGGACGCGATTACGTAAGTAAGGATAGAGGCCACGGTCGGGCCGCGCATGCCGGATGCCGAATACCCACACAACCGGGGTCCTTGATCCGCCCGGCGTTTCGGCCCAAATTTCCCCCCAATCGTTCCGCGTCCCGATCCCGGGCGCGCCGGCGGTTCCATTCCGCCGCCGATGGAGGACCAGACCATGTTCATTCAGACCGAGCAGACGCCCAACCCGGCGACTCTCAAGTTCCTGCCGGGGCGTGACGTGCTCGGACGCGGCACCGCCGACTTCACCAGCCGCGAGGATGCCGCCCGTTCGCCGCTCGCCCAGCGCCTGTTCGAGATCGAGGGCGTCGTCGGCGTCTTCCTGGGCGCCGACTTCATCACCATCACCAAGACCGACGCGCGCGACTGGTTCCTGCTGAAGCCGTCGATTCTCGGCGTCATCATGGAGCATTTCACCGCCGACCGCCCGGTCCTGCTGGAAGACGGCGGCGACGGCCATGCCGCGGCGTCGAACGCCGACGACGAGGAGATCGTCGAGCAGATCAAGGAGCTGCTGGACACCCGCGTCCGCCCGTCGGTCGCCCAGGACGGCGGCGACATCACCTTCCAGGGCTTCGAGAAGGGCGTCGTCTATCTGGCGATGAAGGGGGCCTGCTCCGGCTGCCCCAGCTCCACCGCCACGCTGAAGCACGGCATCGAGAACATGCTGCGCCACTACATCCCCGAAGTGGTCGAAGTCCGCTCGGTCCAGTAAGGCCAGACTGCGGATGACGCCGGCTCGCCCTTGATGCGGCGGGCCGGCATTCCCATGCTGGCACCATGATCATCTCCGCCAGCTACAAGACCGACATCCCCGCCTTCTATGGGCGCTGGTTCCTGAACCGCCTCGACGCCGGTTATTGCCGGATGGTCAATCCTTACGGCGGCCAGACCTACCGCATCGACCTGACCCGGCCGGCGGTCGACGGCTTCATCTTCTGGACCAAGAATATGGGACCGTTCCTCGGCGCGCTCGACAGCGTGGCGGAGCGGGGCTTTCCCTTCATCGTGCAGTACAGCGTCACCGGGCTGCCCACCGCGCTGGAGCGCTCGGTCCCCGATTGGGAGACGGCGGTCGGCCATATGGTGCGGGTGCGCGAGCGCTGGGGACCGCGGGCGGTCGTCTGGCGCTACGACCCCATCGCGTTGACCGAGGCCACGCCGCCGGACTGGCATCGCGACACTTTCGGCCGGATCGCGCGGGCGCTGCGTGGGGTGACCGACGAGGTGGTGGTCTCCTTCCTCCAGCCTTACCGCAAGACTGCCCGCAACCTCGCCGCGGCTGGCATCGGCTGGCGCGACCCGGAGGCGGAGGAGAAACGCGCGCTGCTGGCGGATTTGGCCGGCATCGCGGCGGGGGAGGGGATGGCGCTGACGCTCTGCACCCAGCCGGAGCTGGTGGACACGCCCGGCACGGCGCCGGCCCGCTGCGTCGATGCGGTACGGCTGTCGGACGTCGCGGGCTACCCGGTCGCGGCCAGGGAGAAGGGAAACCGGCCCGGCTGCCTGTGCGCGGAGAGCCGCGACATCGGCGACTATGACAGCTGTCCACACGGCTGCGTCTATTGCTATGCGGTCGCCGACCGTGGAACGGCGCAGCGTCGGTTCGCCGCGCATGACCCGGAGGGGGAGTTTCTGGTGGCGCGGCGGTCAGCCACCGCCCGAGAGTGACGGCCCCGCCGGTTCCAGCGGGGCCGCTTTCCTTACGCTACTGAACGCAGGCGATGGTTGCCGGCCAGATCGGCAATGCTGACGATGGGCAGATCATGCTCTATGGCGAAGGCAACCAGTTCCGGCAGGCGGGCCATCGTGCCGTCGGGGTTCATCACCTCGCACAGGACACCAGCGGGCTTGCGGCCGGCCCGGATCATCAGGTCGATGGTGGCCTCGGTATGGCCGCGGCGGGCGGCGAGGCCGCCGGGATTGGCGCGGATCGGGAAGACATGGCCCGGCCGCGCTAGGTCCTCCGGCCTGCAATCTTCGGCTATGGCCGTTCGGATGGTGGTGACGCGGTCGGTGGCCGACACCCCGGTGGTGACGCCGGTTCGGGCCTCGATCGACACTGTGAAGGCAGTGCCGAAGCGGGCGCTGTTGGCCGATACCATCGGCGGGAGATCGAGCCTTTCCAGTCGTTCTTCCGGCAGGATCAGGCAGACGATTCCGCTGCAGGTCCGGATCAGGAAGGCCATCTGGTCGATGGTGATGGCATCGGCCGGGTAGATGATGTCGCCTTCATTCTCGCGGTCGTCATCGTCAACGACGATGACTCCGCCGCCCTTGTGGATGCGCTCCACTGCCAAGGCAATCCGCTCTTCCGCCGTACCGAAACGGGAAAGAAGGCCATCATGGGTCTGATTCATGGTTCTCACTCCAAAAGTTGGGCGAGCCTGAATCAGGGCGCAAAAGAGATCCTCCGGCGTCGGGAGGCAATGCTTCCACGGTGCCGGCGCAAGCCATCGCCGGCACCCCAGCCGAGGCTTTACGCCCGGCATGGGTGGCTGCGTGGCCAGCTCATTCTCTTCCATCCGGACTGTAACCGTCGGCCCCGGCCTTGCACCGGGTCTGCTGTCCCCGCGGCGGGTGCCACGGGCGCTCGCGGGCTCCCCTTCAGTTGAAGGGATACCGCCGGTCGGGATTTTCACCCTGCCCTGAGAACAAGCATATGTCGCCGCCCGTTCGCGGACGGCGACCCCAGCTTCATGGGCGGGGTGGTGCCTGTCAAGGGTGCGGGTGACGGGTGCGCACCGGCTTTACGGACAGACCTTCCGCACCGTCTCGACCAGCTTTTCCGGGTTGAACGGCTTCACCAGCCAGCCGGTGGCGCCGGCCTCGCGGCCGGCGGACTTTTTGGCGGGGTCGGCTTCGGTGGTCAGCAGCAGCACGGGGGTGGCGCGGTTGAGGGACGAGCCGCGGATGGCGCGGGTCAGCGCCAGCCCGTCCAGGCCCGGCATGTTCAAGTCGGTGATGATGCAGTCGAACTTGCGCTGGTTGACCAGGGCGAGGCCGGCATTGCCGTCCGACGCCTCCGCCACCTCATAGCCGGCGCCTTTCAGCGTGAAACCGACCATGTCGCGGATGGTCTTGGAATCGTCGACGGTCAGGACGCTCTTGGGCATGGAACACGGCTCCGGTTGCTCGACCGAAAGGAATAAGGGAAAGGCCTAGGCAATTTCCCGGCGACCGTCAACCGCTGGCGTCCCCTATTCCGAACAACGCCAGCCCCCGGTCCGGCGGCATCGCCGCTGAACCGGGGACCTGGCAGAGGCTATATGGTTACGCCTTCGTATCGACGTGCTGCCCACCGGCGTCACCGCCCTTGGCGACGCCGACCATCGCCTCGCGCAGCAGGCGGCCATGAATGGTGTAGCCGGGCTGCAGGACCTGGACGACGGTGCCGGCGGCCTTGCCGGTGTTCTCGATCTCGAACATCACCTGATGGAAGTTCGGGTCGAACGGCTCGCCGGTGGGGTCCAGCTTCTTGATGCCGGCGCGGTCGAAGGCGGCGAACAGCTGGCGCTCGGTCGCCTCGACGCCGACGGCGAGGCCCTTCAGCATCTCGTCCTGCTCGCGGCCCTCGGCCGGGACGGCGTCCAGCGCGCGGCGCAGGTTGTCGGCGACCGACACCAGTTCCTTGGCGAAGCTGGACACGGCGAACTTGCTGGCGTCCTCGCGATCGCGCTGGGCACGGCGGCGGGTGTTCTCCGTCTCCGCCATGGCGCGCAGAAGCTGGTCCTTCAGGCTGGCGACCTCGGCCTCCAGCTTGGCGACGCGGTCCTCGGGCGAACCCGCTTCAGCACCGTTGGCGGCGGCTGTGTTGGCGGTCTCGGCGGTGGCCTCGGTCGGCTCCACCGTGGCGTCGGAGGGCTTGTTCTGCTCTTCGCTCATGGTTTTCTCAATTCTTGCTTCGTCAAAAGGCGGAGTGAGTGAGGGAGGCGGCGCTCAGCCGATCAGCCGGCTGACCACCTTTGCGGTGTAATCCACCAGCGGAATGATGCGGGCGTAATTGATGCGGGTCGGGCCGATGACGCCGATGGCGCCGATCACCTGTTCCCGGCTGTTCTGGAAGGGGGAGATGATCATCGAACAGCCGGAATGGCTGAACAGCACATTCTCCGCGCCGATGAAGATCTGCACGCCGTCGCCACGCCCGGTGGCGTCCAGCATGCGCAGCATCGTCTCCTTGGTCTCCAGCGCCTCGAACAGGCCGCGCACCCGCTCCAGGTCGGACAGCGCGGTGACGTCCTCCAGCAGGCGGGACTGGCCGCGGACGATCAACTGGCTGGCGTTCGACCCGCCGCTGCCGGCCCAGGTGGCCAGACCGGCGGCGACCACCTTGCGCGACAGCTCGTCCAACTGGGTCTTCTGCTGTTCGATCTCCTGCAGCACCTCCTGCCGTGCCTCGTCCAGCGTGCGGCCGGCGAGCTTGGCGCTGAGGAAGTTCGACACCGTCTGCAGGGTGGAGGTCGGCACCCCCATCGGCACCTCGATCACCCGGTTCTCGACCAGTCCGTCCTCGTTCACCAGGACGACCAGGGCGCGGCCGGGGCCGAGCGACACGAATTCGATATGCTTCAGCGGCCGGTCGGTCTTCGGCGCCACCACCAGGCCGGCGCAGTGCGACAGGCCGGACAGCATGGTCGACGCCTCGCCCAGCACGTCGGCGAAGGCGCGGCCGGAGGCGGAGCATTTCGCTTCGATCGAGGCGCGCTCGTCTTCGGTCAGCGACCCGATCTCCAGCAGGCCGTCAACGAACATGCGCAGGCCGGCGTCGGTCGGGATGCGGCCGGCGGAGGTGTGCGGGGCATAGAGCAGCCCCTGCTCCTCCAGGTCGGCCATCACGTTGCGGATGGTCGCGGGCGACAAGGCCATGCCAAGCCGCCTGGAGATCGTGCGCGAGCCGACCGGCTCGCCCGACGCCACATAGGCGTCGACGATCAGCCGGAAAATCTCGCGCGATCGCTGGTTCAGCTCGTTGATCATGGGCTAGGGCGGTCGTGCTCTGTTCGGGCTGGGCGGCTGCGGAACCGGAGTTCCGTCAACCGGTCCGAATTTAGGCAGGTCCGACCGCCGAATCAACGTGCGGGGCGAAGAAGCCCTGCGGCCTTGCGACCATGAAACGGTCGCATGACCGTTTCATCACGGCCGCTCGGCGGCCCTTACTGCTCCGCCAGGAAGGCACGGTACTGGGTGGCGATGGCGGCGACCGCCGCCTCGTACAGCTGCCGGCCATGCTCCGGGCGGGCGAGGCCGGGGGCGGAGCCGATGCGGCCGTCCGGATAACGGCGGCGGAAGTCGCGGGCGTCGTGGAAGCCGCCGGCCGGCGCCTGTTCCGGCTCCAGCGCCGCGGTCTTGATCGAGTCGGGATAGACGTATTGCGTGACCGACACCTCGCTGGGGGTGGCGTGCGAGCCCTCCTTGCCCTGGTACAGCTCGCGCGACAGGCGGGCGACCTCGCCATTCTCCCACCAGCTCACCAGGGCGCAGCGCAGGTCCGGCGCGTCGCGGCCGCGCAGTGCCCGGTTTTCCGCATGGATTTCATAGAAGGCGGCGCGGACGGTGGCGATGTTGCCGCCATGGCCGTTGACGAAGAAGAAGCGTTCGAACCCGTGTTCGGCCAGCGAGCCGACATAGTCGCGCAGCAGGGCGATCAGCGTCGACGGCTTCAGCGTCATCGAACCGGGGAAATCCATGTGATGGACGGCCATGCCGACCGGGATGGTCGGGCCGACCAGCGCGCCGGTGGCGTCGCCGACGCCCTTGGCGATGACCTCGGCGCAGATGGCGTCGGTGCCGACCAGCCCGTTCGGCCCATGCTGCTCGGTCGAGCCGATCGGCATGATGATGCCCTTGGAGGCCTTGAGGTAGCTTTCGACCTCGGCCCAGGTGCTCAGGTGAAGCTGCACGGTGGCGGATCCTTTTCGACGATGCGTGCCGGGAATGCGGCCGGGAATGTGTTGGCCCTCATGTTAGGCGCCCGGCCGGCCGCGACAACCGCTCCCTGCGCCGGGCGGGCATGACCGGGCCTTTGCGATGGCCGCCCTCATCCCGCGCTAGCGTGATGGTTCCGGCATGACTACAATCGCGTGCAATTTGCCCGCTTGGGCGTCTGTTTCGGGGTGCGGTGGTGGTTGCGCGCGTCAACACGGTGGCGTTCCAGGGCATCGAGGTGCTGGGGATCGACGTTCAGGTCCAGATGTCCGGCGGAATCGTCGCCTTCACCGTCGTCGGCCTGCCCGACAAGGCGGTGGGCGAAAGCCGGGAGCGGGTGCGTGCCGCGCTGCATGCGCTGGGGCTGGCTCTGCCCGCCAAGCGCATCACCGTCAACCTCGCCCCCGCTGACGTGCTGAAGGAGGGCAGCCATTTCGATCTGCCGATCGCGCTTGGCCTGCTGACGGTGATGGGCGTGCTGCCGGATGCGGAGATCGCCCGCTATGTCGCGCTGGGCGAGCTGGCGCTGGACGGGGCGCTGACCCCGGTGGCCGGCGTGCTGCCCGCCGCCATCGACGCGCTGGCCAACGACCGCGGCCTGATCTGCCCGGCGGCCTGCGGCGGCGAGGCGGCCTGGGCCGGTCCCGATCTGGACGTGCTGGCGCCGGCCAACCTGCTGGCCCTCATCAACCATTTCAAGGGCACCCAGGTGCTGACCCCGCCCAAGCCGCGGCTGCAGGAACAGGACGCGCCGCCGCCCGATCTGCGCGACGTGAAGGGCAACGAGACCGCCAAGCGCGCGCTGGAAGTCGCCGCCGCCGGATCGCACAACCTGTTGATGATCGGGCCGCCCGGCTCCGGCAAGTCGATGCTGGCCGCCCGCCTGCCCGGCCTGCTGCCGCCGCTCGACCCGGCGGAGGCGCTGGAGGTGTCGATGATCCACAGCGTCGGCGGGCTGCTGGAGGGCGGGCGCCTGCTGCGCCAGCGCCCCTACCGCGCGCCGCACCAGTCCGCCAGCCTGCCGGCGCTGGTCGGCGGCGGCACGCGGGCCAAACCGGGCGAGATCTCCCTGGCGCACCAGGGGGTTCTCTTCCTCGACGAGCTGCCGGAGTTTCCCCGCGCGCTGCTGGAGGCGCTGCGCCAGCCGCTGGAGACCGGCAAGGCGGTGGTCAGCCGCGCCAACCACCATGTGACCTATCCGGCCCGTGTGCAGCTGGTGGTGGCGATGAACCCCTGCCGCTGCGGCCATCTCGATGATGCGTCGCTCGCCTGCGCCCGCGCGCCGAAATGCGCCGCCGACTATCAATCTAAAATAAGTGGGCCGCTGTTCGACCGTATCGATCTGCACATCGACGTGCCGGCGGTCAGCCCGGCCGACCTCAGCCTGCCGCCGCCGGCGGAGGGCAGCGCCGACATCGCCGCCCGCGTCGCCATCGCCCGCGCCATCCAGGCGGAACGCTATGGCGGCTTCGGTCCTTACCCGGCCGGGCGGGCGGTGCGGACGAACGCCGAGGCCGATGGCGAACTGCTGGAGAAGGTCGCGTCCCCCGACGCCCCCGGCCGTGCCCTGCTGACCGAAGCGGCGGAGCGGCTGAAGCTGTCCGCCCGCGGCTATCACCGGGTGATGCGGGTGGGGCGAACGCTGGCCGATCTGGACGGGGTCGAGGGGGTCAGGCGCCGCCACATCGCCGAGGCGCTGAGCTATCGGCGGATCGCGCCGGGGCGGTGAGGGGGCACCCGGAGGCGACGCCTTCACGGCCCCTCGAACACTGGCGGCTTGCCCGCCCCCGGACAGACGGTCGCCGGCACCGACTCCTGCTCCACGAAGGTCACGGCGGCGGCCATGGCGCAATCCTCGCTGGAGGTCACGATGTGGCTGGCGGCGCGGAAGACCAGATGGCGGCTCTTCGGCAGGGTGGCGGCGGCACGGTCGCCCCAGTCCGGCGGGGTGACGGGGTCGTAGGCGCCGGACAGCAGCAGCACCGGCACCGGGCTGGCGACCGGCAGGCGCTCGGCCGGTTCCTGGTGGCCGGCGGGCCAGAGACGGCAGACGCGCCGGCCCGGATCGTCGGCGGCGACAAGCCCGTAGGGGGCATAGCGGCGGGCGTTGTCGGCGCGCTTCTGCGGGTCGGCGGTGTTGACCGACTCACGGCACTCGACGGAAAAGGCCAGCCCGTCGGCGACCTCCGGGTCGCCCAGCCAGTTGGTCGGCGCCCATTCGGCCAGCGTGGCGTATTGGCCGCGGATGGCGCGGTCGAGCATGATCGGCAAGGCCGGCACCGCTTCGCTGACCGCCATCGCTTCCAGCCCGGCGGCGATGATCGCTCCGCCGGTCAGCCGCAGGGCACGGCGCGTCTCATGATCGCCGACGACGATGTCGACGGGGTTGCGGTCCAGCCGTTCGACCAGGGAGAGGAAGCGCTTCTCCAGGTCGGGAAAGGCGGAGCGGCAGCTCCGGTTGGCGGCGCAGTCGTCGAACAGCCGGCGGTAGGCGCGCTGGGCCAGCCCGGCCGTCTCCTCCTGCGCGTTGACATCGGGCGGATAGATGCTGTCGAACACGGCGGTGCGGACACGGCCGCCCTGCCGCCGCAGGATCTCCAGCCCGACGCGCGTGCCGTAGGACACCGCGAACAGGTTCACGCGCTGGGCGCCCAGCGCGGTGGCGATGTCCAGGGCATCCTCCGCCGCGACGGGGGTGGAGAATTGGGTGGCATCCAGTCCGGCCGCCTGCAGCCGCGCGGCACAGGCGCTGATCGCGGACCGTTCCTCCGCGGCCCGCTGCTCGCGCGTCTGCGGGCGGGTGCCACGGGTGACGCCGACGGCGTCCAGCTCCGGGCAATCGGTGTCCGGCTCCGCCCGGCCGACGCCGCGCGGATCGAACAGGATCAGGTTGCGGGTGCGGCGGAAGGGGGCCGACAGCTCCCACCACACCTCCATCCGCTCCTCCGTCGCCTCGCCGCTGCCGAAGGGGGAGGCGCCGGGGCCGCCCTCCAGAAACAGCACCGGGTCGGGGTCGGGCTGGCGCGCGGTGCTGAGCAGCACGGCGACCGGCAGGCGCAGGCTGCGGCTGTTGGCGCGGTCGCGCCGTTCCGGCACCGCCACCGTCCCGCACAGCGCCGCTTCGCCGTCGGGGACGGTGAACCAGCAGGGGCCAGGGGTGAAGCGCGCCTCCGCCGCCGCGGGCGGGACCCACAGCATTCCCATCACCACGGCAGCCGCCGCGAGCGCAGCCCGCAGCTTGCGGGTGGAGCGCACCGCTGTCGGCCATGCGGGAGAGGGGAGGATGGACACGGATGGACGACCTGGACCTGATGGATGGAGTACCGCAGACGGCTTGGGGCGGCGGCTTTGTGTTTGACCGAGCGACCTTCGCTTGTCCAGAGGCGCCCGGCGTCCTGCCGAGCGGCGGCAAAACGGCCGGTGAGTGATGCAGACTTGCAACAGGCGTGCGGCAAAGATCACGCCATCGCCGGACGGACGGGTTGACGGAACACATCCGCACGCGGAATTATTTCGCTTCTAGAGGCCCGGCAGACGGAGCCTCTCTTTCTCAGGAGCAGATCATGCCGACCTTGTGGACGGCGATGCGGAGCCGCTGGCTCGATTCCGGGGCATCCTCCGGACCGGGCCGATTGTGCGACCACCTGCGGCGCGACATCGGACTGGCGGACGGGGAGGCGGCGGATGGAGAAGAACCTCCGCTCGGCAGTCGTCTTCCGCCTTTTCACATCCGCGATCGGAACCTATCGGACGCGCGGACATTTTTGACCTTGCAACCGTATCGCTGACCGGCGATACCGGATCCGCCGGCCTCTCACGCCGGCATCACTCAACCCCTGGAGAGTATCGATGAAAGCCATCGTAACCACCGCCTGGACTCGCCGATCGGGCGATCCGGCCGTCACCGCCCATATGGCCGCCAATCATGCCCAGCCGGCCCGCCTTCTTCCCACACCCTTCGAACGTGAATTCCGGATATCGAGAGGATCCCATGTGTGTCTTTCTGGGTTTTTGCGGTCACCGTCTCTTCGTTGAACACGCCCGCTGGGCATCGCCGGCCGGGTCATTCGACCTGCGGCGTGAAAACGGGGAAGTCATCCTATGGCTTGGACGCCTGAACATCATCTACACACCGGCCCGTTGGGGACCACCCTCCCGCGCTGCATAGCGCGCGGCGCCGCGGAGACCTGCTGAATGCCGGCCCGCGTTCGTCATGACGAGGTCCTTACCGTCGTCCAGGTGCTTGAGGCGTTCCGCAAGCTCGACCCCGATCTGCCCATCCAGTATGCGCTGAGTTTCATGACCATCGCGCAGAGCGAAGGCATCTCCATCGGCGAACTGGCGGAACGCCTGGGTATCGCCCAATCCTCCGCGTCGCGCAACGTCGCGGCGCTCAGCCGCTGGCACAGCTTCGGCAAGGCCGGCCTCGATCTGGTGCAGGCGCAGGAAGACCCGCGCGAGCGCCGCCGCAAGATCGTCACCCTGACCGACAAGGGTCGTGAGTTCCTGGACGCGCTGCGCGCCATCGTGAACCCGCCCGAGCAGCGCCGCGCCGCCAAGACAGCCTGATTTTCGCAGCCCTGATTTTTGTAGCTAAGCGATCCCGTTCAGCGCCGTGCGCAGCATTCCCACCAGCGTGCGCACCGCCAGCTCCTGCCGCTCCAGCGCCAGACCGCCGAACCGCCGCAACTCCTTGGCCCGTTCGGGCAGCGGCGGCATGTGGAAGAAGCCGTAGGGGATATCCAGGTCGGCGCACTCGATGATGTGGCGCGCCCGGTAGAACAGATGGTTGCCGAGGAAGCCGCCGGAGAAATCGCCGAAGGTCACCGGCAGCCCGGCCATCGACAGTTCCCGCATCACCCGCGGCACCGGCAGGGTGCTGCCATAGGCGGTCGGCCCGTCAGGCACGATGTCGGCATGGTCCCGCACCGTGCCGGCCGCATCCGGCAGCGGGCTTTCGTCGCGGTTCCAGGCCAGCCGTTCCAGCCGGATGTAATCGCTCGACTCGAGGTAGGCGAAGCCGAGCGCCGCCAGCGGCCGGTGTTCCGCCAGCAGCTCGGCGAAGGCCTCGCCGCAGACGTCATAGAGAGGGGGCAGGGTAGCGGTGACGATCCCCGGCTCCGCCGCCAGCCGATCCATCAGCAGGGCGGTCGGATCGGCCGTCCAGGGATGGTCTGACTCTCGGGCCGGCTCGCCGTCCGGGAGGGTCCCGAACGGCGCGAAGCCGGTGAGCAGGATGGGAGCCTTCACGGGCAAGGCATCCTTACAGTCACATCCTTACGGCCGCAGCAGGCCGATGATGTCCTTCACGTCGTTCAGGTTCTTCTCCGCGATGGCGGCGGCACGCTCGCCGCCCTTCTTCAGCAGCCGGTCGATCTCCGCCTTGTCGGCCAGCAGCTCCTTCATGCGGGTGGTGATCGGCGCCAGCTTGTCCACCGACAGGTCGACCAGCGACTTCTTGAAGTCGGAGAACTGGGCACCCGCGAACTGCGCCAGCACCTGCTCGCGCGACTGGCTGGCCAGCGCGCCATAGATGGTGACGAGGTTGTCGGCTTCCGCACGGGCCTCCAGCTCGGTCACGGTTTCCGGCAGGGGTTCCGGATCGGTCTTCGCCTTGCGGATCTTCTGCGCGATGGTGTCGGCGTCGTCGGTCATGTTGATGCGCGAATATTCGGACTCGTCCGACTTCGACATCTTCTTCTTGCCGTCGCGCAGGCTCATCACCCGCGTCGCCTCGCCCAGGATCTGCGGCTCGGGCAGCGGGAAGAACTCGGTCTCATAGCGGCGGTTGAAGGCGCCGGCGATGTCGCGCGCCAGTTCCAGATGCTGCTTCTGGTCCTCGCCCACCGGCACATGGGTCGCCTTGTAGAGCAGGATGTCGGCGGCCATCAGCGTCGGGTAGGCATACAGGCCCAGATTGGCCATGTCCTTCTGCTTGCCGGCCTTTTCCTTGAACTGCGTCATGCGGTTCAGCCAGCCCAGCGGCGTGTGGCAGGACAGGATCCAGCTCAGCTCGGCATGGCCGGAGACGACCGACTGGTTGAACAGGATGTTCTTGTCCGGGTCGATGCCGGCGGCGATGTAGGCCGCGGCGACCTCGCGGATGTTGTTGCGCAGGACCTCCGGGTCTTGGTCGATGGTCAGCGCGTGCAGGTCGACGACGCAGAAGATGCACTCGTAGCTGTTCTGCAGTTCCACCCAGTTGCGCAGCGCCCCCAGATAGTTGCCGAGGTGAAGCTGCCGGGTCGGCTGCATGCCGGAGAAAATGCGGTTCACGGGTGGTCTCGCTCGAAAACTCTGGGAGGCGGCAGTTATCGCCCCCCGAAGTCCGCCGGTCAAGGCGCGGCGCGCCGCAGCCGCGCCCGTTTTCCTAGGCCAGCTGTTGGGCGATCGAGCGGGTCATCGGCGTCTCGACATCGCCGGTGTGCTTCGTCGTCACCGTTTCGATCAGCAGAATACAGCACTCCTCGTCGGCGACCGGATTGTGCATCACCCCACGCGGGATCACACACAGTTCGCCGGGTGACAGCAGCGTCTCGCTGCCATCCTCGAATTGGATGCGCAACCGGCCACGGATGACCTGGAACAGTTCGTCCTCGTCATCGTGGCGGTGCCAGACGAACTCGCCCTTCAGCTTGGCGACCTTCACATACTGGTCGTTCACCCGGGCAATCACCTTGGGCGACCAATGATCTGTGAGTGCGTCGAGCGCGGCGTCGATGTTGACGGCAGGGATCATCGGAACGGCTTCTCCGGTCGTGGTGCTGATGGAACCGGAGTAACGCTGAACCGGGCTTTGCGAAAACTAATAGTGGAGATGGTAAGTATTAGCATCCATAATGCCGCGATGCCCAGGAACCTCGACACCACCCTGCTGCGCAGCTTCGCCGCGGTCGCCGACCACGCCAGCATGACGGCGGCGGCCCAGAACCTGAACCTGACGCAGGGGGCGGTCAGCCAGCAGATCGCCCGGCTGGAAGCGCTCGCCGGCGGTCCCCTGTTCATCCGCGACCGCGGTGGATTGCGCCCGACCGCATTGGGTGAGCGTTTGCTGGGGAAATCCCGGCGCCTGCTGGCGCTGAATGATGAGATTTGGGCCGACATCACCGGCGGCGCAATCGACGGGCCGGTGCGGATCGGCGTTCCCTATGACCTTGTCGCTCCCTGCATCGCCCCGATGCTGCGGAGTTTCACCGCCGCCTTTCCAAAGGTCGAGCTGACGCTGATCTGCGGATCGTCCCCCGAACTGGCGGGCCGTATCGGTGATGGCGACCTCGACCTTGCGCTGGTCGAGGAGCCGGTGGAGGCGGCACAGGGCGAGCATCTGTTGATCGACCGTCTGGTCTGGGTCGGTGCGCGCGGCGGCAGTGCCTATGCCGCGACCCCGCTGCCGTTGTCGCTGGTGGTGGAAACCTGCGTTTTCCGGCCTGCGGTGATGGCTGCGTTGCGCCGGCAGGGGCGGGACTGGCGCAGCATGTTCGAGAATGGCGGTCTCGACGCCACCTTCGCCACCGTGCGGATGGATCTCGCGGTCTCGGCCTGGCTGGCCTTCACCGTGCCGCCCGATCTGGAAATCCTGCCGACGGACTGCGGCCTTCCCGACCTGCCGTCCTTCGCCGTGACGCTGCATCGGCCGGTCCGCACGCCCTCGCTGGCGGCGGCGGAACTGGCCCGGCAAATCCGTGACGCCTTCGTCCGGTTCCAACGGGCAGGCTGACCTGTTCCGCGGTCCAGCCCGCTCGTTTGAACCGGTGGCGCCGTATCCTTACTTGCCCGCGCGGCGCCGCTCGATGGCATCCCAAAGCAGGGCTTCGATCTGCACGCCGTCCAGCCGGTTGATCTCCTGGATGCCGGTGGGGGAGGTGACGTTGATCTCGGTCATGTAGTCGCCGATCACGTCGATGCCGACGAAGACCAGACCCTTCTCGCGCAGCACCGGGCCGATGGCGGCGCACATCTCGCGCTCGCGCGCGGTCAACTCGGTCTTTTGGGCGCTGCCGCCGGCATGGAAGTTGGCGCGGGCCTCGCCCTCCAGCGGCATGCGGCTGACCGCACCCACCGGCTCGCCGTCGACCAGAATGATGCGCTTGTCGCCCTTGCGGATTTCCGGCAGATAGCGCTGGACGATCACCGGCTCGCGGTAGAGCTGGGTGAACATCTCCAGCAGCGAGCCGAGATTCTCGTCGTCCGGCTTCAGGTGGAAGACGCCGGCGCCGCCGTTGCCGAACAGCGGCTTGACGATGATGTCCTTGTGCTCCGCCCGGAAGTCGAGGATCGCCTGCTTGTCGCTGGTGATCAGCGTCGGCGGCATCAGGTCGGGGAACTTGGTGATGAACAGCTTTTCCGGCGCGTTGCGCACCTCGGCCGGATCGTTGACCACCAGCACCTTGGGCTGCACATGCTCCAGCAGATGGGTGGAGGTGATGTAGGCCATGTCGAAGGGCGGGTCCTGCCGCAGCAGGATGACGTCCATCGTCGACAGGTCGGTCATCACCGGCTCGCCCAGCGTGTAATGGGCGCCGCGCTGGCGCACCACCGTCATCTCGCGCACGCGGGCGGTCAGGCGGTTGCCGGTCAGGATCAGGTCGCGCGGGTGGTAGTGATACAGGCGATGGCCGCGCTTCTGCGCCTCCAGCGCCATCATGAAGCTGGAATCGGTGTCGATGTTGATCGACTCGATGGGGTCCATCTGGAAGGCGACGGCGAGGCTCATGACGGGTCTCCGGACCTCTGCAACGGGGTCAGTTCAGGCGGTTCTTCAACTGCTGGATCAGCGAGGCGGTCTGGTGCCGGTGATGGTCGTCGCCGGTCAGCGCCATGAAGGTCTCAAGCGCGGCGATGGCATCCTTCAGGTTGCCGGCATGGGCCTCCAGAAGGCCGGTCTCGCGCCACAGCGACGGCTCGTGCGGGGCGAACAGGCGCATCGCCTCCAGCACCTCCAGCGCCTTCGGCACCTCATGGGCCGACAGGTGGCGCAGCTTGATGTTGTTCTGCAGGCGCAGCAGCACGTCGCGGTTCGACACCGGCTGGTAATGGCCGGGTTCCAGTTCGGCGGCACTGCCGGCGGTGGCCTTCAGCAGGTCGCGCAGGTCGACGACGCTGCGGGTCTGCCCCTCGTTGAAGGGGTCGAGGATGGCGCGCACCCCGTCCTTCTCGATGCGGACCAGGAAATGGCCGGGGAAGTTCAGCCCGACCATCGGCCAGCCCTGCGACCGTGCGGCATGCATGTAGAGGATGCCCAGCGCCACCGGCAGGCCGCGCCGGCGGTCGATCACCCGCAGCAGGTTGGCGTTCTGCAGGTCGTCGTAGGTGTCGTGGTCGCCGGCATAGCCATGGCGCTCGCCGATCACCGCATGCAGATGGGCGATGCGCGTCTCCAGCCTGTCGTCGGCCGGATCCTGCGCCGCGACGTGGGCGGCCAGATCCTCGACGATGGCGCGGATATGGGCGCGGTAGGCGGCGAGGTTGGCATTCGGCAGCTCCAGCGCGCCCAGCGCCAGGGCGGCTTCGGCCAGATCGATCTCGTCGTCCGGCTGGTCGCCGATCCGGCGCAGGATTTCGCGGGCTTCCGCGCGGTTGCTCAAGACTGTCGCCCCCTCAAATTCGTCCCCTCACACTCTCCAGGCATCGACCAGATGACGGGGCCAGGCCCAAGGGGTAACCAGCATCACGTCGAAGCGCAAGACATAGCCGGCATAGCGCGGGTTGGCGCCGAGGAAGGCATGGGCGGCACGGGCCAGCCGGCCGCGCTGGCGGGCGTTCAGCGCCTCGTTGGCGGTGTCCCAGTCGCCGCGTGCCTTCACCTCGACGATGGCGATGGTCCGGCCGCGCTTGGCGACGATGTCGATCTCGCCCATCGGCGTGCGCAAACGGCTGGCCAGGATGCGGTAGCCGCGCAGCCGCAGCGACAGGCGGCACAGCGCCTCCGCCCGGCGGCCCAGGCTTTCGGCACGCAGGCGCCGCGCATCCAGGTCGGTCATTTCGTCTTCTCCTCCCGCTGCAGCTCCAGCGCGCGGGCGTAGACGGTGCGCTTGTGCTGGCCGGTGCGGGCGGCGACGTCGGCGGCGGCGTCGCGCACCGACAGCCGGGTCAGAGCCTCGCGCAGCAGGGCGTCGACGTCGGCCTCGCCGGGCGTCGCCTCCTCTCCCGGCGGGCCGATGACCAGCACGACCTCGCCGCGTGGCGGGCCGGCCTCGGCATAATGGGCGGCCAACTCGGGCAGGGTGCCGCGGCGGACCTCCTCGTACAGCTTGGTCAGCTCGCGGGCGACGGCGGCCTCGCGCGGACCCAGGATGTCGGCGAGGTCGGCCAGCGACTCCGGCAGGCGCTGCGGCGATTCGAAGAAGACCAGCGTGGCCGGCACGCCTTTCAGTTCGCCGGCGGTGGCGCGGCGCGCGCTGCTCTTGTTCGGCAGGAAGCCGGCGAACAGGAAGCGGTCGGTCGGCAGGCCGGACAGCACCAGCGCCACCAGCGGGGCGGAGGCGCCGGGCAGGGTGGTCACCGCCACGCCTTCCGCCACGCATTCCCGCACCAGCTTGTAGCCGGGGTCGGAGACCAAAGGCGTGCCGGCGTCGGTGACCAGCGCGATGGCCTCGCCCTTTTTCATGCGGTCGATCAGGACCGGACGCATCTTTGCGGCGTTGTGTTCATGGTAGGAGACGAAGGGGGTGTGGATGCCGTGGATGCCCATCAGCTTGGCGGTGACGCGCGTGTCCTCGCAGGCGATGGCGTCGGCCCGCTTCAGCGTGTCGAGCGCGCGCAGCGTGATGTCCGCGGCGTTTCCGATGGGGGTAGCGACGACATGGAGTCCGGCCGCGAGTTTACTTGGCGCGGCGAGGGGGCTACCTTGAGCGCCACTTTGAACCATGCCTTGGGCCTCGCCTTCGGTATCGGCGGCCGTTTCAGCAGATGTGGAGATGATTGGTGGCACGCTTGGCAACAGCTTTCTCACAGGGTCTGAAACGTCACGGCGTGGCAGCCTTGCTGGTCGCCGGCCTGTTGTCGGCCTGTTCGACTGTAAGCGCGCCGCCGCGGGTGGCACAAGCGCCGCAACCGGTTCCGGCTCCGGAGGCTCCCCTGCCGGAGACGCAGGTCAAGGTCGCGGTCCTGGTGCCGCTCAGCGGGCAGAGCGCCGCGATCGGGCAGGCCATGCTGGACGCCGCGCAGATGGCGCTGTTCGACATGGCCGGCGACCGGCTGCAACTGTTGCCGCGCGACACCAAGGGCACGCCGAACGGCGCTGCCGACGCGGCACGCCAGGCGCTGGCCGAGGGCGCCCGCCTGATCATCGGTCCGCTGTTCGCCGCCGACGTCGCCGCGGTGCGCCCGATCGCGCAGAATGCCGGGGTCGACGTTCTGGCCTTCACCAACGACGCCGCCCAGGCCGGCAACGGCACCTATGTGATGGGCTTCGTTCCGGCCGATCAGGTCAGCCGCGTCGCCGGCTATGCCCGGTCGCGCGGGGCGACGCGCTTCACCGTGCTGGCGCCGCGTTCGCCCTACGGCGACGCGGTGGTCAACGCGATGCAGCAGATCGCACCGAGGCTGGGCGTCATGACCACGCAGGTCGAGCGCTATGACCCGGCGGTCACCGATCTGTCGGTTCCGGCCAAGCAGGTGGCGCAGGAAACTCCGCTGCCGCAGGCGGTGATGCTGGCCGAAGGCGGGCAGCGCGCCCAGGGCATCGCCCAGGCGCTGGCCGCCAACGGCGTGCAGCCGCAGCAGGTCAAGCTGCTGGGCACCGGCCTGTGGGACGACAGTTCGCAGGGTGCGCTGGGGCAGGAGCCGGCGCTGGTCGGCGCGCTTTACGCCGCACCTGCACCGCAGACCCGTGCCCGCTTCGAGTCTCAGTTCGAGCAGGTCTATGGCCGCAAGCCGCCGCGCATCGCCACGCTGGCCTATGACGCGACCTCGATCGCCGCGGTGCTGACCCGCACCGGCGGTCCGGTTCTCTTCGACCGCATGGCGATGACCAACCCGAACGGCTTCGAAGGCCTGGACGGCCTGTTCCGCCTGCGGTCCGACGGCATGGTCGAACGCGGGCTGGCGGTGATGGAGATCACCCCGACCGGCGCCCGCGTGGTCGACCCGGCCCCGCCCAGCTTCGAGATGCTGGGGCAGTAAGGAAAAAGGCCCTCTCCCGAGCCGGGAGAGGGCCTTTTCACTGCTATCCTTACTTACGCCCGCGGAACTTACGCCCGTGCCCGCAGATAGGGGGTCAGGCGCCATTCGGCGAACTTGATCAGGCGCGTGGCGACAAAGTTCAGCACCAGATAGATCGCGCCGGCGACGATGAACAGCTCGAAGACCGCGAAGGTCTGGGCGATCATGCGCCGGGCGATGCCGGTGACCTCCATCAGCGTGATGGTGCTGGCGAGCGAGGTCGCCTTGACCATCAGGATCACCTCGTTGCCATAGGCCGGCAGCATCTGACGGATCGCCACCGGCAGCACGATGCGGCGGAAGGCCAGTGGCCGCGACATGCCGCAGGCCCGGGCCGCCTCGACCTGCCCCTGCGGCACCGACAGGATGGCGCCGCGCAGGACCTCGCTGGTGTAGGCGCCGGTGTTCAGCGTCAGCGCCAGGATGGCGCACCAGTAGGGTTCGCGCAGGAAGGGCCAGAGGAAGCTGTCGCGGATGAACTCGAACTGGCCGAGCCCATAATAGACCAGGAAGATCTGCACCAGCAGCGGCGTGCCGCGGAAGATGAAGACGTAGGCCGCGGCCAGCTTCTCCACCACGCGGTTGCCCGACAGCCGCAGAAGCGCGACGGCAAAGGCGACCAGCGCGCCCAGCGCCAGCGAACCCAGGATCAGCTGCAGCGTCAGCGACAGGCCGCCGAGCATGCGGGGCAGGCTGTCCCACATCAGTTGCCAGTTCATGGCCTCAGGCCCTCCGGACGCCGCGATTGGCGGAGATTTCGGCGCGGTTGAACAGCGCCGTCGAGATGGTGGTCAGCAGCAGATAGAGCACGGCGGCGGTGCTGTAGAACAGGAAGGGCTGGCGCGTGGCGCCGGCCGCCAGATGGGTGATGCGCATCAGTTCGGCGAGCGCCGTCACCGACACCAGGGCGGTGTCCTTCAGCGTCAGCTGCCAGACATTGCCGAGGCCGGGCAGCGCGAAGCGCAGGGTCTGCGGCACCAGCACCCGGCGCAGGATCAGCCAGCGGCTCATCCCGCAGGCGCGCGCCGCCTCGATCTGGCCGAAGGGGACGGACTGCACCGCGCCGCGGATCACCTCGGTCGAATAGGCGCCGGAGATCAGCCCGACCGCCAGCACGCCGATGGTGAAGGCGTCCAGGTCGATCCGGCCGTCATAGCCGAAGGCGGCGGCGATGGAGGTGGCGACCCCGCTGCCGCCGAAGAACAGCAGATAGATCACCAGCAGTTCGGGGATGCCGCGGACGATGGTGGTGTAGAAGTCGGCCAGGACGTTCAGCGCCAGGGAGTGGCTGAGCTTGGCCGAGGCGCCGAGCGACCCGACGACGATGCCGAAGGCGAAGGCCGACACGGCTACCGCGACGGTCATCGCGGTGCCCATCAGAAGCTGTCCGCCCCAGCCGTTGGGACCGAAGGAAAGGAGTTCCAGCATTGGCACGCCCGGTAATGCCCGCCGGGCGCGGCGCGGACGGCCGGCCGTACGGGGTTCAGCGAACGGAGATCACGGAACGACTGGCGCCCGGTTGCCTAAAGGCCCCGGGCGCCGTTCCGATCAGACAGGACGAGCTCTCACCCGCCTTACTTTGGGGAGATGTCGTAGCCGAAATGCTGGGTGCTGAGCTTCTTGACGGTGCCGTCCTTCAGCGCCTCGGCGATGGCCTTGTCGAACATCGCCTTCAGGTCGGCGGTGTCCTTGCGCAGGCCGACGCCCATGCCCTCGCCGATCACGCCGCCGATGAAGTTCGGGCCGACGATGACCATCTTGTCCGGCGTGGCCTTCACCACCGCCTCGACCACCGAACGGTCGCCCAGCATGGCGTCGACGCGGCCGGAGCTGAGATCGATGCCGGCATTGTCGATCTTGTCGTAGGTGCGCATGGTCACCTTCGGCAGATGCTTGTCCATGAAGTCGGCCTGGATGGTCGACACCTGGACGCCGACGGCCTTGCCCTTCAGGGCGTCGGCCAGCTTTTCCAGAACCGGCTTGGCCTTGGCCTGGTCGTTCAGGTCGACGCGGTCGTCGCCGAGCTTCAGCGACTTGGCCAGCGGCGAGTCGGCCATCACGGCGAACACCGACGGCTCGGTGCCGTAGGGGATCGAGAAGTCGATGACCTTCTTGCGCTCGTCGGTGATGGTCATCGCCGACATGATGGCGTCATACTTGCCCTGCTGCAGGGCCGGGATGATGCCGTCCCAATCCTGGGCGACGAACTCGCAGGTGACCTTCATGCGCTTGCACAGGTCGTTGCCGAGATCGACCTCGAAGCCGGTCAGCTTGCCCGAGGTGTCGGTGGCGTTCCACGGAGGATAGGCGCCCTCGCTGGCGATGCGGACCGTCTTCCATTCCTTGGCGTTGGCGGCGCCTGCCGCAGCCACAGCCATCATGGCGCCGAGCGCCAGGGCCGAAACGATCTTCTTCAACGAACACACTCCTCTGTTCGGTTCGCCCGTTCTCTGGCCCCTGCCGGGGCCGGGCTGTTTCTGACGGTCCGGTCCTGCCCTCTGCCTCGTCCCCTCACGCCGCGCCGGACAGATGGCGCGAGAGGAACTGCCGCACCCGGTCCGAGTCGGGGTCGGTCAGCACCTTGTCGGGTGACCCCTCCTCCTCGATCCGCCCCTGGTGCAGGAAAACCACCTTGGACGCCACTTCGCGGGCGAAGCCCATCTCGTGCGTCACCAGGATCATCGTGTTGCCTTCGTCCGCCAGCTGGCGGATGACGCGCAGGACCTCGCCGACCAGCTCGGGGTCGAGCGCCGAGGTCGGCTCGTCGAACAGCATGACCTTCGGCTGCATGGCGAGCGCGCGGGCGATGGCGGCGCGCTGCTGCTGTCCGCCCGACAGCTGGACCGGGTAGGCGTCGGCCTTCGCCAGGATGCCGACCTTGTCCAGCAGCATGCGGGCGCGGTCGATGGCTTCCGCCTTCGGCACGCCCAGCACATGCACCGGCGCCTCGATCACGTTCTGCAGGATGGTCATATGGGTCCAGAGGTTGAAGCTCTGGAACACCATGCCGAGGCTGGTGCGGATGCGCTCCACCTGACGGGTGTCGGCGGGAACGCTGGCGCCGCCGCGCGTCTTCTTCAGCGCGATGGCCTCGCCGCCGATGACGACCCGTCCGTCGTCCGGAATCTCCAGCATGTTGATGCAGCGCAGCAACGTGCTCTTGCCCGAACCCGACGAGCCGATCAGCGTGATGACGTCGCCCTCGCGGGCGGTCAGCGAGACGCCCTTCAGCACCTCCAGCTCGCCGAACCGCTTGTGCAGATCCTCCACGACGACGGCGGCGGGAGCGGACTCGCTGACTGGCGGGTGACGGTGCATGCGCGAAAAACCGGCTGGTTCGGGTGGCGGGTGACGGTCGCGCCGACGCGGCGGGCCGAGGCGGCCGGCCATGGCATCGGTATGACCATTGCGGCACAGGCTAGACCGGGGCATGCGCGTTTCGCAACGCAGATTTCACATCAAATGCACGTTAAGCCGCTTGTGTCCGAAAACAGTGCGTCACCACAACAAAAGTACCAGAATCTGCGGTCCCAGGATACGCAGGCACATCGCCAGCGGATAGACGGTGGCGTAGGCCAGCGCCGGAGCCTCCGACGCGACCAGCGCGTTGGCATAGGCCAAACCCGGCGGGTTGGTCTGCGACCCGGCCAGCACGCCGCAGATGGTCAGGAAGTTCAGCTTCATCAGCCCGCGCGCGACCAGCCCGGTCAGCAGCAGCGGCACCAGCGTCACCAGCACGCCCCACATCATCCAGGGCCAGCCGGCGCCGCTGGCCAGCGTGGCGACGAAACGGTCGCCTGACGCGATGCCCAGCACGGCCAGGAACAAGATGATGCCGATCTCGCGCAGCGCCAGGTTGGCGGCCGGCGGCATGAACCACACCAGCGGCCCGACATGGCCGACGCGGCCCAGGATCAGCGCGACGATCAGCGGCCCACCGGCGAGGCCGAGGCGCAGCGGCGCCGGCATGCCCGGCAGGAAGATCGGGATGGCGCCCAGCGCCGCGCCCAGCGCGATGCCCAGGAACATCGGGATCATCTCCACCTGCTGCAGCTTGCGGGCGGAGTTGCCGAAGACCCTGCCGACGGCGGCGAGGCTGTCCGGCCGGCCGATCACCGTCAGGATGTCGCCGAACTGCAGCTTCAGCGCCGGGGTGGGCACCAGTTCCACGCCCGACCGGTTGACGCGGCTGACCACCACGTCGTGGGCGTCCTGCAGGTTCAGGGCGGCGATCGACTTGCCCAGCACCGCGTTGTTGGTGACGACGATGCGCTCCCATTTCAGGTCGGTGCCCTTGGTGGTCAGCGGCCGGTCGAACTCCTGTCCCAGCAGGGTCCGGACCTGCTCCAGCTTCGGCCGCGGCCCGACCACATGCAGCACGTCGCCCAGCGTCAGGCAGGTGGTGTTGTGGGGGACGCACAGCGTGCCGTCGCGCAGCAGGCGGGAGGCGACCACCCCATGGTCGCACAGCGCGTCGATGGACCCGAGCGGCCGGCCCGCGAGCTCCGGGTTGCGGACGGTCAGGTCCATGGTCTCCAGCGTCGACACCTCGGCGCGGCGGCACTCCTCGAAGCGGGCGGCCTCGGCCTCCGGATCGATGCGGAACAGGATGCGGATGGCGGCCATCGACAGCAGGTTGCCGGCGATGCCGAAGGGGTAGGTGACGGCGAAGGCAAGGCCGGGCAGGGCCATCACCGCTGCATCGGCCCCGACCTCCGTCAGCACCTGCTGGGTGGCGGCCAGCGCCGGGGCGTTGGTCACCGCGCCGGCGAACACGCCGAGCGAGGAGCCCAGCGACAGCGCCCCCGACGACACCAGCAGCGATGTCAGCAGGATGCTCGACCCCACCATCAGCAGGGCCAGCCCGTTCAGCGCCAGCCCGGTTCGACGAAGCGCGGCGAAGAAGCCGGGGCCGACCTGGATGCCGATGGTGTAGACGAACAGGATCAGGCCGAAGTCGCGGATGAAGTCCATCATCTCCGGGTTGAAGGCGATGCCCGCCTGCTTGGCGATGTGGCCGCCGGCGATGCCGGAGAACAGCACACCGCCGATGCCGAGCCCGACCCCGCGGATCTTGATATGGCCGAGCGCCACGCCCGCCGCCGACACGAGACCGAGCATGAGCACCACCCGCGCGATCGGCGGCATGGCCTGGAGAATGTCTGCGAAAGCCGACATGGGACAACTCGCTTCCTGAACACATTTGGGCAAACCGCCACCGCGTTCGGTGGGATCCCGGATGACCGCGGCAGTCCCCCCTTCGATCGGGGAGGATGCCGCGACGATGCGGCAGGAGTGCGGGCAAAGCGTTGATTCAGAACAAGTGCACGGCCTTTAGCCGTGACAATCCCGGCATCCGGCGCTGCGGCGAACGCATGGGAGTGTAGCGCTGCGAGGCATGCAGGCCGTCATGGGGCGGCGTCCGATTCCTCGAACTCCATCCAAATTTTGCCATTTTCTTCCCATAGACCTTGTCTCAAGCAACCGGCCCCGCAGGTCGCGCACCGGCGTCACCCCTAGCGCCACCGCAGCGACGAATGGAAGCCGTTCCACAAGGTATCGACCGGCCGGACCCGGCCGGACGCAAGGCCATCGCGAGAACCCCCTCGCGGTGGCCTTTTCTTTTGGGCGCTTTCTTCCAGGTGGGGGTGGCGGGAGGCTGCGACAGCATTCTTGCTCCGGCTTTCCCGTTCCCCTGTGCTATAGCAGCGCCTCCCTCAACCGGAAGCGCGACCCGTTCCCATGCCCGTCTTCGCCGGATCAGAGCTGACCTGCCTGCGTGGCGACCGTCTGGTCTTCACCGGGCTGGAGTTCCGCATCGCCCCCGGCGGCGCCTTGGTGCTGCTCGGCCCCAACGGCAGCGGCAAGTCCAGCCTGCTGCGGGTGATGGCCGGGCTGCTGAAGCCTTTGCGCGGGATGCTGGACTGGGACGGGGTGCCGGTTTCCGAGGATCCCGACGGCCACCGGTCGCGGGTGCAGTATGTCGGCCATCTCGACGCGGTGAAGCCGGTGCTGACGGCGGCGGAGAATCTCGCCTTCTGGGCGGCGCTGGCCGGGGCCGCCGATCCGGCCGCCAATGCGCGGGCGGCGCTCGACCGGCTGGGGGTGCCGCACATCGCCGGGGTGCCGGGCCGCTACCTGTCGGCCGGTCAGAAGCGCCGGCTGAACCTCGCCCGGCTGCTGGCGGCACCAGCGACGCTGTGGCTGCTGGACGAGCCGACCGTGGCGCTCGACCGCGCTGCCATCGCCCTGTTCGAAGGGCTGATCGCCGAACACCGCGCCCAGGGCGGCATGGTGGTGCTGTCCACCCACACGGACATCGCCACCCCCGGCGGCGAGGAACTGCATCTCGACGAGTTCGCCCCCTACGCCGACGATGAAGAGGCCGGCGACGAAGACCATGAGGAAGAGGGGGCCGCGCCATGAGCCGTTTCCTGCGCCTTGTCGCCCGCGACCTGCGGCTGGCGCTGCGCCAGGGGTCCGACGCCACCATCGCCGTCATGTTCTTCGTGCTGTGCGTGGTGCTGTTCCCCTTCGGCGTCGGGCCGGAGCCGAACATCCTCGCCCGCATCGCCGCCGGCGTGATCTGGGTGGCGGCGCTGCTCGCCTCGCTGCTGTCGCTGGAGCGGCTGTTCCAGACCGATTACGAGGACGGGTCGCTGGAACTGCTCTCGCTCTCCCCCCTGCCGCTGGAGGCTGCGGTGCTGGCGAAGACGCTGGCCCATTGGCTGGTCACCGGCGTGCCGCTGATCGTCGCCGCGCCGCTGTTGGCCGTTCTGCTGAACATGGATGCGGAGGGGTTCGGCGTGCTGGTGCTGACGCTGACTCTGGGCACGCCGATCCTCAGCCTGATCGGCTCCATCGGGGCGGCGCTGACGCTGGGGGCGCGGCGCGGCGGCGTGCTTCTGTCGCTGCTGATCCTGCCGCTCTACATTCCCGTGCTGATCTTCGGCGCCGGCGCCATCGACGCCGCAATCAACGGGCTGACCCCGCGCCCGCACCTGCTGCTTCTCGCCGGCATCCTCGCCGCCGCCCTGCCGCTCGCCCCCTGGGCCGGGGCCGCGGCCCTGCGGCAGGCGGTGGAGTAAGGGGGGCAACTGCCCCCTTACGACTTCGACGCCTTCTCCGGCAGCAGCTTCTCGATCGCCTCTCGCACCTTGTCCGACTCGGGGTCGGTCATGGTGGAGAACCAGGACACCAGCTTGCCGTCCGGCCCGATCAGATATTTGTGGAAGTTCCAGCGCGGCTTGGCGAGGAAGCCCAACTCGTCGGCCGCCCAGCGGTAGAAGGGATGGGCGCCGTCGCCCGACACCACCGTCTTGTCGGTCAGCGGGAAGTCGATGCGGTAATTGACCTCGCAGAAATCCTTGATCTGGTTGGCGTTCCCCGGCTCCTGGCCGCCGAAATCGTCCGACGGCACGCCGACCACCACCAGACCGCGGTCACGGTATTGCTGCCACAGCGCCTCAAGCCCCTTGTATTGCGGGGTGAAGCCGCACTGCGAGGCGGTGTTGACCACCAGGACCGCCTTGCCCTTGAACTGCGACAGCGGCAGCGGCTGGCCGTCGATGCCCTGGAAGGTGAAGTCGTATGCGTTGCTTGCGGCGGCGCTGCTTGCGGCCATGGCGCTGGCGGCTCCCATCACGGAAAAGACCGCCGCCATGGCGACGGTGCGAAGTCGGGTTCGGACGGTCATCGGTACGGCTCGGCGGTTGGAGGGCTTTGCATCCTTACACATACGATGCCCGATACGAGGTCCGGCGCCTATCGGATCATGACGGGACAGGCCGGCCGCCGGTCGCTTCGGGTCTACCCCCATCGGATGGGTAGCCGCCGCGTCCCCGGATCGACAGTTGATAGGTAAGGATGCACGGTGATCGATCGCCGCCATCCCTGAAACCGTCCTTGTCCACCGAACAGCGCCCGAAAAATGTCCCACCCGGCCGAGCCTCAGCCTGAGCATAAAACTCTATCCCATCGAAATGGGTATGCGGACGCCCGCCCGGCTGTCGCCGCTCCCGTCGCCGATGCACGCCAATTCCAGGAGAACAGGCCGATGAACGCCGGAGCCATCATGCAGGACACCCAGTCGCCCCGGACGGCCGTGCGCCGGGTGGCCCGTGCCGCTGCCAAAGCCGTGGTGGCTGTCATGGCGGTGCTGGCTTTCGGCGCCGCCTTGTCGACGCCGTCGCTCGCCGATCCGGGGGAGCATGGCCGCGGCCATGCCTGGGGTCACCACAAGAATAAGCACCATCACGACGAAGGCCCGGTCGTCATCTACGGCGCGCCGCCGCCGGTGGTCGTGGTTCCGGCCCCGCCGCCCCCGCCGCGCGTCGTCTATGCCCCCTCCTACGCGCCGCCGCCGGCCGTCATCTATGCCCCGCCGCCCCCGCAGCCGGGCGTCAGCGTTCAGATGAATATTCCGCTCCGTTAACGACCCATGCTTTCCAAACGCTCCGGCGGTCGGGTCTCACCCGGCGGCCGGAGCGTTTTGCGTTTCGGCACCGCTGTCATCGGCTGTGACCATGCTGTGCCCTTGTCGCGCGTACCGCCCCGTGCCACGGCGTTCTCCCGCCCGTTTCTCTCCCGCTGTCCGCATCGCACCCGTTGAAAAGCCTGGATCGTCAGTCCTTTCGTGACAGGACCCGCCTGCACCGGTAGGATCGCGCGGCCTGTCGCGAAGGCGGTAGGCCGTTCGGGTGATTCACGGAAACTCAACCGATGTCCGGCCATCTGTCGGCTGGGAGCATCTTGCGGCCCGTGGTCGGTATCGGGGAGGGAGAGACCGAATGTTCGTGATGATCGGCTTCGGCATCGTGATCTTCAGCGTGTTCGGTGGCTACATCCTCGGCGGTGGCCACATGGGCGTGCTGTGGATGCCGTTCGAGTTCATGATCATCCTGGGCTCCGGCGCCGGCGCCTTTTTCATCGCCAATCCAAAATCTGTGGTGACCCACACCGGCAAGGAGCTGGGTCACCTGTTCAAAGGACCAAAATACAAGAAGGAGGACTTCCTGGAGGTCCTCACCATGATGTATCAGGTCTTCAAGATCGCGAAGACCAAGGGCCTGCTGGCGCTCGAACAGCATATCGAGAAACCGGAAGACTCACCGCTCTTCCAGCAATTCCCGAAATTCTATGGCGACCACCATGCCATCGCCTTCCTCTGTACCTATCTCCGTCTGATGTCGCTTGGCGCGGACAACCCGCACGAGCTGGTCGACCTGATGGACGAGGACATCGAGACGATGCACCACGAACACCAGCGCATCGCCGACGCCATCCAGGCGGTGGCCGACGCGGTGCCGGCGCTGGGCATCGTGGCGGCGGTGCTGGGCGTGATTCACACCATGGGCTCGATCACCGAGCCGCCGGAAGTGCTGGGCAAGCTGATCGGCGGCGCGCTGGTCGGCACCTTCACCGGCATTCTGGTCGCCTACGGCTTCCTCGCCCCGATCGCCAGCGGCCTCAAGAACATCTATCACGCCGAAGGCAAATACTATCAGGCGATGAAGACCGGGCTGATCGCCCATCTCTCCGGCTACGCGCCCGCCATTTCGGTGGAATACGCCCGCAACGTGCTGGAACCGGAATACCGCCCGACCTTTGCCCAGGTGGAAGAGGCGACCTCCGCCCTGCCGCCGGCCTGACCCGTTGTCCTGATCGACCGAGGGTCCCGATGCCGGACATCGACATCGCCTGGAACGAGGGAACGGTCGGCGAGTGGGACGCCCTGTTCGCACGCGTTCCGCGCTCCACCCTGCTGCAGAGCTTCGCCTATGGCCGCGCCATGGGCCGCACCTATGGCCATGTCCCGCGCCTTGGCGTGATCCGCCGCGATGGGGAGCCGGTCGGTCTCGTCCAGACGCTCGACCGCCGCATGCTGAAGCTTTTCCATGATCGGCAATGCTACCGCGGGCCGCTCTGGCTGGACGGCACGATCCCCGATGCCGACACGCTGGAAGCGGTGTTCCGCCTGCTGCGCCGCGCCTGCCCGCGCTCGCCGCTCAGCCGCGCCAGCCTGTTGCCGGAACTGCCCGCCGGGCCGGAGACGGAGGCGCTGCTCGCCCGCTGCGGCTTCCGCAAGGTCGGTCCCGGCTACCGGACGGTCTGGTTCGACCTGATCCGCAACGAGGAGGCGATGCGCGCCGGCTTCGCCCGCGACTGGCGGCAGCGCCTGCGCGGGGCGGAGAAGGCCGGCCTCGTCCTCGACACCGACTGGAAGGCCGACAATCTGCCCTGGCTGATGAAACAGGAGCACGACCAGGCGCTTGAGAAGGGCTTTCGCGCCATGACCGGGCCGCTGGCCGTCCGCCTGCGCAACGCCATGGTCAAGGGCGGTGGCCGCAATGACGGCGTGGTGATGGTGACGGCGCTCGACGGCCGCGCCCCGGTCGCTTGCGGCCTGTTCTTCCGCCACGGCATCTGCGCCACCAGTCAGATCAGTTGGGCCAACGAGTCGGGCCGCAAGAGCGGTGCCATGCGGCTTGTGCTGTGGAAGGCCATGCAGGAACTGAAGCAGCATGGCGTCCGCATGCTCGACCTCGGCGGCATCAATCCCGACACCGCCCCCGGCGTCACCGAGTTCAAGCTCGGCACCGGCGGGGAGGCGGTGGAGACGGTCGGCCAATATCGCTGATGCGCTTTGCCAGATGATGGTCGGAGCGGTTCCGGCTATCCTTACCTGCGTGCCGACCCGACACGCCCTTACCGCACGGGATGTCCGCCATGTCAGACCTCGAACCCCTGAAGCCCGGCGAAGCCGATGTCGCCATCGAACGCGCCATGCAGCAGCGGCCGAAGGCGATGCTCATCCGCGACAAGCTGCAGAAGATGCTGGAGGACGAGAACACCGCCCGACAGTTCGTCGGCGCCATCCGCAACATGATGAACAAGGAATAGGCGCACCGGCGGCCTCCGCCGCCGGGTGGCTTGCCAGCCGGTCAGCAGCTGTTGGCCTTGTTGCAGCCCTTTTCCTCCGCCGGCGCCGGTGCCGGTGTGCGCGCCAGCTGCAGACCGCCGCGGCTGTCGTCGAACATCTTCTCGATCGACCGCCGGGCCTGCTGGAAGGCCTGAAGCTCCCGCCCCTCCAGCTTCTCGCCGGTCGGCAGGTCGACGGAGCGCGGGTTTACCTGATGCCCCGCCTTCAGCACCTCGTAATGCAGGTGCGGCCCGGTCGACCGTCCGGTGGTGCCGACATAACCGATGATATCGCCCTGATCGACCCGTCCGCCGCGGCGGATCGACTTGGCGAAGCGGCTCATATGGGCATAGGCGGTGGAGATCTCTGTGTTGTGGCGGATGCGGACATAGTTGCCGTAGGAACTGCTGCGTTCCGCGATCTCGATGATGCCGCGGCCGGCCGCATAGATCGGCGTCCCGGTCGGCGCGGCGAAATCCACGCCCTTGTGCATCTTGCTGAAGCCAAGGATCGGGTGGTGGCGCATGCCGAAGCCGGAGGTGATGCGGGCGCCGTCGATGGGCGTGCGCAGCAGGGCCCGGCGGATGCTTTCGCCATCGCCATTGTAATAGTCGACCCGCCCGTCGCGGGTCTTGAAGCGGTAGATCGGCATGTCGTCGCCGCTCAGCGTCAGAGAGGCATACAGCAGCTCGCCTTCGCCGGCCTCCTTGCCGTCGGCGGTGACCAGTTTCTCATACAGAACCTCGAAACGGTCGCCCGGCTGCAGGTCGCGCTGGAAATCGACGTCATAGGAGAAGTTCTGGATGAACGCCATCATGACCGAGATCGGAACCCCGGACTGGGCCCCCGCCTCGAACAGGCTGGAGCGGATGACGCCCTGGGCCGCCACCGGCTTGCGCGTGACCGGCTTCTCGATCTGGCTGGAGGTGAAGCCGGCGTCGCCCTTGCGTGCGATCGACACCGACCGCAGCGGATCCGGGGCGAACTCGAACCCGACGAACTTGCGGGCTCCGCCGCGACGCGGCTCGAACAGGACCGTCACATGCTGGCCGACCTGGAGACGGCGCGGGTTATAGACCTCGCGCAGTGCGGCGACCGCATCGTGGGCGTCGTTGGCCGGCACATTGGCGGTGGACAGCAGATCCATCAGCGTATCGCCGCGACCGATGGACAGGGTGTGGCGGTCGACCGGCCCGGTAGCGCGTCCACTCTCCTCGGCGTCGTCCTTGGCCTCGGAGTTGCCCTCCGCGCCCATGTTCGGCTTCACCGCCGGCTTGAAAGCATGGGGAGCCCGGCCATTCGGCGCATCCGCATTGCGTGCGACAACCGTCGCAGGCGTCAATGCACCGGCCGAGATGATGGCAAGCAAGGCGAGCGTGGGAAGGCGGGAAAGCCTCGAACGCACCGTCGTCCTCCTCCTGTAACCCCCGGGGCCGCCCAGCGGGCTGTCGGCGATGGCCGTCACCAAAGGTGTTAAGCCTATAGATCGGACGATGCTGGACCGGTCCGACCCTGTCAACCGACACAAGACCGCAGGGGTGAACCCTATGGGAACACTATGGATTGGCGCGCTCGGACGGTCGCCGGCCACGCCGCGGTTGGTGGGTCGTTCCCTTACACTGAATCCGGTGCAGGCTCCGGTGAAAAACGAACCGTCAGGAATTTTTCATCGAAGCGCAAAAAAGCGCTTGCGTGGTTTGGGGGAGGGCGCCTATAACCCGCTCCACCGACGG
>CBFGPE010000076.1:0-33528 GCA_965650625.1 uncultured Azospirillum sp. | reverse complement strand
GGACGCCGCCGCAAGGGGGGCCGCATCATGTCCGCAGTCAACTCATATAGTTCTATATAGAACTTGTTGACCCGCGCATCCATATGCGACAGGATGGTTGCGGGAGGACATCGATGCCACAGCATGATTCTGCTTCAGCCCCACTGTCGGATCGGCGCCTGCCGGCCTATCTGCAGCTGCGCGACGCGCTGGCCACCCGGGTGGCGCGCGGCGAATGGGGCCCCGATACCGCGCTGCCGTCGGAAAACCAGCTGACCGCCGAAACCGGGCTGTCGGTCGGCACCGTGCGCAAGGCGATCCAGACGCTGGTCGACGAGGGGCTTCTCGAACGGCGCCAGGGCTCCGGAACCTATCTGCGCAAGCGCGCCTTCAACGCCTCGCTGTTCCGCTTCTTCGCGGTCCAGTCGGTCGATGGCGAGGCGACGATCCCGTCGAGCCGCATCATCGCGCGCACGGTGGCCACCGCCCCGGCCGCCGTCGCCAGGATTCTCGGCACCGCCGACTGCATCCGCCTCGACCGCCTGCGCGGCCAGTCCGACGCCCTGCTGCTGTCGGAGGAGATTTGGCTGCCGCGCGCCCGTTTCGACGGCATCGTGGAACTGGACGAGTCCCAATTCGGGCCGCTGCTCTACCCGCTCTATCACGAGCGCTTCAACGTCTTCATCGCCAGCGCCGTCGATGACGTGAGCTTCGCGGCGGCCTCCGCCAAGGTCGCGGCGCGGCTGGGCCTTGCGGAGGGGGCGCCCACGGCGGTGATCGAACGCACCGCCTACACCGTGGACGGCACCGCGGTCGAATGGCGCATCGCCCAGGGCCCCGCCGAGCGCTTCCGCTACCGCAGTCGCCTGAGCTGACCCGCAGCTCCGGACACTTTCGTCCGGCGCGCTCCTTCCTTGCGGCCTTCCCCGGACCCTCCCCCTCGCGGCGGAGGCCGCCCCCCTATTGCCTGTATGGATCGATCGATGACCGCACACCCCCCGATCAGGGGCATCGACACGCATGCCCATATTTTCCGTCCGGACCTGCCGATGGCCGCCGGCCGGCGCTACAGCCCGGCCTATGCGGCGGAGCTTTCGGACTGGTTCGCGTTGCAGGACAAGGCGGGATTCAGCCAAGGCGTGCTGATCCAGCCCAGCTTTCTCGGCACCGACAATAGTCTGATCGAAGCGGCCTTGCGCGCCCATCCGGAGCGGCTGCGTGCGGTCGCCGTCGTCGATCGAAGCGTGACGGAGGACGAACTGGACAGGCTAGGCGCCCTCGGCTTCGTCGGTGCACGCCTGAATCTCGTCGGGCGCGAGTTGGAGGATTACGGGGCGGCACCCTGGCAGGATTTCTTCCGCCGCCTCGCCGCCCGCTGCTGGCAGATCGAGATCCAGCGCCGCTTCGACGACCTCGCGGAGGTGGTTCCAGCCATCGCCGGCTCCGGCGTCACCGTGGTGATCGATCATTTCGGCCTGCCGCAGGGCGGCATCGATCCGGCGAACCGCCGCCATGCCGATTTTCTCGATGTGCTGCGCCGGACGCCCGCCGTCTGGGTCAAGCTCTCCGCCCCCTACCGCGCCGGACTGACCCCCGACCTCGCGGCGCGCAGCTTCGACCTGCTGCGCGAGGCCATCGGGGGCTCCGACCGCTTCGTCTGGGGCAGCGACTGGCCCCACACCCAGCATGAATCCGAGACCGGCTATGCCGCCGAGGTGACCCGGATGCATGCGCTGATCCCCGATCCGGCGGAACGGACGCAGATCCTCGTCCGGAATCCGGCAACGCTTTTCCAATTCGACTGAAATATAGAAACTGGGAGGAAACCCGATGACCCTCGTCATCGTGCTGGCCATCGCCCTGGCCGTCGTTCTGGGCTATGTCACCAAGATCAACATCGGTCTGTTCGCCATCGCCTTCGCCTATATTCTCGGCTGTTTCGGTCTCGGGCTGAAACCCGGCGCGGTGATCGACATGTGGCCGCTGAAGATCTTCTTCGTCATCTTCTCGGTCTGTCTGTTCTACAGCTTCGCCCTGGTCAACGGCACGCTGGAAAAGCTGGCCGAGCATATGCTGTACCGCTGCCGCAACGTGCCGTGGGTGCTGCCCTACGCCATCCTGGTGACGGCGACGCTGATCGCGGCGATGGGGGCCGGTTATTACACCGTGCTGGCCTTCATGGCGCCGATCACGCTGCTGATGTGCCGGCGCACCGGGCTGGACATGGTGCTGGGGGCGATGGGCGCGAATTACGGCGCGTTGGCCGGCGCCAATTTCATGTCGAGCCAGAGCGGCATCATCTTTCGCGGCCTGATGACGGCGAACGGCACCAGCGACGCCGACGCCTTCCTCTACAGCGGGGTCATCTTCGCGGCGACGCTGATCATCCCGTTCTTCGTCATCACCGCGATGCTGTTCCTGTTCGGCAATCACCGCAGCCTGAACGCCTCGCTGGCCGACACAGGCCGGCCGGAGCCGCTCGACGGCCGGCAGCGCGTGACGCTGACCTTGACGCTGACGATGATGGCGCTGGTCCTGCTCGGCCCGGTGCTGCATCTGGCGATGCCCGGCAACGCCACGGTGGCCTATCTGAACTCGAAGATCGACATCGGGTTGATCGCCGGCGTCTTCTCCGTCATCGCCCTGCTGCTGAAGCTCGGCGACGAGCGCAAGGCCATCGCCTCGGTGCCGTGGTCGACGCTCATCATGATTTCCGGGATGGGGATGCTGATCTCCGTCGCGATCAAGGCCGGGACCATCGCGGTGCTGGCGGCGTGGTTGGGCAGCAGCATTCCGGCCCTGCTCCTGCCAGTGGTGTTCGGCATCGTCGCCGCCGCTATGTCGCTGTTCTCCAGCACGCTGGGCGTGGTGACGCCGACGCTGTTCCCGCTGGTGCCGGCGCTGGCGACCAGCCTGTCGCTGAGCCCCGTGCTGCTGTTCACCGCCATCGTCGTCGGCGCCCAGGCGACCTCGATCTCGCCCTTTTCGTCGGGCGGCAGCCTGATCCTCGGCTCGGCGCTGGAGGAAAAGGCCCGCAACACGCTGTTCACCCGCCTGCTGTTCCGCGCCGCGCCCTTCGGCATCGTCGCGGCGGTGCTGATGAACATCGTGCTCACCTTCGCGCTGTGACCGGCAACTCCGTTGCTTAGAAGTCGGCCTGCTCCGCTTCCAGATAGGCGAGGCTGACGTATTTGCCGATGTTGCTGTCCCAGCCCTTGGTCTCCGCCGCGCGGGAGGCGACGCGCGGATCGGCCAGCACGGCGGCCTTGGCCTGTTCGATGGGCTGGCCGGCCTTCACGGCGGCGACGCAGGTCTCGAAGATGCCTTCGAACAGGCTGCGCTGCCACTCCGGCACGCCGGGGCCGGGGACGCCGTGGGCCGGCAGCCAGATGCGGGTGTCGCTGTCGGCCCGCAGTTTGTCCATCGTCTCGAAGGTGCCGAGATAGGAGCCGTCGTCCATGTTGGCGATGCGGCGGTCCATCATCACGTCGCCGACGCACATGACGCCGTCCTCCACCACCGAAACCGAAAGGTCCGACGGCGTGTGGGCGGTGCCGTAATGGTGCAGGCGCAGCCGCACGTCGCCCAGCGACAGCTCGTCGCCATGGCCGGCGTCGCGGTTGGGGGCGACGATCCGCGTCCCGGCGGAGGCCTGTGCCGTCCATTTCACCATCGAGCTTTGCCAGAAGCTGCCCTGCACGCCCAGGATCGCTTCGCGCGTGTGGGGCAGGGCGTAGCGGGGCAGGTCCTCGCCGAACGCCTCCGCGAAGGCATGGTTTCCCAGCCAGTGGTCGCCGTGATAATGCGTGTTGACGATGCCGACGACCGGCTTGGGCGTCAGTGTGCGCAGCATGCGGATCGCCATCTCGCCGATCTGCAGCGAGGCGCCGCTGTCGACGACGATCACGCCGTCGCGGCCGATGACGAAGGTGATGTTCGCCATCATCCCCTGGTTCTGCGGCGTCGGGAAGCCGTCGGGGGCCTGGATGATCCAGACATGCGGGCTGACCTGGATCGGCGGACGGTCGGGCACCGGCGGTCCCTTGACGAAGGACTCCACCCCGGTGGCGAAGGCGCGGACGGCCTCCAGGCCCGGCACGGTGGCCAGGAGTGCCGCACCGGCGGTCAGCAGGCGGCGGCGGGGCAGGCGAAGCATGCGGGATCTCCTGTGAACGTCATTGCGCCGCGACCGGCGGAACGGCGCCGATGGTGGCGCCGCGCACCCGTGCCGGCCGGTCGATGGCGAGGTCGGTCAGCACGGCGCCGATCCACATCGACCACAGCACCAGCCACGCCGTCGCGGTGAAGATCGAGGCGCCGGACACGCCGGCCCCGACCGCGCAGCCGCCGGCCAGCACGCTGCCGAACCCCATCATGCAGCCGCCGATGATGTAGCGCCGCATGGTGGAGCCGTCGTTGAACCCCTCCAGCTTCAGGTCGCGCCCGGCCAGCCCGGCGACGAAGGCGCCCAGCGCCACACCGGGGATCAGCCCGGTGTCGAAGCTCCAGCGGGTGCCCGGCGGTGACAGCACCAGCATCAGGAAATCGGCCGACGGCGCGGTGAAGCTCAGGGAATGGACGGTCACCGGATCGAAGGCGGCGGATGCTGCCCGCCAGGTGAACCACCAGGCGGCGGCGACCGTCGCGCCGACGCCGGCCGCGCCCAGCCAGGACCAGCCCGACAGGGCGTTGCGCCGCGCGATCACCACGCCCGCCGAGAACCAGCCCATCCCGAACAGCAGCGCCCCGCCATGCCCGATGCCGGCCAGCGCCAGCAGGTCGCGCTGTTGGCCGCTGATGACCCACCAGCCGTTGATCGTCTCGCGCAGCGGCGACAGCACGCCGCGCATCGCCGCCTGGGCGACCACCGCGAACACCAGCCCGGACAGCAGCGCCCGCAGGTTGCCGGTCGCCGACAGCACCAGCATGCGGCTGGCGCAGGCCCTGGTCAGCGTCATGCCGCAGCCGAACATCAGCCCGCCGATCACCGCCCCCGACAGGCTGCCGGGGTTGTTGAGCTGGCGGACGCTGCCGGTGTCGAACAGCCCCAGCAGGATCAGCCCCTGCGTCGCCATCAGCGCGGTGGAGAAGGCGAGCAGCCACACCGCCAACCGCCCGCCGAGCCGGCCATGCGCCACCTCCAGCGTCGAGGCGCGCAGGCAGAAGCGCGACCGCTGCGCCACCACGCCGAACAGCGTGCCGATCAGCAGGCCGCCCAGCGCCATGAAGCTGTCCTCGCCCAGGCTTTCCATCAGGGCATCGACGGTGAAACCCATGGCCATTGCTTTCTCAGGCGCCCTTCTCAGGGCTTGATGTAGGCGTAATGGTCGCGTGCCTGCAGTTCGGTGATGCGGACGACGCCGGACGGCGTGAACTCCGCCTCCATCACGAACTGATCCTTGCTCAGATTGCGCCGCTTCATGGTGATCTCGCACACCTCGAAATGGACGCCGCGGCCTTTCAGGTCGGAGATCAGCGGGCCATAGTCGATGTTGTTCTTGGCGTCCTTGGCGCCTTCCATCAGCAGGTCGACGCCGTCGGCATGGGTGACCACGCGGATCTCGGTCTTCGGCGCCACGTCCAGATGGTTGCGGATGTTGCGCAGCGCCTTGGTGCCCTGCTCGGCGGCATTGTCGATGTGGTAGACGACCTTGTCCTGGGCCAGCGCCGGGGCGGCGCCGGCCAGGGCGAACAGCATCAGCAAGGGGGCCAGGAAACGACGAACGCTCATGGTCTGAGCCTTTCCGGATTGGAGCTGGCCCACGCCATCAGGCGTCGAGGCCGGGGTTGCCGTTCACGCCCTTCAGGGTCGGCAGGTTCAGCTGGGGCGGCGCCACCGTCTTGCGGGCGCGCAGGTTGCGGGCGACGAGGTCCCAGATCGGCTCGCCGCCGGCCGACTTCGCCTCTTCCGCCACCGGCGCCCAGCCGGCGACCTTGTAGGTCTTCGACGCTTCCAGCGGCTTGCCGTTCAGCGTCATGTCCTGGATGCGCCGGCCGGCCGGAGCGGCGGGATCGCAGGCGTAGGACAGGCCGCCGACGCGCACCATGTCGCCGCCCTGCTGGTAATAGGGGTCGGGGTTGAACAGGTTGTCGCAGACATCCTCCAGCACCGTCTTGATCTGCTCGCCGCTCATCTGCGTCAGCGTGACGTAGGGATAGGTGATGGCGGTCTGGTCCAGCAGGTTTTCCATGGTGATGGGCTGGCCGGGCAGCAGCGTGGTGCCCCAGCGGAAACCGGGAGAGAAGGCGATCTCGGCATCCTTTTCGGCCATCAGCGCGTCGAGGATCAACTGGTCGAAGCTGCCGTTGAAGTTGCCGCGCCGGTACAGCGTGCCCTCCGTCACCGCCAGCGTTTCGCCCAGCTTCGCCTCGTAGGGTGCGCGGACGCGGGTGATCAGCGCCTCCATCTCCGGGTCAGCGGGCAGCAGGTTGGCGAAGACCGGCATCAGCCGGTAGCGGAAGTCGGCGACCCGTCCGCCCGTCACCTGGAAGTCGAGCACGCCCAGGAACTTTCCGTTCGATCCGGCATTGGTGACCAGCGTCTTGCCGCCGGGGTTGGCGACGATGCTGGGCGCCGGCATGCCGTCATGGGTGTGGCCGCCGAGGATGGCGTCGATGCCGCGGACGCGCGACGCCATCTTCAGGTCGACGTCCATGCCGTTGTGCGACAGCACGACCACCACCGCGGCGCCGGCGGCGCGGGCGGCATCGACGGTCGCCTGCATCTCCTCCTCGCGGATGCCGAAGGTCCAGTCGGCCACCATGTAGCGCGGGTTGGCAATCGGCGTGTAGGGGAAGGCCTGCCCGATCACCGCGACCTTGACGCCGTTGACGTCGCGCAGGCTGTAGGGCTTGAACACGTCGTCGCCGAAATCGGCGGTCTTGATGTTCTGGGCGACGATCTCGATGTGGCCGGCGAAGTCCTTTTCGGCGATCTCCTGCACGCGCTCCTGGCCGTAGGTGCATTCCCAATGCAGCGTCATGATGTCGACGCCCAGCAGCTTGGCGGCCTCCACCATGTCCTGCCCCTGGGTCCACAGCGCGGTGCCCGACCCTTGCCAAGTGTCGCCGCCGTCGAGCAGCAGGGCGCCCGGCCGGTTGGCCCGCACCCGCTTGACCAGCGTCGCCAGATGGGCGAAGCCGCCGACCTTGCCGTACAGCCCGGCCAGCCGTTCGAAGTCGAGGCAGGTGAAGGCGTGCGCCTCGCGGCTGCCGGCAGCGAGCTTGAAATGCTCCAGCAGCCGGCTTCCCACCAGATGCGGCGCCCGCCCGGCCATGTCGCCGATGCCGAGATTGACGCTCGGTTCGCGGAAATGGATCGGCTTCAGCTGGGCGTGGCAGTCGGTGATGTGCAGAAGCGAGACGTTGCCGAAGGCCGGCGCGTCATAGACCGCGTCCGCCGTGGCCTCCGCACGGGCCAGACCGGCGCCGGGCAGCAGCAGGCCGGCGGCATTGGCGGCGGCCAGGACGGTGAGGAACTCGCGGCGGTTCATTGCGCAGGCCCCGGCTTTGTGTTGACGGGAGAGTTCGGGTCGAACAGCAGCGCCATCAGGTGCTTGATCTGCGTCTCCCCCAGGATGCCCATATGGCCGGCGCGCGGCATGTTGGAGCAGGCGTTGGCCGATTTGGCGTTATAGATCTTGGCCCAGGCCGCCTTCATCGTCTCCTCGTCCCGGCCGCGCAACGCGCCGTATTGCAGCAGGCTGGGGCCGATGGTGCCGTAGGAGATCTCGGCCGGGCTGATCTGGTGGCAGTTGTAGCAGTTGCCACCGTTGGGAGTATCAGCCTTGTCGGTCCAGGTGTTGCCCCGGCCGCTCTGGGCGATCTTCTCGCCCTCCTTCCAGTCGCCCAGCCATTTGCCGTCGGACGGCCATTTCACCGTCGCCAGATTGGCGGCCTCGATCTGCCGGCGCCGCTCGGCGGCGGCCGGGCTGGCGGCGGCCTCGGGGTCGGAGCAGAAGGCCTGCGTCTCATCCTGGGTCAGGCGATCGACCTTGGCGATGCCCTTGTCCTTGAAGCTGGCGGCCAGCATGCGGGTGAAGGCGGCATCGTCGGCCCCCGGTCCCCAGGACGGCGCGACCTTGGTTTCCGAAAGGGCGGGGCCGGCCAGCAGCAGGACGGCAAGGAAGGCAGCGTGTTTCATGGCGTGTTTCATGACGGCCTCCCTCAGCGCTTGATTCCGGGTGTCTTCATGGTCTCCCCGCTGGCGTTGGCGGCCATGAACATCGACAGCGCGATGGTCGCGTCGGAGGTGTAGACCGGTTCGGGGAAACGCTGCTGGCGGAAGCAGTCGTTCAGCCGCCACTGCATCGACCACATCTGGCCGGAGCTGACGCGGTAGGCCGGCCAGCTGCCCCAGCCGGCCGCCGCACCCTTCTGCCCCGGAATATAGGGGAGATCCTGCAGGCGGATGCGCGTGCCCTCCTGGCCGTGGCAGGTGGCGCAGGAGAAGTCGTAGGGGCCGCCCTGATAATAGAACATCCGCTTGCCCAGGTCGTACATCGCCTGTTCCTTGGGATGGCTGGGCTTTACCGCGATGGGATCGTCCTTGGACTGGCCGGAGATGTAGGCGGCGAGCGCGATCATCTCCTCCTTCGGCGGAGCGGTGAAGGAGGCCTCGACATAGGGTTTCGGGTCCTTGCCCTGCAGCGTTTCCATGCAGGTCAGCAGGCGCGATTCCAGGTCCTGGACGCGGTCGGTGTCGGCGAAGTAGCGCGGAAGCTGGGCATAGGCGCCCTTGACCACGCCGGGGCCGAGGCCGAGGTCGCATTTCTCCAGCGAGGCCTTCTTCGGGCCGGCCGGCGTCTTCCACAACTCCTCGCCGCTGAGCTCGAACAGTTCGGCGGGGTTGCCGTCCTGCAGGGCCTCGCGGTAGGCCTCGATGCCCTCCTGCGCCGCATCCTTCTGCTGGGCGTAGGCCGCCGTGGCGACCGCCGCCGACAGCCCAAGGAACGCCGCAATCCCAACGCTTACGCGGTCCATCTCTCCCCCCTCCCATCCTTGTTCTTGTTGGTGCGGAAGTACCGCGTCAGGTGACGGTGGCCTCGTCGGAGCGGGTGTCGCCCTTGTTGTCGACCCAGGTGACGGACACCTTGTCGCCCGCCTTGCCGCCCTTGACCTTGAAGGCGAGGTAGGGGTTCTTGGAAATCGACGGTCCCCATTGCGCCTGCATCACCGTCTTGCCATCGAGCTTGGCGGTGACTTCGTTGATGAACCAGGCGGGGATGACCGTGCCGCTGGCGTCCTTGCGCTGGCCGGTCTCCATCTCGTGGCTCATCAGCACCTTGATCTCGGTGACGCCGTCCTTGGCGGAGGCGCGGATCTTCATCGGATTGCCCATGGTCTTCTCTCCCGTCCTGTCCGTTCAGCCGCCGCAGCCGCCGAGCGTCACCTTGATTTCCTTGGCGGTCGCGTAGAATTTGCCGTCCGCCTTGACCAGCACCATGACGTTGGAGGTCTGGCCCATCTTGATGCGGGCGGTGACCTCGGGGATGGTGTCCGGCCCCAGGTCGAAGGCGGCGGCCAGCATGTTGGGGTTCTTTTCCACCAGGATGGCGATCCGTTCGGTCTTGGGCAGCTTGCTGACCGCCTGGACCGGAACCACCGCCCCGTTCTCCGCGATGTCGGAGGCGATGATCTGCACGTCGCCGCTGTTGGCCGGTGCGCCGGCGCCGAGCGCCTTCAGCGCGTCGTCCATCGTCTTGGCGTCGAAGGCGGTCTTGTCCCAGTTGGCAAGAGCCATCCGCGGAACCACGAATCCGGCCGCCGCCAGTGCCCCCAGGAAGGTCAGTACCTGACGCCGTTCCATCGCTGCCTGTGTCATGAGAGATGCTCCTCCTCGGTCTTGTTACTTCTGCGGCGCGCCGGACAGGATCCAGGCGACCAGGGTCTTGGCGTCGTCGATGCTGAGGTCGTCCTGCGGCGGCATCGGCACGGCGCCCCAGGACCCCTCGCCGCCGGCCTTGACCTTGGACACCAGGGCCTCGGCGTTGTTTTTTCCACGGTAGCGGGCGGCGATCTCGCTGTAGCTCGGGCCGACGATGCGGGTATCGACCGCATGGCAGGACAGGCAGCCGGACTTCTCCGCCAGCGCCAGAACGGGGGAGGGCGCTTCCGCCGCCGTCGTGTCGGGGCCGGTGCGCTGGCCGCGAACCGGGCCGATGACGCGGTTCTGCTCGGCGATGTTGCCGTGGGCGCCGCGGGCATGTTCGGGCAGCTGCGAAGCCAGCTCGGCCTTCGGCTTGCAGTTGGTCATGCAGACGGCGTTGGCGGTGTCGGGCTTGGCCACCATGCCGGGGAAGTCAGGGCCGGGCCAGAGCGCGTGGGCGGTGGTCATGCCGTTGCGGTTCGGCATCCGCTGCTGCACGTCGCGGATCGTCGCGTCGGTCAGGGTGAAGTCGTCCGGGACGATCTCCGCGAGGTTCAGCAGATAGGCCAGCACGGCATAGACATCGTCGTCGCTCAGCGACTTTGGCGCGTTCCACGGCATGGCGCGGCGGATGTAGTCGTAGAGGGTGGACACACTGGCGACCTTCATGAAGGTCGTCCGCGCCGGGAAATCGGTGCGCTTCAGTGTCGCGACATGGCCGGTCTTGATGTCCTCGGCCGTCGTGCCGCCGACCAGCGGGTTGAAGACGCTGTTGCTCTCACCGAAGGTGCCGTGGCAGCTGGCGCATTTCTCCTCCCAGATCTCCATGCCGCGCGACACGGTGCCGGAGCCCTTGGGCAGGCCGCTGAAGTCGGGACCGACGTCGATGTCCCAGGCCTTCAACTCCGCCGGGGTGGCCGGGCGGCCGACGCTGGAGGCGCCGTCCGCCAGCACCGGCGCTGTCCATGCCAGCATCGCGCCGAAGGCAGATGCCAGGAGGACCGCTTTACAGGATCTGGACATTGTTCACGTCCCCGCTTTCGGCGACCTGCCAGGTCTGGATCGCGTTGTTGTGGTAGATCGACCGCGTGCCGCGCACCGCGCGCAGCTGGCCGTAGGCGGGCTGGACGAAGCCGGTCTCGTCCATGGCGCGCGATTGCAGCAGCGCCGGCCGGCCGTCCCAGTTCCAGGGCAGGGTGAAGCGGGTCAGGCATTTGGACAGGACCGGCGTCTGCAGGGTCGCCTCGGTCCAGTTGATGCCGCCGTCGACCGACACATCCACCCGCTTGATCGCACCGCGGCCCGACCAGGCGAGCCCGCTGATGGTGAAAAATCCCTTGTCCAGCAGCTGCTGGCCGCCCGACGGGCTGGTGATGACCGACTTGCATTCCTGGATGGAGGTGTATTGCCGGTGCTGGCCGTCGGGCATCAGGTCGATGTAATGGACCGCCTCGTCCTTGGCGGCATAGGGGCGGTCGCCGACCTCGATCCGGCGCAGCCACTTCACCCACGAGACGCCCTGCACCCCCGGCACCACCAGCCGCAGCGGATAGCCGTTCTCCGGCCGCAGCATCTCGCCGTTCTGGCCGTAGGCGACCATCACCTCACCCGACATCACCAGCTCGATCGGGATGGTGCGGGTCATCGACGAGCCGTCGCCGCCCTCCGCCAGGATGAACTTGGCGGCCTTGAGGTCGGCGCCGCAGTACTCCAGCAGCGTGCGCAGCGGCACGCCGGTGAACTCGCTGCAGGACAGCATGCCGTGGGTGTACTGCACGGTGGGGACCGCCACATTGCCCCACTCCATGCCGGTGTTGGCGCCGCATTCGATGAAGTGCATGCGCGACACCGGCGGCAGCCGCATGATGTCGTCCATCGTGTAGACCCGGGGCGTCTTCACGAATTCCGGCCGGGAGCCGTTGATCATCAGCCGGTGCCGGGTCGGGTCGATGTCCTGCCAGCCCTGGTGGTGCCGCTCGAAATGCAGGCCGGAGGGCGTGATGATGCCGAACAGCCCCTGCAGCGGCGCGAAGGACACGCTGGCGGCGGCGACCTGGGTCAGGCCAGGGCTTTGCCGGCGTACCAGACCGCGCTCGTGCTTCGACGGCAGGCCGTAGGGATTGGCCGCCACCGGCTGGCCCAGGCTGCTGCCCCAGGGGGTGGGGTTCAGGATGTCGGGATCGCCGGCTGTATTGGGGGCTGCATCGGCTGCCGCTGCGGCACGGCCGCCCAGGGTCGCCGCGGCGGTGGCGCCGGCCGCCGCCAGAAAGCTGGCGCGCAGGAAATCGCGCCGTCCCTTGCCGACCTGCCCGATCTCCTCGGGGGTCAGGAAGTTCTCGGGCGCCCGCCGCAACCGGCCGGACAGTGCATCCGCGCCGGGGACGAGCGGATCGGTTCGGGGAGTCGCCTCTCCCGTTGGTCGCAACTTGCTCATTTCCGTCCCATTTCCTTCCGGTTCGCTGCCGGTATCTTTGTCACGCAGATGGTACGTGCAGCGAACAATTGTCGCCATCGGGTCGATTCCGGTGGCGACCAAGGGTAAACCCTTGCTTTCGGAGCGGAGACGCGGCGGGAGCCTTGATTTGCTTGATTAAACCCGGTCGCCGGGGGTCAGCGCCAATCGTGCGAGTTCGGCGACGGAGCGGGCGCCCATCTTCTCCATCACCATCTGGCGGTGGCCCTCGACCGTCTTGACCGAGATCGACAGCGCCGTCGCGATCTCCTTGTTCTGACGGCCGTCGAGCACCAGGGCCAGCACCTCGTGCTCGCGGCGGCTCAGCTGGGCCATCCGCGCCTCGACCGCCTCGCGTCCGGCGCTGCGCACCAGCACCTCGCGGCATTTGCGGATGGCGGCGTTGACGGTGTCGAGCAGCGCCTGGTCCTTCCAGGGCTTCTCGATGAAGTCCTCGGCCCCGCCCTTCAGCGCGGCGACGGCCAGCGGCACGTCGCCATGGCCGGTGACCATGATGACCGGACGCTTGCAGCCATGGTCCTTCAGGTGGCGCAGCAGCTCGATCCCGCTCATGCCGGGCATGCGGACGTCCAGCAGGACGCAGCCCGGCCGCAACGGCGGGCGCAGGTGCGGCGAGGCGAGAAAGGCTTCGGCCGACGCGAAGCACTCGCAGGCGATGCCGACCGAGGCCAGCAGATACTGGACCGAACTGCGCATCGCCTCGTCATCGTCCACCACCAGAACCAGGGGGGCGTCGGTCATGTGTTTGTCTCCTGGACGGACGATGCGGATATGGTTTCGCCGGTGGCCGGCGGTAGGATGAAGCGGACGGCCAGCCCGCGCGGCACGCCGGGCACCGCCCAGATGCGGCCGCCATGCCGTTCGACGATGGTGCGGCAGATCGACAGGCCGAGCCCCAAACCGCCGGGCTTGGTGGTGAAGAAGGGCTCGAACATGCGCCGCCGCGACTCCTCCGGCGCGCCCGGACCGGAATCGCGCACCTCGATCATCACCATGCCGCCGGACAGCGCGGTCCGCAGCAGGATGTCACCGCCGCCGCCATTGTTGTCGCTCCGCGTCGCCTCCACCGCATTCTGCAGCAGGTTCAGCAGCACCTGCTGAAGCTCCACCTTGTCGGCCCTGACCTCGGGCAGTCCGTCGGCCAATTCCGTCACGATGGACAGCGCCGGGTCGGGCGGAGCGCCGAACAGCGACAGGGTTTCCTCCACCACGGCATTCACCGAAAGGGCGGAGCGCTGGGCGTCGCGGCGGCTGACGAAACCGCGGGTGCGCTGGATGATCGCCGCTGCGCGCTCCGCCTGTTCGGCGACCGACCGCGCCCCGGCGCGCAGCATCCCCAGGTCGGGCGCTGGGGCGTCGAGAATGCGGGTCATGCCGCCGGCGAAATTGCCGATGGCCGCTAAGGGCTGGTTCAGTTCATGGGCGATGTTGCTGGCCATCTCCCCGACAATGCCGAGGCGGGAGAGCTGGTCGCGCTCCTCGCGCAGGCGCAAGGCGGTGGCTTCCGCGCGCTTGCGCTCGGCGATCTCGCGTTCCAGTTCGGCGGTGCGGCGGCGGACCAGAACCTCGACGCGGGCGGAATGGACCACCCACCACAGCACCGCCGCCGCCGCGATCGCCAGCCAGTGCCAGTTCTCGCTGATAACCTCCTCCAGCGTCGGCGGGGTCTTCGGATAGGGGCCGATGTGCAGCGTGCGGAACAGCTCATGCACCGACGTGTAGTCGAGCGAGGCGGTCCAGGTCGGCCCCTCGGTTTCAGGCCCGTCTATCTTCGGCATGGTCAGCAGCGCCGCGGCGACGCGCCGCGCCAGATCGCGCGGCGTGTGCGCCAGCCGGGCGAACGGCCAGTCGGGGTAGAGCCGCGACGACACCCGGCAGGGCAGCTCGCCGGGCGGTTTTTCGCCGACCACCGCGAACTCGTTCGGGGCGACGCGGCCCTGCGCCGTCATTTCCTCCAGCAGGCAGGCCCGCAAGACGCCGGCGTCGGCCCTGCCGTCGCGCACCGCCTCCACCACGCCTTCCATCGGAAATCCCACCGCGGTCAGTTCCGCCAGATCGGTGAAGGGGCGGACGCCGGCCTCCTCCATCTCGCGCCAAGCGATCTGGAAGCCGCCGAAGGCATCGGTCGACACCACCGCCAGCCGTTTGCCCTTCAAATCGGCCAGCTTGCCGATCCCGGCCCGGTCGGCGCGGCGGATGATGGTCGATCCGACGGCGGCGATGGGGGCATCCGGTGTCCCGGACTCCAGTGTCGCGATGCGGGTCACCGAGAAGCGCGCCTCCAGCGTGACGTAGCTGCCGGGATTGGTGATGACGAAATCGACCTGACGGTCGGCGACGGCCAGCACCATACCGGCGAGGTCGAGCGGCAGCATGACGAAGCGGCGGTCGGGGATCGCGCGCTCCAGATAGGCCAGCGTCGGTTCCCAGTCGCGGGCCGCCCGCTCCGACCCGCGGTAGGCGAGCACGCCGACGCGCACGGTGTCCGGCTCCGGTTCCGCCCTTGCGGTGGCCGCCGACATCAGCACCACACATGAAACTATCAGCGACTTCCACATAATCGCCAGCATAGCCCGAAGGATCGCGGGCGGGCTACGGCATCGTGAACCACTTGCAGCGGCATCCCGGCCCAGTATATTAGGTACACCTAAATTAATGATTTGCAAACCCTGTCGGGCGCGCCGGCAGATGCTGCGACCGCCCCTCCGACCGTCCCGCGCGCCGGCGATGTCACGGTTGCGGGTCGGCAAATCCCACCGGAACGCTTGTAATGTCAGAGATTCTCACGGTTCTGTCCGGCTCCCTGGTCGGCTTCACGCTGGGCCTGATCGGGGGAGGAGGCTCGGTCCTTGCCGTGCCGCTGCTGCTTTATGTCGTGGGCGTGCCCAATCCCCATGTCGCCATCGGCACCGGTGCGCTGGCGGTCGCCGCGAACGCCCTTCTCAACCTGGCGCAGCATGCCCGGGCCGGAACGGTGAAGTGGCCGTGCGCGGCGACCTTCGCCGCCGCCGGCGTGGTCGGTGCGCTGGCGGGCTCGACGGCGGGCAAGGCGGTGAACGGCGGAGGCCTGCTGTTCCTGTTCGCCCTGGTGATGGTGGTGGTCGGGGTGTCCATGCTGCGCGGCCGGGGCGGCGACGGCGATCCGAAGGTGCGCATCAACAGGACGATCGCGGCGCGCCTGATCGGCATCGGATTTCTCACCGGTGCGATTTCCGGCTTTTTCGGCATCGGCGGCGGCTTCCTGATCGTGCCCGGTCTGCTGCTCGGCAGCGGCATGGCGGTCATCAACGCCATCGGGTCGTCGCTGTTCTCGGTGGGCGCCTTCGGTCTGGCGACGGCGGCCAATTACGCGGTGTCCGGTCTGGTCGATTGGCCGGTCGCCGGTCTGTTCATCGTCGGCGGCGTGGCCGGCGGTTTCCTTGGCATGAAGGCCGCGGTGAGGCTGTCCGCCCGCAAGGGAACGCTGACCCGGGTCTTCGCCGGGGTGCTGTTCGCCGTGGCCGCCTACATGCTGTACCGGAACGCGGGCGTGCTGGGCCTGCTCTGAGAGTCGGCATCCGGGGCACGGCCAGCCCCTTCTATTGGCGCGCTTGAAGCCCCATTCTGTAAATGGTCATGCGGATCGGGGACGGCGTTCGCCGCGTGACGCTCCGACGCCAGGATCATCCAGGGGAGACGGATCATGGCACATCTGGCAGACGCGGGCCGAAGCCCCGCATCGGCGGCCGATGTCGCGTGGCACGCGCTGGACGCGTCCGCCGTCGCCGGGCAGCTCGACAGTCCGGCCGAGGGGCTCGGCAGCGACGAGGCGGCGGCGCGGCTGAAGCGCTTCGGACCCAACCGCCTGACCCCGCCGAAGCGGCGGCCGGCATGGCTGCGCTTCCTGGCGCAGTTCCACAATCTGCTGATCTATGTGCTGCTGGCGTCGGGCACGGTGGCGCTGCTGCTGCGTCACTGGACGGATGCCGGCGTGATCTTCGGCGTCGTGCTGGTCAACGCGCTGATCGGCTACATCCAGGAGGACAAGGCTGAGCAGGCGCTGGAGGCGATCCGCAACCTGCTGTCGCCCCAGGCGGTGGTGCTGCGCGACGGCCATGCCGTGACCCTGGCGGCGGAAGAGTTGGTGCCGGGTGACCGCGTGTTCCTGGTCTCCGGCGACCGCGTGCCGGCCGACCTGCGGCTCGACCGCACCAAGGGCCTGCTGGTGCAGGAGGCGGCGCTGACCGGGGAGTCGGTTCCCACCGTCAAGTCCGCCGCCGCCGTCGCCGCCGATGCGGCACTGGGCGACCGCAGCGGCATGGCCTATGCCGGCACGATGGTGGTCCAGGGCCAGGGAACCGGCACCGTGGTGGCGACGGGAGACGCGACGGAGGTCGGACGCATCGGCCATCTGCTCGCCTCCGTGTCGTCGGTGGCGACGCCGCTGCTGGTGTCGATGGCGCGGTTCGGGCGCTGGCTGACCGGCGGCATCCTTCTGCTGGCGGCGGTCACCGTCGCCTACGGCCGGCTGGTCTGGGACGAGCCGTGGCAGGACATGATCCTGACAGCGGTCGGGCTGGCGGTGGCGGCGATTCCGGAAGGGCTGCCGGCGGTGATGACCATCACCATGGCGGTGGGCGTGACCCGCATGGCCCGCCGCAACGCCATCATCCGCCATCTGCCGGCGGTGGAGATGCTGGGCTCCGTCCGCACCATCTGCACCGACAAGACCGGCACCCTGACGCGCAACGAGCTGCTGGTGACCGATGTCGTCACCGCCGACGCGATCTATCGGGTCGGCGGCAGCGGCTATGCGCCGGAAGGCGAGATCTGCCGCGACGGCCGACTGTCCGATCCGGGCCAGGAACCGCTGCTGCTCGATCTGGCGCGCGCGGCGCTGCTGTGCAACGACGCCGCCCTGCACCGCGATCCGGGCGGCGCGTGGCAGCTGGCCGGCGACCCGACCGACGGCGCGCTGCTGGCGCTGGCGATGAAGGCGGGGCTGGACCCGGCGACCGAGGCCCGGCGCACCCCGCGCCGCGACGCTCTGCCCTTCGAATCCGAACGCCAGTACATGGCGACCCTGCATCACGACCATGCCGGACACGGCATCCTGGTGGTGAAGGGCGCGCCGGAGCGGGTGCTGGCGCTCTGCGAACGCGAGCGGCACGGGGAGGGCACCGCACCGCTCGACCGGCGACGCTGGGCCGCCCTGACCGCCGAGTTGGCCGGGCAGGGGCAGCGGGTGCTGGCGCTGGCGATACGCCGCACCCCCATCGACCTCTCCGAACTGAACACCGAGGATCTGCGGGAGGAGGGGCTGGAGCTGCTCGGCCTCTGCGGCCTGATCGATCCGCCGCGGGAGGAGGCGCTGGTCGCGGTCGCCGCCTGCCGGCAGGCCGGGATCACGGTGAAGATGATCACCGGCGACCATGCCGCCACCGCCGCCGCCATCGGCCGGCGGTTCGGCCTGCGCGATGGCCTGCGTGGCGGCGTCATCAGCGGCCCGGAGCTGGACCGGCTGGACGAGGCCGGATTCGCCGCCGCGGCGGAGAACAACAGCGTCTTCGCCCGCACCACGCCGGAACACAAGCTGCGGCTGATCGCGGCGCTCCAGGCGGCGGGCGACACCGTCGCCATGACCGGCGACGGTGTCAACGACGCCCCGGCGCTGAAGCGGGCCGACATCGGCGTCGCCATGGGCCGCAACGGCACCGAGGCGGCGAAGGAGGTGGCGGCGATGGTGCTGGCCGACGACAATTTCGCTTCCATCGTCCATGCGGTGGAGGAGGGGCGGACCGTCTACGACAATCTGCGCAAGACGATCCTGTTCATGCTGCCGACCAACGGCGCCCAGGCGGTGGTGATCCTGCTGGCGGTGCTGTCCGGCAGCATCCTGCCGATCACGCCGGTGCAGATCCTGTGGGTCAACATGGTCACCGCCGTGACGCTGGGTCTGGCGCTGGCCTTCGAGGCGCCGGAGCCCGGCGTCATGGCCCGTCCGCCGCGCGCCCGCGACGAGCCGATCCTGGTCGGCCGGCTGGTGTGGCGGATGGTGCTGGTGCTGGTGCTGCTGGTGGCGTCCTGCTTCGGCTTTTTCCATTACCACCGGATGCAGGGCGACGGGATCGAGATGGCGCGGACGATCGCCGTCAACGCCCTGGTGGTGGGGGAGATCTTCTTCCTGCTGAGCGCCCGCGGGCTGCGCGGCGAGGCGGGGGGCCGGCTGGGGCTGCTGTCCGGTCTGGCCGGCAGCCGGCCGGTCTGGCTGTCCATCGCCCTGATGACCGTGCTGCAGCTGGCCTTCACCTATGCGCCGCCCCTGCAGGCCCTGTTCGGCACCGCCGCCGTCGGCGTCACCGCCTGGGCGGCGATGATCGCCGTCGGCGCCGGGCTGTTCGTGCTGATGGAGCTGGAGAAGCGGTTGCCGGCGGGCTGAGCCGGCCTCACCGTTCGAGAAACTGTTCGTCGAGACACGCCAGATCGTCGCGCATCACCGCGATCAGCCAGTCACAGATCTCAGGTACGACGGGTTGCAGCGGCCGGGACTTCGGCGCGATCAGCGAATGCCAGCGCCCGGTGTGGATCTCGCTCGCGCAGGCACGCACCAGAAGTCCCTCGCGAAGCGCGCGGGATATGACGCTCACCCAACCGAGCGCAATCCCCTCGCCATTCTGCGCGGCCTGCAACGCGACCGAATAGTCCGAGAACACATCCCAGGTCCCGATGCTCTCCAGGCGTTCGCGCGGGTTCAGCAGCCGGGTCCAATGCGCCTTGTGTTCGTCGTTCAGATTCAGAAAGACATGGCGCTGCGGATCGGCATCCAGAGGACCGCGTTCGGCCAGATAGGCGGGGCTGCAGACCGGCATGATGATTTCCGGTGCGAAGGGCCAGACGTGATAGCGCGGGTCGCCGGCCTCGACGACGCGGGTGGCGATGTCCACGTCGGCGGGGGGCTGGCCCAGCATGCCCTGCACCAGATCCAGCCGCAATTCCACGGTCGGGAACGCCGCCTTGAAGGCGCGCAGCCGCGGCACCAGCCAATGGGTGGCGAAGGAGCTGGAAAAGGACAGGGTGATCCGCGTTTTCGCCGCCCGCTGACGCACGGCATCGACCGTGCGGTCGATTGCTTCGAGACTGTCGCGCATGGTGCGGAAGATCTCGTCGCCCTCGGCGGTCAGGGTGATGCCGGTGGGGGTGCGCTGGAACAGCCGCAGGCCCAGCCGTTCCTCCAACTGCGCGATGCTGCGGCTGATCGACGGCTGGGTCACGTTGAATTCCCGCGCCGCCGCCGAAAAGCTTCCCGTCCGGGCGGCGGCCTCGAAGATGAACAGGGTGCGGGCGAGGGGGGCGATGCTGCGCAGGGCCATACGCTGAGCGTATACCCCCTGCAGCTTTTATCAAGCTTCCTGCCGGTGCGCGGCAGGCACATCCTTGGCCGATGCCCGTGCGGGCGCGTCAAGGAGTACCTCAAGTCATGCAGAATGCGCCCATGCCCGGTTCCCGGACCTCCGATCCGCTGCTGTCGCCGTTCCGGCTGGGCGGGCTGCTGCTGCGCAACCGCATCATCAGCACCAGCCATGCCTCGATGCTGGACGTGGGCGGCATGCCGACCGAGCGCTACCAGCGCTACCACGAGGAAAAGGCCAAGGGCGGCATCGCGATGACGATGATCGGCGGCTCCGCCATGACCTCGCGCGATTCAAGCTGGGGCGGCGGGCAGCTCGATCTGTCGGGCGACGCCATCCTGCCGCATCTGGAGGCGATGGCGCAGCGCATCCACGGCCTTGGCGCGGCGATCATGTGCCAGGTGTCGCATCTGGGGCGGCGGGCGACCGCGCTCGGCGGCGGATGGCTGCCGGCGATTGCGCCGTCGCGTGTGCGGGAGACTCGGACCCGCAGCTTTCCCAAGGAGATGGACCGCGCCGACATCGACCGCGTCATCGCCGATTACGCCGCCGCCGCAAGGCGCTGCCGGCAGGCCGGGCTGGACGGGGTGGAAACGCTGACCGGCGGGCATCTGATGGGCCAGTTCCTGTCGCCGCGCACCAACCTGCGCAACGACGGCTTCGGCGGTTCGACCGCGAACCGCGCCCGCTTCGTGCTGATGGTGCATGAGGCGATGCGCGAGGCGGCCGGTCCGGATTTCGTCATCGGCATCCGCTACGTCATCGACGAGGGGGGCGAGGACGGGCTGCATAGGGACGAAAGCCTGGAAATCGCCCACATGCTGCAGCGGGAAGGCCATATCGACTTCTTCAACTGCATCTATGGCCGGATGGACAGCGATCTGCTGCTGACCGAACACAACATGCCCGGCATGTTCCAGCGCAGCGCTCCCTTCCTGGCCGAGGTGCGGCGCTTCCGTGCCGAGGTCCGCCTGCCGGTCATGCATGCCGCGGGAATCCGCGACGTGGCGACGGCGCGTCATGTCCTGCGCGAAGGCATCGCCGATCTGGTCGGCATGACGCGGGCGCACATCGCCGATCCGCATCTGGTCGCCAAGATCCAGCGCGGCGAGGAGGAGCGCATCCGGCCCTGTGTCGGCGCCTCCTATTGCCTGTATCGCAAGGCCCATTGCATCCACAATCCGGCAACCACCCGCGAAACCACGCTGGGCCACGAGATCACGCCCGCCGAGACGCCGCGCCGCGCAGTGGTGGTCGGCGGCGGTCCCGCGGGCATGGAGGCCGCCCGTGTGCTGGCCGAACGCGGGCATCGCGTCACCCTGTTCGAGGCGGGAAGCCGGCTGGGCGGACAGGTCCTGATCGCGGCCGGCGCCGACGGGCGGCAGGATCTCCTGGGCATCACCGAATGGCGCCGGAGCGAGCTTGAGCGGCTGGCGGTGGACATTCGCCTGAATGCCTATGCCGAAGCCGCCGACGTGACCGCCGAAAACCCGGATATCGTCATCGTCGCCACCGGCGGCGTTCCCGACCTCGACTGGCTGGATGGCGGCGAACACTGCGCCAGCGTCTGGGACATGCTGTCCGGCCATGTCCCGGCACAGGACGACGTGCTGATCTATGACGGAACCGGCCGGCAGGTGGCGCCGTCCTGTGCGCTGAAGCTGGCCGCGGCGGGAAAGACGGTGACCTTCGTCACGCCCGATGCCGCAGCGGCGATTGAGATGCCGTATCAGGACACCTCCAGCTTCCGCAAAAGGCTGTACCAGAGGGGCATCACGCCGCTGGTCGATCACCGCCTGATCCGGGTGCGCCGCGACGGCAACCGCCTGGCCGCCATCCTGCGCAATGAGATGACGGATGAGGAACGCGTGGTCGTCACCGACCAGATCGTGGTCGAACACGGCACGCTGCCGATGGACGGGCTGTTCAACGATCTGCGTGCCGGTTCCCTGAACGACGGGGTCACCGACATCGACCGGCTGCTGGCGGGGCAGCCGCAGGAGTTGCAGCCGGGCCGCTTCGCCCTGCATCGCATCGGCGATGCCGTGGCCAGCCGCGATCTGCATGCCTCGATCTTTGATGCCTACCGATTGTGCATCCAGCTTTGACGGCAGCGGGGCAGCCTGATCGGTTCGCAGGCAGTCCGGGGGCCGCCGGAGCGACCGAAGTGCTGACGGGTGGTCAAGAACGGGACTGGTACAGGCGTTGCAGGGCCTGCGCGCCTTCATCCTGCCTTTTCCCCGTCACCACAGGAGCACCGCCATGAAGCGCGAAGACGTCACTGAAAAGGTCCTCAGCAGGAAGCGGCTGGCGCGGCTGACCTGGGCGGAGATCGCCGAGCGCATCGGCGGCGCCTCCCCCGTGCTGATCACCGCGGCGCTGATGGGGCAGATGCCGCTGAGCGCGGAACAGGCGGCCGTGGCCGCTGAGCTGTTCGGGCTGGACGAGGAGGAGATGCTGCTTCTCCAGGAAATCCCCTACCGCGGTTCGCTGCCCACCGCCGTGCCGACCGATCCGCTGATCTACCGCTTCTACGAACTGGTGTCGGTCTATGGCACCACCTGGAAGGAGCTGATCCAGGAGGAGTTCGGCGACGGCATCATGAGCGCCATCGACTTCGAGATGGACATGGAGCGGCAGCCGGACCCCAAGGGCGACCGCGTCCGGATCACCATGTCCGGCAAGTTCCTGCCCTACAAGCGCTTCTGACTGGAACGGCGCCCGCCGTCCGGCCGGGGCCGTCCGACTGCGGGTTGCCTCGCGTCGGCTGTGGTTACGACCGCGACGCGGGGTCCTTCGGTGGTGCGGCGTCGTTCCGGGAGGCGGCGAGGAAGGCTTCGATGGTGGCCAGCGCCATGCGTTCGTCTTCGATGACGACATGCCGGCGGAGTTCCTGCACCGCCGCGGCCAGACCGCCCGTCCCGAAGGCCCGGTGAACCGCCTGGGTGGCCTTTTCGTCGATGAGTTGCATGATGTCCATGGACTCCTTTGGAGGGGTGGTCAGCGCAACACGATTGCCCTGTGGTCGTGGACCATGACGCGCGCTTCGATGTGCAGGCGGATGGCGCGGGCGAGGACGACGCTTTCGACATCGCGGCCGATGGCGACGAGATCGTCGGGCGACATGGAATGGTCGACGCGCGCCACCTCCTGCTCGATGATCGGCCCTTCGTCGAGATCGTCGGTGACGTAATGCGCCGTGGCGCCGATCAGCTTCACGCCGCGCTTGTAGGCCTGATGATAGGGCTTGGCGCCCTTGAAGCTGGGCAGGAAGCTGTGGTGGATGTTGATGATCCGCCCGGCCATCCGCGTGCACAGATCCTGCGACAAAACCTGCATATAGCGGGCGAGGACGACCAGTTCGACGTCGTTCGTCTCCACGATCTCCATCAGGCGGATTTCCTGGTCCCGCTTGGTGCCGGCCGAGACCGGAAGATGGTGGAAGGGGATGTCGTGCGATTCTACCAGCGACTTGAAGTCGTCGTGGTTGGAGACGACGCCGACGATGTCGACCGGCAGCGCCCCGATGCTGTGCCGGTAGAGAAGGTCGTTCAGGCAGTGGCCGAACTTCGACACCATGATGAGGATCTTCGGCCGCCGCCGCGCGTCCCGCACCGTCAGGGTCATCGCGAAGCGGTTCACGATGGGCTGCAGCTCTTCGATGAGAACGGCGTCGCTGCGGATCGCGTCCGGGGCGTCGAAGGCCATCCGCAGGAAGAACTGCTCGCCGTCGTGATCGACGAACTGCGCGCTTTCGATGATGTCGCAGCCGCGGTCCGACAGGTAGGTCGAAACGGCCGCGATGATACCCGGCCGGCTCCGGCAGCTGACGGTCATGTAAAACGGGTTGTGAGTCTGGCGCATCGCAGGTCTCGCACGGAAGGGAAGGCCGGAGGGCTCAGGCGAGGTCGACGAGCGTCGGTTCGTATCCAAGCCGGGCGAGGAAAGCCGACAGTTCGTCCGGGTGCATCGACAGCGTCGCGCGGTTCGTCATCGGGTGGAAATTGACGGTGTCGCCGGCGAGAACACGCCGGTCCAGCACCAGACGGACGCGACGCTCCTTGTCGGCCACCAGGGCCAGCGGGCTGACGCCGCCCGGCTCGATCGACAGCACCTGTTCCAGCGTGACCGGGGAGGCGAAGGACAGCTTGGCCGAGCCGATGACCGGGGCCAGTTCCTTCATGTTCACCGATTGATCGTGCGGAAGCACGACAAGCCACAGAACGCCCTTGGCATCCTTCAAAAGCAGGTTCTTGGTGTGCACGCCGGGAACGCTGCGCCAGTGTTCTTCCGCGTCGGCAACGGTCCGCACCGGCGGATGGGCGTGTAGCCGCATCGGCGTCGACGCGAGGGCAAGTGCCCGGCACAGCTCTTCGGGAATGCCGGCTTCACGCCAGTGCATCTGCATGGTGTCGTTGTCGTCGAGCATGTTCGCCATCCTTGTCTTTCCGGCAAGCCGCGGTAGGCAGTTTGCGGTAACGGCGGACGCTCCGTGCTTCCGACCGTTTCGTTGACCACAGCATGGCGAAGGGATCCACCCGCCGATTGTACGGGTGCGTCACCGGCATTGCATGAAACGGCCGGCGCGGAAAGCCTCGGCGCGAGCCTCAGCCCTTGCGGAAGACGGACGGCGTCATGCCGCGGCGTTCCTTGAAGGCGCGGACGAAGTGCGAGGAATCGCAGAATCCGACGGCGGCGGCGATCTCCGTCACCGACTGTTCGGTGTTGCGCAGCAGGAATTCGGCATGCTCCAGCCGCATGATGCGGTAGGCCTCGGTCGGCGTCATGCCCAACGCATTCTGGAAATGACGCTCCATCTGGCGCCGGGCGGTCCCCAGCCGGCGCGCCATCTCCGCCACCGACAGCGGCACGTCGATGTTCTGCTGCATCAGCAGCAGCGCCTTCCGCACCACCTCGTCGTTGGTGGAGAAGTCGAGCGGAATGCCGGGCTGCGGCTTCTCCCCGCGCAGCGCGTCGTCGATGATCATGATGTGCAGGCTCTTGCGCGCCTGGGCGCGGCCGACATGCTTTTCGACGAGATAGGCGGCGAGATGGGCCGAGCTGGTCCCGCCCGAGCAGGTCAGCCGGTCGCGGTCGACGATGAAGATCTGGTCGGACACCGGGGTGATGCCGTCGAACTGCTCCAGGAAATCGGCATGGTGGAACCAGCTGATGCAGCAGCGATAGCCGTCCATCAGCCCGGCCCGCTGCAGGATGAAGGCGCCGGTGCAGACGCCGACCAGCGGAATCTTCGATGCCGCCGCCTGACGCAGATAGCGGATATAGTCGGGGCTGAGGTTGGAGATTTCGTCGATCAGCCCGCCGATCACCACGATGTAGTCGAACTTTGCCGGATCGCCCAGCCGTTCGGTCGGCTGGACCAGCATGCCGCAGCTGGACGCCACCGGTCGCATCTGGTCCGACAGAACGGCCCAGTCGCACAGGATGGGACGGCTGCGGTCGCCCTCGTCGGCGGCGAGCCGCAGCACGTCGACGAAATTCGCGAAGGCGCACAGCGTGAAGCGGTGGGCGAGGATGAAGCCGACGGACAGGCGCGGTGCCGCGGGGCGGTTCGGGAACCGGCCGGCCCTGGTGGCGTTCGACCCGGTGCCGCCCGCCCTGACGCTGCCTGCCCCGATGGTGTTCGTCATGTGACCTCCGGCGGACCTACCGTCGCACTGGTGACATTAAACTGTCGCATCCGTCCTGTCCAACAAAGGGTCGCTTCTCGATACTGTCAGCACGTTGAACTTCGCGGTGCTGCCATGACCCGCTTCTCATTCTCCTCGCTTTTGACGAACGCGCTGACCGGAAACAAGAACTGGCAGCCACAATGGCCCGACGCGGAGCCGAAAGCCGAATATGACGTCGTGATCGTCGGCGCGGGCGGGCATGGTCTGGGTGCAGCCTATTACCTCGCCAAGGAACACGGCATCACCAATGTCGCGGTGGTGGAGAAGGGCTGGCTCGGCGGCGGCAATACCGGCCGCAACACCACCATCATCCGCTCCAACTACCTGTACGACGAAAGCGCCCGGCTTTACGAGCATGCGGTGAAGCTGTGGGAAGGGCTGAGCCAGGAGCTGAACTACAACGTCATGTTCTCGCAGCGCGGCGTGATGATGCTGGCGCACACGGTGCATGACATCCAGAGCTTCAAGCGCCACATCCATTCCAACCGCCTGAACGGCATCGACAACGAGTGGCTGACGCCGGAGCAGGCCAAGGAATACTGCCCGCCGCTGAACATCGCTGCCAACGCCCGCTATCCGGTGATGGGCGCGGCGCTGCAGCGGCGCGGCGGCACCGCCCGCCACGACGCGGTGGCCTGGGGCTATGCGCGGGCCGCGTCGACGCGCGGCGTGGACATCATCCAGAACTGCCCGGTGACGGCGATCCGCCGCGACGCTTCCGGCCGCGTCATCGGCGTGGAGACGGCGCGCGGCTTCATCAAGGCGAAGAAGGTCGCGGTGTCGGCCGCCGGCAACACCTCGGTGGTGATGGACACCGCCGGCGTCCGGCTGCCGCTGGAAAGCTATCCGCTGCAGGCGCTGGTGTCGGAGCCGGTGAAGCCGGCCTTCCCCTGCGTGGTGATGTCCAACACCGTACATGCCTATATCAGCCAGTCCGACAAGGGCGAGCTGGTGATCGGCTCGGGCACCGACCAGTACACCTCCTACAGCCAGCGCGGCGGTCTGCCGCTGATCGAACACACGGTCGCCGCGATCTGCGAGGTGTTCCCGATCTTCAACCGCATGCGCATGCTGCGCAAATGGGGCGGCATCGTCGACGTCACGCCCGACCGCTCGCCGATCATCGGCAAGACGCCGGTGCCGGGGCTGTACGTCAATTGCGGCTGGGGAACCGGCGGCTTCAAGGCGACGCCGGGGTCGGCGAACGTCTTCGCCCACACCATCGCCCGTGACGAGCCGCACCCGATCAACGCGCCCTTCACGCTGGAACGCTTCAAGACCGGCCGGCTGATCGACGAGGCCGCCGCCGCCGCCGTCGCGCATTGAGGAAACGACCATGCTGCTCATCCGCTGCCCATATTGCGAAGCCGAGCGCCCGGAGCTGGAGTTCACCTATGCCGGCGAGGCGCACATCGCGCGACCGGCGGACCCCTCCGCCCTGTCCGACGACGAATGGCGCGACTTCCTGTTCATCCGCACCAACCCGCGCGGCCAGCATTTCGAACGCTGGCGCCACATGCATGGCTGCGGCCGCTTCTTCAACGCGGTGCGTGACACCGTGACCGACAAATTCGCCATGACCTACAAGACCGGGGCTCCGCGTCCGAGCGACGAGGAGATCGCGCTTGCCGCCTCCAGCGCCAAGGAAGCACGTCCATGAGCAATTTCCGTATTGCAGGCAAGGGCAGGGTCAACCGCAGCCGTCAGGTCCGCTTCACGTTCGACGGCGCGGACTATACCGGTTACGAGGGTGACACCCTGGCATCCGCGCTCCTGGCCAACGGCGTCCATCTCGTCGGCCGGTCCTTCAAGTACCACCGGCCGCGCGGCTTCCTGACCGCCGGGTCGGAGGAGCCGAACGCGCTGGTCGGGACCGACCGCGGCAACGGCCGGTTCGAGCCGAACACCCGGGCGACCGTGCTGGAGGTGTTCGAAGGGCTGAAGACCGAGAGCCAGAATCGCTGGCCGTCGCTGACCCGCGACATCGGCGCGGTGAACGACTCGCTCTACATGATGTTCTCGGCCGGCTTCTACTATAAGACCTTCATGTGGCCGAAGAGCTTCTGGAACAAGGTCTACGAGCCGGTCATCCGCAGCGCCGCCGGCCTGGGCAAGGCGCCGACCGCCCCCGATCCCGATGTCTATGCCAGCCGCTTCGCCCATTGCGACGTGCTGGTGGTCGGTGGCGGCGCCGCCGGTCTGGCCGCCGCGCTGGAAGCCGGGCGTAGCGGCGCCTCGGTCATCCTGTGCGACGAGCAGACGGAGCTTGGCGGCTCGCTGCTGTCGGAGCCCACCGCGGAGATCAACGGTCAGCTGGCCTGGGATTGGCTGGAGGACGCCAACGCCGCGCTGGCGGGGATGCCGAACGTCACCGTGCTGCCGCGCACGACGGCCATCGGCTATTACCACCAGAATTTCGTCGGCCTGTGCCAGCGGCTGACCGACCATCTCGCCATCGTTCCGGAAGGCGCGCCGCGCGAACGGATGTGGAAGGTGCGGGCCAAGCAGGTCGTGCTGGCCCAGGGCGCCATCGAAAAGCCGCTGGTGTTCGCCGGCAACGACCGGCCGGGCGTGATGCTGGCCGGCGCCGCGCGCACCTATCTGAACCGCTACGGCGTCAAGGTCGGCAACCGGGTCGTCGTCGTCACCACCCATGACAGCGCCTGGCATGCCGCCTTCGATCTCGCCAAGGCCGGCGTCGAGGTCGCGGCCATCGTCGATGTCCGCGGCACCGTTCCGACCCAGCTGGTTGCCGCGGCCGACGCGCTGCGCATCAAGACGAAGATCGGCTGGACCGTCACCGGCACCAAGGGCCGGCTGCGCGTCTCGTCGGTGCGGGTCAATCCGGTGACGGGCGGCAAGGTCGGGGGTGCGGAGACCATCGCCTGCGACGCCCTGCTGATGTCGGGCGGCTGGACCCCCAGCGTCCATCTGTTCTCGCACACCAAGGGCTCGCTGACCTGGAACGAGGACGGCCAGATGTTCCTGCCTGGCCGCGGCATGGAGGAGTGCCGTCTGGCCGGCGCCGGCAAGGGCCGTTTCGGTCTGAAGTCCGCTTTCGAGGATGGCGCCGCCGCCGGCGCAGCCGCTGCGACGGATGCCGGGTTCAGCGTGGAACCGGCGACCTACCATGTGGAGGGCGAGCTGTCCTTCACCGGGGTGACCGGCCGCGAGCTGCCGACCGACCGCGATCCGGGCCATGCCAAGGCCTTCGTCGATTTCCAGAACGACGTGATGGCCAAGGACATCCGGCTGGCGGTGCGCGAAGGCTTCAAGTCGATCGAGCACATCAAGCGCTACACCACCAACGGTATGGCGACGGACCAGGGCAAGACGTCCAACATCAACGGTCTGGCGGTCGCGTCGGATGCGCTGAAGCGGCCGATCCCGGCCGTGGGCCTGACAACCTTCCGCCCGCCCTACACGCCGACCACCTTCGGCACCTTCGCCGGCTACAGCAAGGGCGAGCTGTTCGACGTGACGCGCAAGACGCCGATCGACGGCTGGGCCGAGGAAAACGGCGCGGTGTTCGAGCCGGTGTCGCTGTGGCGCCGCGCCTGGTACTTCCCGCAGGTCGGCGAGGACATGCACGCGGCGGTGGCGCGCGAATGCAAGGCGGTGCGGTCGTCGGTGGGCATGTTCGACGCCTCCACCCTCGGCAAGATCGAGATCGTCGGTCCCGACGCCGCCGAGTTCATGAACCGGATGTACACCAACGCCTGGACCAAGCTGGCCCCCGGCCGCTGCCGCTACGGCCTGCTGCTGGGCGAAGACGGCTTCATCCGCGACGACGGCGTGATCGGGCGTCTGGCCCATGACCGCTTCCACGTCACCACCACCACCGGCGGTGCGGCGCGCGTGCTGGGCATGATGGAGGATTACCTCCAGACCGAATGGCCGGACCTGAAGGTCTGGCTGACCTCGACGACCGAGCAGTGGTCGGTGATCGCGCTGCAAGGTCCGAACGCCCGCAAGCTGATCGAACCCTTCGTCGAGGGCATCGACCTGTCGGAAGGCGCCTTCCCCCACATGGCGGTGGCGACCGGCAAGATCTGCGGCGTGCCGACCCGGCTGTTCCGCGTCTCCTTCACCGGCGAACTCGGCTTCGAGATCAACGTGCCGGCCCGCTACGGCCGCGCGGTGTGGGAGAAGCTGTTCGAAGCCGGGCAGCGGTTCGGCATCACCCCCTACGGCACCGAGACGATGCACGTCCTGCGCGCCGAGAAGGGCTACATCATCGTCGGGCAGGATACGGACGGCACGCTGACGCCGGACGACGCCGGCCTGTCCTGGGCCGTCGGCAAGACCAAGCCGGACTTCGTCGGCAAGCGGTCGCTGTCGCGGCCGGACATGCTGGCGAAGGACCGCAAGCAGCTGGTCGGCCTGCTGACCGCCGATCCGAAGACCGTGCTGGAGGAGGGGGCGCAGATTGTTCTCAACCCCAACCAGCCGGTGCCGATGGAGATGGTCGGCCATGTGACCTCGTCCTACTGGAGTGCCGAGCTGGGGCGGTCCATCGCCTTTGCGGTGATCCAGGGCGGCCGGTCCCTGCAGGGCCAGACCGTGCATGTGCCGATGCCGGACAAGGTCCATTCCGCGACCATCACCGGCATGGTGTTCGTCGATCCCGAGAACAAGCGTCTCAGCGCATAGGAGGCCTAATCGTGCTTCTGGCCAATCACCCGTTGCTGGGCAAGACGATCGCCGGCGACAAAACCAGCAGGCTGACCATCCGCGCCGCCGAGGACGTGGCCCGCTTCAGCCTGCGCATCGATCCGGCATCGGCGCAGTCGGCCGGGGCCGCCTTCGGCACGCCGCTTCCCACCCGCATCGGCGGGTTGGTGGAGGACGGCGGACGGACCGCTCTCCAGCTCGGCCCCGACGAGTGGGTGCTGCTGGCGCCGGTCGCCGAGAGCGACGCCATCGTCGAGGCCTTCGCCGCCCTGCAGGAGACGCACAGCCTGGTCGACATCGGCCATCGCGAGGTCGGCATCCTGGTGGAAGGGGAGGCGGCGGCGCTCGCCCTGCGCTCGGCCATCGCCTTCGACGTCGAGGCGATGCCGGTCGGCAGCGGCTGCCGCACCCTCTTCGACAAGGCGCAGATCGTCCTGATCCGCGAGGACAACAACCGCTTCCGGATCGAGGTCTGGCGCTCCTTCGCCGACCATGTCTGGGGCCTGCTGCAAGCCGTCAGCCGCGAAATCGCGCTCGGCATCTGATCGAGAGAAACGCACATGAACCGTCATCAGTCACTGCCGAAGCCCGATCTCGCCGATACCGCGATTGCGGCGGCCATCGACCGCGAACTGAACCGCCAGAAGTACGAGATCGAGCTGATCGCCTCGGAAAACATCGTCTCGGCGGACGTGCTGGCCGCGCAGGGGTCGATCCTCACCAACAAATATGCCGAAGGCTATCCGGGGCGCCGCTATTACGGCGGCTGCCAGTTCGTGGACGAGGTCGAGACCATCGCCATCGACCGCGCCAAGAAGCTGTTCGGCGCCGGTTTCGTCAATGTCCAGCCGCATTCGGGCGCCCAGGCCAACCAGGCGGTGTTCCTCGCCCTGCTGCAGCCGGGCGACCGGGTGATGGGCATGTCGCTGGCCCATGGCGGCCACCTGACCCACGGCTCGCCGGTGACGATGTCGGGCAAGTGGTTCGACATTGTCAGCTACGAGGTGAGCGAGAGCGACCAGCGCATCGACTACGCGGCGCTGCGGGCCAAGGCGCTGGAAACCAAGCCGAAGCTGATCGTCGCCGGCGCGTCGGCCTATCCGCGGGTGATCGATTTCGCCGAGTTCCGCCGCATCGCCGACGAGATCGGCGCCTATCTGATGGTGGACATGGCCCATTACGCCGGGCTGGTCGCCACCGGCCATTATCCGGACCCGCTGCCGCATGCCCATGTGGTGACCACCACCACGCACAAGACCCTGCGCGGTCCACGCGGCGGCATGATCCTGACCAACGACGAGGCGCTGGCGAAGAAGTTCAATTCGGCAGTGTTCCCGGGCAACCAGGGCGGTCCGCTGATGCATGTCATCGCCGCCAAGGCGGTGGCCTTCGGCGAAGCGCTGACGCCGGAGTTCAAGGCCTATGCCGGGCAGGTGGTGACCAACGCCAAGGTGCTGTCCGACACGCTGGTGAAGGGCGGGCTGGACATCGTCTCCGGCGGCACCGATTGCCACATGGTTCTGGTCGACCTGCGGCCGAAGGGCGTGAAGGGCCGCGACGCCGAGCGCGCGCTGGAGCGGGCCGGGCTGACCTGCAACAAGAACTCGATCCCGTTCGACCCGGAAAAGCCGGCGGTGACCTCCGGCATCCGGCTGGGCACCGCGGCGGGCACCACCCGCGGCTTCGGCGAGGCGGAGTTCGCCCGCATCGGCGAACTGATCCTGACCGTGGTCGACGCCCTGGCCGAAGCCGGCCCGGACGGCAACCCCGAGGTCGAGAAGCGGGTGCATGGCGTGGTCCGGGAACTGTGCGAGCGCTTCCCGATCTATAGCTGACGACGCCTTAGGCGTCGGGCGCCTGACGCCGTCTGCACACCGGAGGCGGCCGCTTGCCGGCCGCCTTTCCCTTAGACGACCTGACTGACAGGCCGGGCCATGTTCCTCAGCGTATTCGATGTGTTCAAGATCGGCATCGGCCCATCCTCGTCGCACACGATGGGGCCAATGACCGCGGCAGTGCGGTTCCTCGCCATGCTGCGGGAATGGACCGGGGCGGCGCCTGCCGCCGTCCGGGTCCGGCTGCACGGGTCGCTTGCCTTCACCGGCAAGGGCCATGCGACCGACCGGGCGGTGGTGCTCGGCCTGCTCGGCTACCGGCCGGACAATCTGGACGTCGACGAGGCCGACCGCCGCATCGCCGAACTTCAGAATGGGCGGACTCTGACGCCTCCCGGCCTGCCGGCCCTGGCGTTCGATCCCGAGGCCGACGTGGTGTTCGACTTCGGGCCGGCGCTGCCGGGCCACGCCAACGGGTTGGTCTTCGAGGCGCTGGACGGGCAGGGGACGGTTCTGCTGTCCGAAACCTTCTATTCCATCGGCGGCGGCTTCGTCGTCACGGCGGCAGAGCGCGAAGCGGTCCCGACCGTGTCCGACAAGGAGAGCGCCGGCTGGCCCTATCCCTTCGAGCGCGCCTCCACCATGCTGCGCATGGCGAAAGAAAGCGGCCTGTCGATTGCCGAGATGAAGCGCGCCAACGAGCTGGTGCATCACTCCGGTCCGGAGTTGGACGACGGTCTCGGCCGCATCTGGGCGGTGATGAACGGCTGCATCGAACGCGGTTTGAGCCTGGACGGCCAGCTGCCGGGAAGCCTGAAGGTGAAGCGGCGGGCGAAGGCCATCCACCAGCAGCTGCTGCGGGAGCGTGGCGTCAATTCCAGCCAGCCGCATGTGGCGTCGGACTGGCTCAGCGTCTACGCGATGGCGGTCAACGAGGAGAATGCGGCCGGCGGCAAGGTGGTGACCGCGCCGACCAACGGGGCGGCCGGTGTCGTGCCGGCGGTGCTCCGCTATTATCTCGACCATTGCGCCGGCGCCGAACCGGCCAAGGTCGCCGATTTCCTGCTGACCGCCGCGGCGATCGGCGGGCTGATCAAGCACAACGCCTCGATCTCGGGAGCCGAGGCCGGTTGCCAGGGCGAGGTGGGATCCGCCGCCGCCATGGCTGCCGCCGGTCTTTGCGCCGTTCTGGGCGGAACGCCGGAGCAGGTGGAGAATGCGGCGGAAATCGCGCTCGAGCATCACCTCGGCATGACCTGCGATCCGGTTGCCGGGCTGGTGCAGGTGCCGTGCATCGAGCGCAACGCCATCGGCGCCACCAAGGCGGTGGCGGCGGCATCCCTGGCTTTGCGTGGCGACGGCCAGCACTTCATGCCGCTGGACAACTGCATCCAGGCGATGCGGCAGACCGGCGAGGAAATGAACAGCAAGTTCAAGGAAACCAGCCTAGGCGGACTCGCGGTCAATCTGCCGGAGTGCTGACAGGCAGAGCCGACCGTCATGCGATGTCGCATAACGGTCAGTGATTTCCATAATACAAGTTATGCGTTGTCGATCTGTAGGGGGGGTAGGTTCTATTCTGAAGTGCAACTTTCTTGTAATCACAGGGCTTTATGGG
>CBFGPE010000075.1:0-33587 GCA_965650625.1 uncultured Azospirillum sp. | reverse complement strand
CAGGCGCAGGCGGTTGCGGAACTCGGTGGAGCGCAGGCCGGCGTCACGGTCCTGGCTGACGTAGCCGGCTTCGAAATAGGCGTCGCCGCCGATGACCACGTCGAACTTCGCCTGGGCGAAGGCCGGGCCGGCACCCATGACGGAGACGGTGGCGACAAGTGCGGCAGTCGCCGCACCGGTCAGCAGAGCTGAACGAGACATTGGATTTCCTCCAGACACTGGTTTCTTGGGGCCGCGCTGCGCCAGGCAGGCATGCGCGGACCGTTCGCGGTCTTAACCGGGATTTGCCGTCATGGCGGGAGCGGTTCAGAGGCGGCGCCCTTTCGGCATTCCGTTCTCTGTGTCCGCCGGAATAGAACAACAATTCTGCTATACGCACAATAGGGAACTTATGTGTCGATAGAAATTTGTCGCGCTTTCGCTGAGAGGGGCGGATTTCCCTCCATCGTACCCCTGTAAGCGCCAGCACTTGCAAGTCGGCGGCTGCCGCGGTCGGCAAAGCGGAAAAAAAATTCTACTCAAGAGAATGACGGAATGTATAATCCCCGATCATCCGTATCCGCACCCAATGCGGTTTCCATCGGGGCGGAGAGACATCGCATGACGATTCGGCACCACAGAGGGCGACCATGAGCAAGCTGCTGCTGCGCAACCACGCACCGGACCCCAACGGCCGTGTGCACCATGTCACTCCCGAATCGGCGGGCTGGTCGTGCATCGGATTCGATCTCTACCAACTGGAAGAGGGCATGAGCGTTTCCGGCGAGGATGCGGAGCGCGAGACCTGTCTCGTCTTCGTCGCCGGACGCGGCGCCGCATCGGCCGGCGACCAGGAGTGGGCGGAGCTTGGCGATCGAATGTCGCCCTTCGAGGACAAGCAGCCCTATGCGATCTATCTGCCGCAGGGAGCGCCGTGGCGGGTTCGGGCCACCACCGCGCTGGAACTGGCGGTCTGCACCGCGCCGGGACTGAATGGCGGTCTGCCGGTGCGGCTGATCCGTCCGGAGGATGTCGGCGCCTCCGTGCGCGGGCGTGGCAGCAACACCCGGCATGTCTTCGACATCCTGCCCGAATCGCAACCGGCCGACAGCCTCCTGGTGGTCGAGGTCATCACCCCCGCCGGCAACTGGTCCAGCTATCCGCCGCACAAGCATGACATTGACGACGGCACGGCCGAAACCCAGTTGGAGGAAACCTATTATCACCGGATCGACCCGCCGCAGGGCTTCGCATTCCAGCGTGTCTACACCGACGACCGCTCGCTGGACGAGGCTATGGCGGTGGAGAACGGCGATCTGGTCATGGTCCCGCGCGGCTACCATCCGGTCGGCGCCGCTCACGGCTACACCGGCTATTATCTGAACGTGATGGCCGGCCCCCGCCGCGCCTGGCGCTTCAACACCGCGCCGGAACATCGCTGGCTGCTGGCGTCGGGCTGACCGAAGGCGCCGGCTTTCGGACGCTCCCCGCAACATTCAGGTCGTTGTCCATCACACGGGGCGCCGTCCAGCACGGCGCCCCGTTTGCTGTTCCGCACGCCCCTGTGCAAAGCGACGATTGTCAATTTTAAAGATTATCAGCCACATAGCCAAACCTCCGGGTGGGAATGAAAATTCCATACCGCCCCGAATGGCCCCGACCGGCCCGCATCCCCAACCTGCGATGTCGGGATCCTGTCCGATATGGCGGGAAACCGGGAAAATCGGCTTGCCGGTCATCCCTTCGCCTCACCTGGCGAATAAACCGAATATTCTGTCTTGAACAATCAGCGAAATTAATATTCTATATGCGGAGCGACACGCCGCACTGCTGTGGACCGGTGACGGCGGCTCCAAACGACCGATCCACCATCGCTTAGGGAGAGGACCGTGGCCGTGACCGCCCTTGGAATGATGACGCCTCCCGGCGTTTCCATCCACGCCCAGCCTTATCTTCTCGAGGTCGACAGCGTCCGGAAGGAGTTTCCGGGGGTGGTGGCGCTGGACAGCGTCTGCCTGCGGATCCGGCCCGGCACCGTGCATGCCTTGATGGGAGAGAACGGCGCCGGCAAATCGACCCTGATGAAGATCATCGCCGGCATCTACACGCCCGACCAGGGCATGATCCGTCTCCGCGGCGAACCTTGCCGCCTGACCTCCCCACTGGATGCGCTGGAGGCTGGGATCGCCATGATCCATCAGGAACTGAACCTGATGTCCTTCATGACGATCGCCGAGAACATCTGGATCCGGCGCGAACCGCTGAACCGTTTCGGCCTTGTCGACCATGGGGAGCTGCGCCGCCGCACCGCCGACTTGTTCCGCCGGCTGAAGATCGACCTCGATCCCGATCAGCCGGTGGGCGAGCTGACCGTTGCCGGCCGCCAGATGGTGGAGATCGCCAAGGCGGTCTCCTACGAATCCGATGTCCTCATCATGGATGAGCCGACCTCGGCCCTGACAGACCGCGAGGTGGAACATCTGTTCGCCATCGTCGAGGATCTGCGCTCCCGTGGGAAGGCGATCATCTACATCACCCATAAGATGAACGAGGTGTTCGAGATCGCCGACGACATCTCGATCTTCCGCGACGGCCGCCACATCCTGACCGACGCGGCGTCCAACCTGACGCGCGACAAGCTGATCAGCCTGATGGTCGGCCGGGAAATCACCCAGATGTTCCCGAAAGGCGAATCGAAGATCGGCGAGGTCGTGCTGTCGGTCGAGAATCTGGCGCTGGAGGGGGTATTCTCCAACGTCAGCTTCGAGCTCCGGGCCGGCGAAATCCTCGGTATTGCCGGACTGGTCGGCTCCGGCCGCACCAATGTGGCGGAAGCCATCTTCGGCATGACGCCGGCCACCTCCGGCACCATCCGCATCGACGGCCGGCCGGTGAAGATCGACAGCCCCAAGACCGCGATGGCCCACAAGCTGGCGCTGCTGACGGAGGACCGCAAGGAAACCGGCCTGTTCCTGATGCTGTCGGTTCTGGAAAACATGGAGCTGGCGGCGCTGACCGACCGCTATGTCCAGGGCGGCTTCGTCGCCCAGTCGGCGTTGAACGGCATCTGCGACACCATGAAGAACACCCTGCGGGTCAAGACCCCGCACCTGCAGGAACGCATTGAAAACCTCAGCGGCGGCAACCAGCAGAAGGTGCTGATCGCCCGCTGGCTGATGACCCACCCGCGCGTCCTCATCCTGGACGAACCGACGCGCGGTATCGACGTCGGCGCCAAGGCGGAAATCCACCGCCTGATCTCCGACCTCGCCGCCCAGGGCATGGCGATCATCATGATCTCGTCGGAACTGCCGGAAATCCTCGGCATGAGCGACCGGGTAATGGTGATGCACGAAGGCCGCGTGACCGGCACCCTCGACCGGGCGGATGCCGATCAGGTGACCATCATGCGCCTGGCCTCCGGCTGACCGGCCAGCACGTCATCACCGGCAGGCCGCTGGCGGCCGGACCGCAAAAAAATGGGAGGAATGGTAATGAACGCATCCATCAACAGCAGCGGTGTGGTGGAGACGCCCGCCCGCCGCCCCTTCAAGATGCCGGTTGAAGCCGGGATCTTCCTCGTCCTCGTCGCCATCGCACTGGTTTTCGAAGCGCTCGGCTGGATCGTGCGCGGCGAGTCCTTCCTTGGCAACGCTCAGCGCCTCGTCATCATCGTCCTTCAGGTGTCCATCGTCGGGCTGCTTGCCATCGGCGTCACGCAGGTCATCATCACCTCCGGCATCGACCTGTCGTCCGGCTCGGTTCTGGCGTTGTCGGCGATGGTGGCGGCGAGCCTCGCCCAGACGTCCGACAATGCCCGCGCCGTGTTCCCGATGCTGACCGACATGCCGGCGGTGGTGCCGGTGCTGGCCGGCGTGCTGGTGGGAGCGCTGGCGGGGGTGGTCAATGGCGGATTGATCGCCATGACCGGCATTCCCCCCTTCATCGCCACGCTGGGCATGATGGTGACGGCGCGCGGCCTTGCCCGCTACTACACCCATGGCCAGCCGATCAGCCGCCTGTCGGAGGATTTCACCTGGATCGGTGCGGGCGCCACGCCGGTGGTCGTCTTCCTGGTCACCGCCCTGATCTTCCATATTGCGCTGCGCTACACCCGCTACGGCAAATTCACCTACGCCATCGGCGCCAATGCCCAGGCCGCCCGTGTCTCCGGCATCAACATCGGCCGGCACCTGGTCGTGGTCTACGGCATCGCCGGCCTGCTGGCCGGGCTGGGCGGGGTGATGACCGCCGCGCGGTCCGCCACCGGTCAGGCCGGCATGGGCATGGGGTACGAGCTGGACGCCATCGCGGCGGTGGTCATCGGCGGCACTTCGCTGACCGGCGGCGTCGGCCGCATCACCGGCACGGTGATCGGCACCGTGATCCTCGGCGTCATGACCAGCGGCTTCACCTTCGTCGGCATCGACGCCTATGTGCAGGACATCGTGAAGGGCCTGATCATCGTCGCCGCGGTGACCGCCGACCAGTACCGCATGCGCCGCCGGAAGAAGGTCTGACCGGTACAGGGTTCCTCCCCGGTTCCTCCAAGGCACCGCATTCCTCCCCCGGTTCCCCCGCACTTTCCCCATTCACGGTTTCCAGCCCGCCATCGCGCAGTTCCGCAGCAAGCCTGCCGCGGTGGCCGGTGGGGAAGGCCGCCGTGCGACCCGGTCCCCGTCACCGGACCGGCATCCGGCACCCCCGGATAATCCCGTGACACGCAATCAACCAGCTGCCCAACCGACCGACCAATAAAGGACGGCACGGCGGAGCCTCCGCAAGGGCCGTCCACCAACCAAGTGAGGAAACAAATGAAGCGTCCGCACCTGAAGCACCTGCTGGCTGCCTGCTCCGCCGCCGTTGTCATGATGTCGGCGTCGGCCTTCGCCACCACCATCGGCGTCTCGATGGCCTATTTCGACGACAACTTCCTCAACACCCTGCGCCAGGCGATGGCCGATCAGGCCAAGTCGATGCCCGACGTGAAGATCCAGTTCGAGGACGCCCGCGGCGATACCGGCCGCCAGCTGAATCAGGTGCAGAACTTCGTCGCCCAGAAGGTGGACGCGATCATCATCAACACCACCGACAGTTCCACCACCGGCCGCATGACCCAGATCGTCTCGGCCGCCGGCATCCCGCTGGTCTATGTCAACCGCAAGCCGGCCGAGGACACCCTGCCCGACAAGGTGGTTTTCGTCGGCTCCGACGAGAACGTCTCCGGCACGCTGCAGGGTGAAGAGCTGGCCAAGCAGATGAACTACAAGGGCAACGTCGCCATCATGATGGGCGAGCTTGCCACCAATGCCGCCGAACTGCGCACCAAGGGCGTTGAGAAGGTGGTCGCCAAATATCCGGGCATGAAGATCGTCCAGAAGCAGACGGCCAACTTCCTGCGCGCCCAGGCGCTGGACCTGATGAACAACTGGATCGTGTCGGGCGAGAAGATCGACGCCGTCGCCGCCAACAACGACGAAATGGCGATCGGCGCCATTCTGGCTCTGCAGCAGGCGGGCATCTCGCCGAAGAAGGTCCTGGTCGGCGGCATCGACGCCACCGCCGACGCGCTGGCCGAAATGCAGGACGGCAACCTTTCGGTCACCGTGTTCCAGGACGCCAAGGGCCAGGGCCGCGGTGCGCTGGAGTCCGCGGTGAAGCTGGCCAAGGGCGAGAAGGTGGAGAAGAACGTCTGGGTGCCGTTCCAGCTCGTCACCAAGGACAACTACAAGAAGTTCATGGGCAACTGACCGGCGCCTTCGCGCGCGGCATCGGCCGGGCTTTCCCATCCGGGAACGGCCCGGCCGCATTGTCCCGAATTGTCCAGCCAAGGGGCAACGTCATGACGGACCAGGGCGCAAGCGTTCCAACCAGCCATCCATCCACTGGCGGGCGCCGCGGCGCCGGGATCCGTGGCCGTCTTCTCGCGGCCTTCGGTGCGGTCGCCGCCACCAGCGTCCTGGCGGGCGGTGTCGGCTGGCTCGCCTTCGACATCATCGAAAGCCGGGTCGACCGCATCGCCGGCGTGACATTGCCCTCCCTCACCACCGCCCAGCGGATGGCGGAGGAAAGCGCCCGGATGGCCGCCGCCGCTCCGGTTCTGGCCGCGGCGGTCAGCCAGCAGGACCGCAAGGCCCTGATCGACGATCTGGCCGGCCGTGCCCGCCGTCTTCATGAGGCGACCGACCGGTTGGAGAGCGCCTACCCGCAGGACCCCCGCGTCGAGGCGCTGCGTGGGCGGCTGCGGGCTATGACCGACACGCTGGCCGCGCTGGATCGGCTGGTGGAAAGTCGGCTCGACGTGGCGGAGCGGTCGGCCGACAGGCTGGCAGCTCTGACCGCCACTCATCACCGTTTTCTCAGTGACCTCGCCCCGCTGGTGGAGGCCGGCGCCGCCGACACCCGTGGTGCCGCCACCCTGGTCGGCAGCGTCACCGAACGCGAGCTTCAGGCGATGACCGACGCCGGGGCCGATCTTGCCAGCAGCTATGAACTGCGTGCCAGCATGGCATCTATGGCGCTGAGCCTGACCCGCGCCACCGGGGCCGACAAGACCAGCGTCGTCGACACCTATGAACGCGGCTTTCGCCGGCTGAGCGACCAGATCGCGCCGCTGCTGACAGCGGCGGAGGTGCCGGGTGGCGAATCCGTGCGCCGTGCGGTCCAGCGCCTGCTGGAACTGGGGGGCACGGCAGGTGGCGACGACGGCGCCTTTTCCATCCGACGCCGCCAGTTGGCCGGCAACCTCGACCCTGCCGAAGCCTTGCGGCTGGAGGATCGTGCCCGCGTTCTGCGCGGCGAGGTCGAACGGCTGGAAACCGCGGTTCTGGGCAAGCTTCAGCTCCATGTCCGCGAGAGTCGCGAGAATCTGGAAAAGGCCCAGGCCACGCTGCGTAGCGACATTGGCAACGCCGTCGATGCCCTTCTGACCCAGGGAGTTCCCAGCCTGCGGCGGCGGCTGGAACTGGCCGCGGCGGGCAATCTGATTGCCGGCACGCTGGCCGAGGCCGGCGGCGCACCGGGACTGGACCGGCTGACGGCGCTCCGCCCGGTCTATGAAACGGCTGCCCGCGATCTGGCCGCCCGTTCCACCGATGAAATGACCGGTTTGACCGGCAAGCTGATCGCCTTCGGCGCCGGCGACGACGGGCTGTTCGCCCTGCGCGCGCAGGAACTGACGCTCGCCGCACGGGAGAACGCCGCGCTTGGCGAAAGTCGCGCCATCGCCGAGCAGCTGGGCGCGGAGGTCGCCACCCTGGTCGCCGCGGTGGCGGAGGATGCCGAACGCTCCGCCCGCACGACCCATGACGCCATCGGCCAGGGCCGGCGCTGGCTCACCGGCTTGGCCCTGTTCAGCGTACTAAGCGCTGCGCTGATCGTCTGGCTCTACGTCGGGCGGCGGATCGTCGCCCGGCTGATCCGGTTGGAAGGCGCGATGCGGGCCATCGCTGGCGGCGACCTCGACACGGCGGTGCCCGACCGTAACCAGGGGCGCGGCCAGGACGAGATCGATGCGATGACCGGTGCGCTCGCCGTATTCCGCGACAATGCCATCGCCACCCGCACCGCAGAGGTGGCGGCGGAGGCGGAGCGGGAGAGCGCTGCACGGGAGCGCCGTGGCGTTCTTCTCGATCTCGCCAGCCAGTTCGAGGCGTCGGTGAAGGAGGTGGCGGACAGCGTCGCGGCCATGGCCGGCACCGTCCATCAGGGCGCCGACAGCATGACCCGCAGCGCCGGCCAGACCAGCAGCGAGGCGACCAGCGCGCTTCTCGCCTCCAGCGAGGCGAGCGCCAACGTGGAAAGCGCCGCCGCCGCGGCGGAGGAGCTGGCGCGCTCCATCGAGGAGATCGCCCGTCAGGTCAACCGTTCTGCCGGCATCGCCCGCGACGCGGTTGAGGACGCCGGCCACACCAACCGCGTGGTCGATTCCCTGTCCGGCGCCACCGAGCGGATCGGCGAGGTGGTCGGGCTGATCAACCAGATCGCCAACCAGACCAACCTGCTGGCGCTGAACGCCACCATCGAGGCGGCACGGGCCGGGGAGGCGGGGAAGGGCTTCGCCATCGTCGCGGGAGAGGTAAAAGCGCTCGCTGCCCAGACCGCCCATGCCACCGGCGAGATCGCCGGCCAGATCGCCACCATTCAGGCAACGACGGGGCAGGTGGTCGGTGCCATCCAGGCTATCGTCCGCACAGTGACCGCCATCGACGAAATCTCCGGCAGCATCGCCGCGGCGGTCGAGCAGCAGGGGGCGGCCACCCAGGAGATCGCCCGCAGCGTCGCCGACGCCGCCCGCGGCACCAACCGCAGCTCGGCCAGCATGCGCTCGGTCACCGATACGGCCGAACAGACCGGCCGATCGGCCGGCGAATTGCTGGCCGCGTCGCAGAGCATGACCGGCCAGACCGCACGCCTGCGCCAGGAGGTCGACAATTTCCTGGTCGCCGTTCGGCGGCGCTAGCGGCAGGAGCCACCGTGTAACGTCTACTGATGGCCGCGTCCGTTCTCAGCGGCATTCTCACTCGCAATCACCGACATCGAGAGTCCCTTTCCAAAGGCGAGTCTTCGCACCCATCGCCGGATGACGGAGCGACGAATGGCCGGCAGCCCTGTTCTCTCCGGTGCTGGTGCCGTGCGGATCGTCCGGCATCCGACCGCAGACGAAAGGGGCGAAGATGGACTCGAAGCGCGAACACGGCGGACTCGACCGGCGCGGTTTCCTCGGCGTGGGCGCGGGGACGGCCGCAACGCTCCCCCTGCTGTCGAGCCTGGCCGGTGCCGCCACGCCGCCCTCGGGAACGCCGCCCCCGGACCTGCAGACGGATCCGCGGGCGGCGACCAATGTCACGCTGCGGATCAACGGCCAGGACCATCGTCTGGCGCTCGACCCCCGCACGTCGCTTTTGGACGCGCTGCGCGACCATGCCGGATTGACCGGAGCGAAGAAGGGCTGCGACCACGGCCAGTGCGGCGCCTGTACGGTGCTGGTGGACGGCACCCGCGTGCTGTCCTGCCTGACCTTCGCCGTGATGGCGCAGGGCCACGAGGTCATCACCATCGAAGGGCTGGCCGGTCCCGGCGGCGAGTTGCATCCGATGCAGCAGGCCTTCATCGACCATGACGCCTTTCAGTGCGGCTATTGCACGCCCGGCCAGATCATGTCGGCGGTCGCCTGCGTGCAGGAAGGTCATGCCCAAAGCGATGCCGACATCCGCGAATACATGAGCGGCAATCTCTGCCGCTGCGCCGCCTACCCCAACATCGCCGCTGCCGTCAGACAGGCGAAGTCCGAGATGGAGGGCGCCTGACATGCGGCCATTCCAGTATCAGCGCGCCGACACGCTGGAAGGCGCGGTGAAGGCGGCCGGCACCGGCGGCGCCACCCAATTCATCGCCGGCGGCACCACGCTGAGCGATCTGATGAAGCTGGACGTCATGAGGCCGGAACGGCTGGTCGACGTCAACCCAGCCAGCAGCGGACCGGCCGGGCGGATCGAAGCGACCGGCTCCGGGTTGCGGCTGGGCGCCCTGGTCCGCATGGCCGAGGCGGCCGAGCATCCGGCGGTCAAGACGGACTATCCGGTTATCGCTCAGGCGCTGCAACTGGCGGCCAGCCAGCAGATCCGCAACATGGCCAGCCTCGGCGGCAACCTGCTTCAGCGGACACGGTGTGAATATTTCCGTCAGGTCTCCTGGCCCTGCAACAAGCGCGAGCCCGGCAGCGGCTGTGCGGCGATGGACGGGGTGAACCGCCTGCATGCGGTGCTCGGCACCAGCGACGCCTGCATCGCCTCCTACCCCGGCGACTTCGCGCAGGCGCTGGTGGCGCTGGATGCGGTGGTCGAGACGGTGAGGGAGAAGGGCGGCTCCCGCCGCATCCCGCTGTCCGACCTCCACCGCCCGCCCGGCGATACGCCGCAGGTGGAAACGGTGCTGGAGCCGGGCGAAATGATCGCCGCCATCACGGTCCCGGCCGGTCCTTGGACGCGGCGCTCGCTCTATCTGAAAATTCGCGACCGCGATTCCTATGCCTTCGCGCTGGCCTCTGCCGCGGTGGCGCTGGACCTGGACGGGGAAACCGTGCGCGAGGCTCGCATCGCATTGGGCGGTATCGCCACCGTGCCCTGGCGGGCCCGCGAGGCTGAGGCGGCCCTGCGCGGCAAGAATCTGGACGAGGCCGCCGCCACCGCCGCCGCGGAGTTGGCGCTGGCGGGGGCGCAGCCGCGCGGCGACAACGCCTTCAAGGTGCCGCTCGCCAAGCAGACGATCGTACGCGCCCTGATGGACGCCAAGCGGATGGAGACGTGAGATGGGCCCGGATCAGAAGACCGTGTCGGACCGGAACGCCGCCGCGCCGGAGCCGAAGCGGAACATGGGCCGTCCGGTTCCCCGCTACGACGCCCGGCTGAAGGTGACCGGAGAGGCGCGCTATCCGGCCGACGAGCCGCTGAACAACGTTGCCCACGGCGTGCTGGTGACCAGCGACATCGCGCGGGGCAGGCTGACGCGCCTTGACCTGTCGGAGGCGCAGGCCGTCCCCGGCGTCATCGAGATCCTGACCCATGAGAACGCCGAGGGCCTGGACCAGCTGAAGTTCGGCAATGGTGTCGCCACCTCGGTCTCTCCTCTGACGGACACCCGCATCTGGCATGACGGCCAGATCGTCGCCCTTGTGCTGGCCGACAGCTTCGAGGCGGCGCGCGAGGCGGCATACCGCGTCAAGGCGGACTATGAGGCTGAGAAGCCGAGCGCCGGCTTCGACGCGCCGGGTACCGAAACCGTACTGGCGAAGGACGCGGTGCCAAGCCACAAGGAGGATCCGGCGGCCGGCGACCTGGAGGCCGCCCTGCGCTCCTCCCCCGTGACAATCGATGTGCAGTATTCGACCCCCACCCAGCACCACAACCCGATCGAGATGTTTTCCACCACCTGCTTCTGGGCCGGCGACCGGCTGACCGTCTATGAGCCGAGTCAGTTCGTTTATGGCTTCCGCGAGAATGTCGCCAAGCAGCTCGGCATCGATCCGGAGAAGGTGCGGGTGGTCAGCCGCTTCGTCGGCGGCGCCTTTGGCTCCAAGGGGCCGATGTCGCCGCGCACTGGCATCGTGGCGCTGGCCTCGCGGCGGATCGGGCGTCCGGTGCGCTGCGTGGTCAGCCGCGCCCAGGGCTTCACCACGGCCACCTACCGGGCGGAGACGCGGCACCACATCCGCATGGGCGCCACCCCGGACGGCAAGATCACCGGCTTCGGCCACGAGGGATGGGAGATCACCTCGCGCCCCGACCCCTATGTGGTGGCCGGCACCGACACGACCGCCCGGCTCTATGGCTATGGGGCGGTGTGGACGCGGGTCAACATGGTCAAGGCCGACCGCAACACCCCCGGCTACATGCGCTCGCCGCCCGAGACGCCCTATGTCTTTGCGCTGGAAAGCGCCATGGACGAGCTGGCGGTGGCTCTGAAGATGGACCCGGTGGAGCTTCGCCGGATCAACGACACCATGACCGACCCCATCAGCGGCAAGCCCTACACGAGCCGGTCGCTGATGGAATGCTACGACGCTGCAGCCGAGGCCTTCGGCTGGTCAAAGCGCAACCCGGCGGTGGGCGCGATGCGCGACGGCGACTGGCTGATCGGCTGGGGCTGCGCCACCGCGGTCTATCCCACCCACATGGGGGCCGCGGCGGCGCGGGTGCGGCTGACCGCCGACGGCAGCGTCCGGGTGCAGACCGCCGCGCACAAGATCGGCACCGGCGCCTACACGGTGATCGGCCAGATGGCGGCCGAACGGCTGGGCGTTCCGGTCGAGGCGGTGGTGGTGGAACTGGGCGATACGGAGCTGCCGCCGGCGCCGGTGGCCGGTGGCTCCAACACCACGGCGACCGTCTGTTCCACCGTGCTGACCGCCTGCGACGCCATTCGCGGCAAGCTGTTCCACGCCGCGGTGCGGGCCAAGGACGGTCCCTTCGCCGGCCGTGATCCCGCAACGCTCGATCTGCGCGACGGCGGCGTTACGGCAAGCGGTGATGCGGGCGGTTCAACGGAAGCGCTGGCGGAGCTGTTCGGCCGCATGGGAATCGGCGCCATCGAGGAATATGCCGAGTGGATGCCGGAGGGCGTCCCGCCGGATTCCCTGCGCAAGCTCTACAACGGCAGCAGCACGCTGAAGGGCGGCTCCAAGGGCGACAAGATGATGTACGCCTTCGGCGCGGAGTTCGTGGAGGTCCGCATCAACGCCCGCACGCGCGAAATCCGCGTGCCGCGCATCGTCGGCGCCTTCGCCGGCGGGCGGATCATGAACACCCGCACGGCCCGCAGCCAGCTGATGGGCGGCATGATCTGGGGCATCAGCTCCGCCCTGCACGAGAAGACGGAGATCGATCGGCGTGCCGCGCGCTACGTCAACAAGAACATCTCCGAATATCTGGTGCCGGTGAATGCCGACATCGAACAGCTGGAGGTGATCCTGGTGCCGGAGGAGGACCGGGCGGTCAATCCCGCCGGAGTCAAGGGGCTGGGTGAGTTGGGCAATGTCGGTACGGCCGCCGCCATCGCCGCTGCCGTCTATCATGCGACCGGCAAGCGCATCCGCGACCTGCCGATCCGGATTGACGACCTGATCTCGGCCTGACGGACGCGGCGGTGGGCGGACCGGCATCATGGCCGTGGACGGAAGCGATGACCAAGACTCGCTGGTCCGAAGCATTGGCCATCCCCTGATGGATGGCCGCCGCCCGCGATCCCGATGGAGTCTAAATTCAAATCGGCTTTCCGCGGTATTTCATGGAGAATCATCCACAACCCGAGCTTCCGTGTCTTACAATATTTAATGGAACCGGTTCCTTCTCGCGTAGTTGTCCGGGCATACCGCAACGGCAAGAGGGGAATTTCCATGAAGGCGCATCTGCTCGCAGCCACGGGTATTCTTACACTGATCGCCGCCGGTCCGGTCTCGGCGCAAACCGCAACCGGTAAGACCATGACCAACGGTCAAAATGCCGCATCCGACCGCTCGGTGGCGGGCGCCGCCGTGGTTCCCATCGCCAAGTGGGACGGCAGCGCGATGCGTGACGGTTACAGTGCTGAAGCCCTGATCGATACCGACGTCTACAGTGCCAATGGCGACGAGATTGGCGAGGTCCAGAACATCGTTGTCGGCCCGAACGGCCAGATCCGGTCGCTGATCGTCGAAGTCGGCGGCTTCCTCGATATCGGCGACACACATTTCTCGGTGCCGTGGAAGCAGGCGACGATCAGCCCGGACGTGGAGCGAGTCACCGTTCCGATCACCGATAAGAATTATCGCGACTACAGCCTGTTCGGCGGCTTCGGCGAAGACTACCGAGGCACCGACGCCGGCGTGCGCAAGGTCGACGACGACGCCGATGCACGTGGCCGCGCCTGGAAGGTCAGCGAGCTTCTCGACGACAACGTCCGGCTGTCCGACGTCCGCGGCTACGGCTATGTCGACGACCTGATCTTCGACAAGGGCGGCAAGCTTCAGGCGGTGGTGACGCAGACGGATGTCGGCTTCGGTGGCCATGGCCCCTACGCCTATCCCTTCTACGGCTATGCGAACGGCTTCGATCCTGGGGCGGACTATTACCAGCTGCCCTATGGCCGCAACGACGTCGCCAACCTGAACCGCTTCGACTACAACAGTTACGGCGTGCTGTATCCGGATTACGACGGGATCACCAACCGTGTCGCCGGTTCAAGTGGGAGCGCGGCCACGCCGAACGGCACGTCGCGCTAAGCCGCCCGCATCGCCTTGAGGGGCAGAGTGGAAATTAACGGCGCGTGCAAATGACGATGGGGCCGCATCCGGGAAGGGTGCGGCCCCATTTCCTTTTCAGACGATCCGGCCTCAGCCGACGCGCTCGATGGCGATTGCCGTGGCCTCACCGCCGCCGATGCACAGCGAGGCCACCCCGCGCGTCAGACCGCGCGCCGCCAGCGCGTGCAGCAGCGTCACGATCAGCCGCGCCCCAGTTGCGCCGATGGGATGGCCGAGCGCACAAGCCCCGCCATTGACATTCAGCCGGTCGGACGCGATGCCCAGATCGCGCTGTGCCGCCATGGCGACGACGGCGAATGCCTCGTTGATTTCGAACAGGTCGACGTCGCCCACCGACCAGCCGACCTTGTCCAGCAGCTTGGCGATCGCCGGAATTGGGGCTGTGGTGAACCAAGCCGGATCCTGACTGTGGGTGGCATGGCCGCGGATCTCCGCCAGGATCGGCAGGCCGGCGGCTTCGGCGACCGAGCGCCGCGTCAGCACCAGTGCCGCGGCACCGTCGGCATTGGCGGACGAACTGGCGGCGGTGATGGTTCCGTCACGGCGAAAAGCCGACTTCAGCGCCGGGATCTTGTCGGGCGAGACCTTCAGCGGATTCTCGTCCTGCTCGACCAGCCGGTCGCCACCCTTGGCGGGCACGGCGACGGGCACGATCTCCGCCGCGAAGGCGCCGCTTTCCACCGCCGTTCGGGCGCGCGTCAGCGTTTGGACCGCATAGGCATCCTGTTCGGCGCGGGTGAATCCGTAAGTCTCCGCCGTCGCCTCGCCGAAATCGCCCATGGCTCGGCCGCCCTCATAGGCGTCCTCCAGCCCGTCCAGCATCATGTGGTCCAGCAGCCGGTCATGGCCGATGCGATAGCCGCCACGCGCCTTCGCCAGCAGATAGGGGGCGTTGGACATCGACTCCATGCCACCGGCCACCACGATGTCGGCCGAACCGGCGCGGATCAGGTCATGAGCCAGCATGGTGGCCTTCATGCCCGAACCGCAGACCTTGTTGATGGTCGTGGCCCCCGTCGCGTCGGGCAGCCCGGCGCAGCGGGCCGCTTGCCGGGCCGGCGCCTGCCCCTGTCCGGCCGGAAGCACGCAGCCCATCAGCACCTCGCCGACGCTGGCGGGCGGCAGACCGGCCCGCTGCACTGCCGCCGCGATGGCGCGGGCGCCGAGTGCGGTTGCCGGCAGTGCCGCAAGCTCTCCCTGGAAGCGTCCGAGCGGCGTGCGGACGGCGGACACGATAACGACGGGATCCTGGTCGGAAGTGGGGTTCATGGTCACAGGTCTCCGGGTTCACGGCTCAATGGGTCGCTGATTAAATGATGATCGTCATGTTTGCATAATTGATGATGGGCGTCATATATTTTGTCAATGGGGCTTCAGGTGTTTTCCGAACAGGCCGCCGGTCAAGGTCCGATCACGGAAGGTGCATCATGCGGGTGAGCAAGGAGCAGGCGGCGGAGAACCGGCGCCGTGTCGTGGAGGTGGCAAGCGCACTGTTCCGCGAGCGGGGATTCAATGGGATCGGCGTCGCCGACCTGATGAAGGAGGCCGGCCTGACCCATGGCGGGTTCTATGGCCAGTTCGCGTCCAAGGAGGATCTGGCGGCGGAGGCCTGTGCCCGCGCGATGGAGGTGATGGCGGAGCGCTGGGCCGGTTCGGCGGAGATGCCGCCGGGTGACGAGGCGCTGACGGCACTGCTGGAGGGTTACCTGTCGCCGCTTCACCGCGACCACAGCGCCGCCGGCTGTCCCATTGCCGCGCTCGGCGTCGATGTGTCCCGGCAGGGCGGGGCGGTGCGCGGCGCCTTTACCCGGGGCCTGCGCCCGTTCATCGACCGGCTGCAACGGCTGGTGCCGGGCCGCTCGGCGGAGGCGAAGCGCAAGGCTGCGCTCGCCACCCTCTCGGGCATGGTCGGCGCCCTGATCCTCGCGCGTGCCGTCGACGATCCAGCCCTGTCGGAGGAGCTTCTGGAAGCGGCGCGCCAGAGTCTCGGCCGGACGGGAGCGGCCGCCGAATAGCCGGCCCCTCGGGTCAGGCGATGCGGCGCAGAAGCTCGATCCGCAGCGGTTCGCCCAGCAGCGTGTCGAACTTCGCGGCGAGGCCGGTGAAGGCCGCACCTTTGGCATGGGTGTCGAGAGCGGCCTGATCCTGCCAGACCTCGTACATCACAATGGTGCCGGGCCGTTCGCGGGTGACATGGGCGGAGTAGGCGAGGCAGCCCGGCTCCTGCAGCACGGTCGGGACGATGGCGGTGATGGCGTCGGCCAATGCCTGCTCCTGGCCGGGCTTGGCGACGAGATAGGCGACGAGTTGCACCTGATCGCTCGGCGGAACGCTCATTGCGGTGTTCCCCTTGAAGGTGGCTGGCGGGGTGGCGGTCGCGGCGAGTCTGGCCCATGGACGGGTTCCTGGCAACCCGCAGCGGCGTGTCCGCATCCATGTGCAAGGTCCGCCTGCCTCGGCGGCCGGACGCTCCGCTCTGGCCTGTTGGTGATCGGCGTTCCTGCGTACGGGCTATACCGTCGCAGAGCGTGTGGATGCGTGACAAGAGGCTTTCCCCGCTTGTTGTCCTCGGATCGCCCTTCCACGCTCTCATCGAACGCTCCAGGAGACCATGGCTTTTGTCGAATGCAGCGCGCAAGCGCCCGCAGACCGCCGCGGACAGACGAACCGCCTTCTCCCCACCCTGATCTGCCTCGCTTTCCTCTGCCTGTCCGTCGTCGCAACGGCAGGCTCCGCCTTCGCGCAGACCATTCCGTCAGCGCCCGCGCCGGCACAGGATCCGAGCCCGAAAGAGATCGGTCGCCTGATCGATTCGTTGGAGACACCCGCCAAGCGCGAGGCGCTGCTCGATCAGCTCAAGGCATTGCAGCAGGCCGAACAGGCGGTGAAGCCCGACCGCGAGCCGGAGGGGCTTGGCACGCGCCTGCTCACCATGCTGTCGTCGCGCCTGGACGATTTGGGGGAGGAGGTCAGGACGACCGGCGAGGTGGTCTTGAATGCCCCGCAGGGCATGCGCTGGCTGCAGCGGCAAGCAATGGATCCGGCGCGGCAGGCGACCTGGGCCTGGCTGTTCGCCGAACTCGCGCTGGTCGTTGTGGCCGGGCATGCCGCCCGGCTGGTGGCGACGCGGCTTCTGCGCCGTCCGCGGTCGGTCCTGGCGGCGCGGCCGTTCCAGTCCGCCTTCGCCAAGGTTCCGCTGCTGCTTGTCCGTGCGCTGATGGATTTGGCACCCATCGCCGCATTCGCCGTCGCCGGTTTCGGTGTGCTGGTGCTGATCGACCCGCCCAGCACGGTGCGGCTGCTGGGCGTGGCCTTCCTGAACGCCAGCCTGTTCGTGCAGGTGGTGGTCTTGGTGATGCGGGGGCTTCTGTCGCCTCGCTCCACCAACCTGCGGCTGATCCCGATGAGCGACGCCGCGGCGCGGCGGCTTCTGGTGTGGAGCCGCGCCATCGCAGTCTCCACCGTCTATGGCCTGTTCGCGGCCGGAACGGCGCGCACGCTGGGGCTGCCCGAGCAGTCCTACGACACGCTGGTGAAACTGGTCGGCCTTGCCGATGCGATCATGCTAACGGCACTGGTTCTGCAAAGCCGTGCCGCCGTCGCCTCGTGGCTGCGCGGGGAGATTTCGGCTGCACCCCCGACCGTGGAGCACGGGCAGGCTACGGCGCCGGCGGCGAGGACGACCCGCCCCGGCCGCCTTCTGCGCGCCGCCGGCCGGCGGCTGGCCAATGTCTGGCACGCCATCGCCATCCTCTACATCGTTGCCTTGTTCGGCATCTGGGCGCTGGAGGTCGAAGGCGGGCTGTGGTTCGTTCTGCGCGCCACCGCCGTGTCGCTGGTTGCGGTGGCAGTTGCCCGGATGATCGGGCGCGGGATCGCGCGTGGCTCCACGGCTCTGCGGCTTCGCCTGGACCGCCAGCGCTCCACCTGGGGCGACCGGCGGATAAAGCGTTACGTCGGGCCCGGCACGCGGCTGCTGCATTGGGTTTTGGCAGGGGTGACCGGGCTGGTCGTGCTGGACGCCTGGGGGCTGGACGTCCATGGGACGCTGGAAACGGCGATGGGCTGGCGGTTCCTGGCGTCCGGCCTCGCCATCCTGCTGGTGGCCGCCATCGCGCTCGCGGTTTGGGAACTGACCAACGCGGTGATCGAACGAAATCTGGCGACCACCGACCGCTATGGACACGCCATCCAGCGAAGCGCGCGCATCCGCACCCTGCTGCCGCTGCTGCGCAACGCCCTGATGGTGGTGCTGCTCACCTTCGTGACGCTGATCACCCTGTCGGAGCTGGGGTTGGACATCGGGCCGTTGCTGGCCGGCGCCGGTGTCGTCGGTCTGGCCGTCGGTTTCGGCGCCCAGACGCTGGTGAAGGATGTCATCACCGGCCTGTTCATTCTGTTCGAGGACACGATCTCGGTCGGCGACGTGGTCAATGTCGGCGGCAAGGGCGGGCTGGTGGAAGGCATCACCATCCGCACCATTCGCCTGCGCGATTTCGATGGAACGGTGCACACCGTGCCGTTCAGCGCGGTAACCAGCATCTCCAACATGACCAAGGACTTCAGCTTTTACGTCTTCGACGTCACCGTGGCCTATCGCGAGGATGTTGACCGCGTGGTGTCGGTGCTGCACGAGATCGGGGCGGGAATGCGCGCCGATCAGCGCTTCGCCCCGCTGATCCTGGAACCGCTGGAGGTGCTGGGCGTCGACGCCTTCCAGGACTCCGCCGTCCTCATCAAGGCGCGCATCAAGACTCTGCCGATCCAGCAGTGGAGCGTTGGCCGTGAGTTCAACGGGCGCATGAAGAAGCGCTTTGACGAGTTGGGGATCACCATCCCATTCCCGCAGCGCACTCTGCATATCGCGCCGACCAGCCTCGCCACGGCGAGGGCCTATGGCGAAGCGGCGGAGTGAGGAGAGCCGGTGCGCCTGTGATGCCCACCTTTGAGCGACAAGTGGGGGGTGCCACCAACCGGTGTGGCGCTTCCCACTCGTCACCAACCAGCCGTATGGGCTGTGGCGATCGACCGAAAGTACGGGGGTATGCAGCCGTTCGTTGTCAGATCCACACTGACGGCATGCTGCCTTTTTGTGAGATGACAAGCTTTTTAATTGGAATAACTTAAAGACAAGGCGTCAGCGTCTGAACAGTTCAGAGTTCCTCCAATGGAGAGGGGCGGCATGTTACAAGTTGTGTTTCGCAGCCAACTGAATAGATTATTATCCTACACTGACATTCAAAGATTGTGCCTTGCCGCCGCCAGGAACAACAGGAAGGCTGGGGTCACCGGGTTCATGGTCGAATGCGGCGGGGTTTTCCTGACGGTCATCGAAGGGGAAACACATGAGGTCGACGAGACTTTCGATCGGATCCATCGTGATGCCCGACATGACCATATCGAGATCATCTGTTCCGAAAACGGACTGGAACGGCGACGGTTCGCGGCCTGGTCGATGAACGTGATGTTCCTGGACGATGACGCATTCTGGCAAACTGTTTTCGGATCGGGTTTCTCCTGCGACGAGTTGCTGTCTTCCCGGGCATTGGAACCAGCCTTTGCCCTCGGGTTGCTGGCGATGGCTTATCAGTACGCCTGTGCACAGGCGAAAATCGCTCCGGAGCCATCGGGCGTCGGCCCCGGGCGGATTCCGCGGATCGGCCACATGTTCCGCCGTTGAGGTCAATCCTCAACGGAATTGCCGACTGTACCCAGCGAACCGAGATACTGCTGCTCCCATTCGCGGCCGGCCTCCAGTTCGCCGAACAGCCAGTCGCGGAACAGCTGGATCTTCGGCAAGGCGGCGGTCGATTTCAGCGTGACGAAGCCGTGCCCCTGCGCCCGCAGCCCATGGGTGGGGAAGGGGACGACGAGTTGGCCGGACTGAAGTTCCTGCCGGGCGAGAAGCAGGCTGTCCAGGCACACCCCCATGCCGTTCACCGCGGCGTTGATCGCCATGAAGGAGCGGTCGAAGCGCAGGCCGCGGTCCATGTCCAGATGGACGCTGCGATGGCGGCGCATCCAGTCGCGCCAGCCCAGGATGTTGACCTCCGAATGGATCAGGATGTGGCGGCTGAGATCCTTCGGCTCCCGGATCGGGTTGAGGCCGTTCGCCAGAGCCGGCGAGCACATCGGGACGATGATGTCCTCAGGGAACTGCTCCAGCACGCAGCCGGCGGGCGGCGGTCCGGGGTTGTAGCGGATGTCGACGTCGACCGCCCCCGCCGTCAGGTCGATGGGTGAGACCGAGGCCTGCAGCCGGATGTCGATGGCGGGGTGCAGCGCCTTGACCCGGTTCAGCCGCGGCATCAGCCATTGGGTGGCAAAGCTGGGCATCGAGCGGACGGTGAGGATCGTCGTGCCGCTGCCGGTGCTGGTGACGTTGCGGGTGGCGGCATCCATCCGGGCGAAGGCGCCGATGATTTCGTTGGCATAGGTCCGCCCGGCGTCGGTCAGGGCGACCGCCCGGTGAACACGATGGAACAGCGGAAGCCCTAACTGTTCCTCCAGAATTTTCACCTGATGGCTGATCGCCGAGGGCGTCAGTCCCAGATCCTCCGCCGCGGTCGCGAAGGAACCCAGCCGTGCCGCGGCTTCAAAGGCCTGCAATGCCTTGATGGAGACCCGTTTCCGCATCGCACCCTTCAGATGAATTCAGTTCATCAATGAGCGATCTTATTCGTTTGTCGAATTCATCTCAAGACCATAGGATCACCTCAATCATTGGCTGAACGAATCATCGGCAGCCTGATCGAAATCACCACAACCGAGCGAAACCGACGCTCCGTCGCGGCACCCCCTGTGCCGCCACGGCGGAGCCTGCTTCGACAAGAGGGAGCGAGCATGCTGCTGTCCAACAAGGTCTGCGTGATCACCGGCGCCGCGTCGCGCCGCGGCATCGGCCGGGCGACCGCAAGGCTTTTCGCGCTGCATGGCGGGCGCGCGATCATCCTGGACCTCGACGGCGCCCAGGCGGCCGAAGCCGCCGCCGAACTGGGCGAGGCGCATCGCGGCTTCGCCTGCGACGTGACCGACCGCGACGCCTGCTTCGCCGCCGCCACCCGCGTGGTTGAGGAGTTCGGCCGCATCGACGTGCTGGTCAACAACGCCGGCATCACCCAGCCGCTGAAGTTCATGGACATCGGCCCGAAGAATTACGAGGCAGTGACCGACGTCAGCCTGCGCGGCACGCTGTACATGAGCCAGGCCGTCGTCCCCCACATGCGCGAGCGCAAGTCGGGATCCATCGTCTGCATCTCGTCGGTGTCGGCGCAGCGCGGCGGCGGCATCTTCGGCGGCCCGCATTACAGCGCGGCGAAGGCCGGCGTGCTGGGCCTCGCCAAGGCGATGGCGCGCGAGCTGGGGCCGGACAATGTCCGCGTCAACTCGGTGACGCCGGGCCTGATCCAGACCGACATCACCGGCGGCAAGCTGACCGACGAGCTGCGGACGGAGATCCTGAAGGGCATCCCGCTGAACCGCCTGGGCGACGCCGAGGATGTGGCCCGCTCCTGCCTGTTCCTGGCGTCCGAGCTGTCCTCCTACATCACCGGCGCCACGCTCGACGTCAACGGCGGCATGCTGATCCACTGATCCCGAAATGATGGAGATACCTTCCGTGGACACCGCACTCGACACCACCCCGCTTGGGCACAATGTGCCGCTGGCCGAACGCGCCTACCGCATCCGCCGCAACGCCTTGCTGATGGGCGAGGTGCAGGGGCAGGGCTATATCGGCCAGGCGCTGGACATCGCCGACGTGCTGGCGGTCTCCTACTTCCACGCCATGAAGTATCGCCCCGAGGACCCGCATTGGGAGGAGCGCGACCGCTTCCTGCTGTCCAACGGCCATTACGCCATCGCGCTGTACGCCGCCTTGATCGAAGCCGGCATCGTCCCGGCGGAAGAGCTGGAGACCTACGGCAGCGACGACAGCCGCCTGCCGATGTCGGGCATGGCCAGCTACACGCCGGGCATGGAAATGTCGGGCGGTTCGCTCGGCCTCGGCCTCAGCATCGCGGTCGGCATCGGCCTGGGGCTGAAGCGCAAGAACTCCGCTGCCCGTGTCTACACGCTGTTCTCCGACGGCGAACTGGACGAAGGATCGGTGTGGGAGGCCATCATGTCGGCCGCCCATTACAAGCTCGACAACATGATCGCCATCGTCGACGTCAACAACCAGCAGGCCGATGGGCCGTCCACCCAGGTGATGGCGTTCGAGCCGCTGGTGGACAAGTTGGAGGCCTTCGGCTGGTTCGTCCAGCGCGTCGACGGCAACGACATGGACGCGGTGGTCGCCGCCTTCGACGCCGCCAAGTCGCACCTCGAGCCCAAGCCGCGGATGATCGTCTGCGACACCAAGATGGGCAAGGGCGTGCCCTTCCTCGAAGCCCGCGAAAAGAACCACTTCATCCGCGTCGACGCGCACGAATGGCAGCTGGCGCTCGATGCGCTCGACGCCGGGAGGACCGCATGAGCACCGCTGCCAATACCACTGCAAAGCCGCGCCTGAAGACCTCCGCCATGATCGCCTCGATCGCGGCGGAAGGGCAGCGGACCAAGCCGGCGCCCTTCGGCCATGCCCTGGTCGAACTGGCGAAGCAGCGGACCGAGATCGTCGGCATGACCGCCGACCTCGCCAAATACACCGACCTGCACATCTTCGCCCAGGCTTATCCCGACCGCTTCTATCAGATGGGCATGGCCGAGCAGCTGCTGATGGGTGCGGCGTCCGGCATGGCGCATGAGGGGATGATGCCCTTCGTCACCACCTACGCCGTCTTCGCCTCGCGCCGGGCCTACGACTTCGTCCACCAGACGATCGCGGAGGAGAATCGCAACGTCAAGATCGCCTGCGCCCTGCCGGGCCTGACCTCCGGCTATGGCCCCAGCCATCAGGCGGCGGAGGATCTGGCGCTGTTCCGCGCCATGCCGAACATGGTGGTGATCGACCCCTGCGACGCCCACGAGATCGAGCAGGTGGTGCCGGCCATGGCCGCCCACAACGGGCCGGTCTACATGCGGTTGCTGCGCGGCAATGTCCCGCTGGTCCTGGACGAGTACGATTACAAGTTCGAACTCGGCAAGGCCAAGCTGCTGCGTGACGGCGCCGAGGTTCTGGTCATCTCGTCCGGCATCATGACGATGCGGGCGCTGGAGGTGGCGCAGCGGCTGGAGACCGACAAGGTCGGCGTCGCGGTTCTGCACGTCCCCACCATCAAGCCGCTCGACACCGAGACCATCCTGCGCGAGTCGGCACGCACCGGCCGCATGGTGGTGGTGGCGGAGAACCACACCGTCATCGGCGGGTTGGGCGAGGCGGTGGCCGGCACCCTGCTGCGCGGCGGCGTCGCCCCGGTCTTCCGCCAGATCGGCCTGCCCGACGAGTTCCTGAAGGCCGGCGCCCTGCCGACCCTGCACGACCTCTACGGCATCTCCACCGACGCCATGGTGGCCAGCATCAAGGGATGGCTGTAACCCGGCATCCGTCCACCCGATCACACCCGACCAACCAACAAACATCCATTAGGGAGAGAGATCCGATGAAGAAGCTGCTTTTGTCGCTGGTGGTGGGCACCGCCCTGGTCGCGTCGCCGGCCGCCTGGGCCCAGCAGGTCCTGCGTCTGGCCCACAACGCGGCGCCGGGCAACCCGAAGGCGGAAGCCTCGCTGAAATTCGCGGAACTCGTCGCCAAGAAGACGGACGGCCGGGTGAAGATCGAGGTCGGCGGCAGCGCCCAGTACGGCGACGACACCGAGGCGCTGACCAGCATGCGGCTCGGCACGCTGGCCTTCAGCGCCAATTCGCAGGGCACCACCTCGGGCGTCGTTCCGGAATATGCGGTGCTGGGCCTGCCCTTCCTGTTCCAATCCTTGCCGCAGGCCTGGAAGGTGCTGGACGGCCCGGTGGCGAAGAAGCTGGACGAGGCGTCGAAGGCCAAGGGTCTGGTGCTGCTGGCGATGTGGGACAACGGCATCCGCCATGTCTCCAACAATGTCCGGCCGATCACCAAGCCGGAGGATCTGGCCGGCATCAAGATCCGCACGCCGCCGGACCCGATCACGGTCGACATCTTCAAGGCTCTCGGCGCCAACCCGATGCCGCTGGCCTTCTCCGAGCTTTACATCGCGCTCCAGCAGGGCGTGGTCGACGGGCAGGAGAATCCGCTGATGAACATCTACTCGTCGAAGCTCTTCGAGGTGCAGAAATACATCTCGCTGACCGGTCACAAGTATGAATCGACCCCGCTGCTGGCCAGCAAGATCGTCTTCGACACCCTGTCGAAAGCCGACCAGAAGGCGGTTCTGGACGCGGCGGCAGAGGCCGGCAAGCTGAACCGCGAGATGTCCGCCAAGGCCGACAAGGAATTGCAGGCGAAGATGGAGGACGCCGGCGTGAAGTTCAACACGGTGGACGCCGCGCCCTTCATCGCCAAGACCAAGTCCGTCTATGACAAGTGGGAGAAGCAGTTCCCCGAGCTGGTCGCCCTGGTTCGCAAGGAAGCGGCGGCCGGAGCGGCGCAGTGATGACGGTTTCCCACGAGAGGGAGCATGAGGTGGCGGGATTTCCCGCCACCCTTCTCCAGGCGGCCGACGGTGCCATCACCGTCCTTTCCGCCGTCGTGGCGATCCTGTCCCTGATCGTGCTGTTCCTGGCGCTGGGCGCCGAGGTCGTCGTCCGTTACCTGACCACCCAGGGGCTGGGCTGGCCGTCCGAACTGCCGAACCTGCTGTTCCCCTGGCTGGTGATGGGCGGCGTGGTGCTGGCGGCGCAGAAGGGCGCGCACATCTCGGTCACGCTGCTGCTCGACCTGCTGCCCCGCCCGCTGGCCCGCGCCCTGCTGCTGGCGATGCAAGCGGTGGTGGGAGCGACCTTCTTCTATCTCGCCTACATCGGTCTGGCCGTCATCGAGATCACCGGCGCCGAAATCTATCCGGTGACGGGTGTCAGCGCCCGCTGGGCCTACCTGTCGCTGATCGCCGGCTTTGTCGGCGTCGGTCTGACCGCCGTCACCACCTTCCTGCGCCTGCTGATCGCCGAAGACCCGCGGTCCGTCCGCGCCCATGTGTCGGAGGAAGAGATATGACCGTCGTGATGGTCGCCGTCTTCGGCCTTCTCCTGCTGCTCTCCTTTCCCGTCGGGTACGCGCTGGTCATCAGCTCCGGCGCCGCGGTGATGACGATGGGGTCGGTGCCGACCGTGATCGCGGTCGTCAAGCTGTTCCAGCCGACCCAGAGCTTCCCGCTTCTGGCGATCCCCTTCTTCATCCTGTCCGGCGCGCTGATGATGAGCGGCACGCTGGGCCAGAAGCTGGTGCGCTTCGCCGCCGCCCTGGTCGGGCGCTATCCCGGCGGGCTGGCCCAGGTGACCGTCGTCGGCTCCACCATCTTCGGCGGCGTGTCCGGATCGGCGGTGGCGGAAGCGTCGGCACTGGGGTCCATGCTGATCCCCTGGCAGAAGCGCGAGGGCTATCCGGCGGCCTTCGGTGCCGCGGCGACCGCCTCCTCGTCGGTCATCGCCGGGCTGATCCCGCCGTCGATCCCGCTGATCCTCTATGCCGCGGTGTCGAACGCCTCCATCGCCTCGCTGTTCCTCGCCGGCATCCTGCCCGGCCTGCTGCTGGCCGCCGGCATGATGGTGGTGTGCTACGTCAGCGGCCGCACCCGCAACTTCCCCCTGCTGAAGAGCGAGGGCGGGATGCGGGCGCTGGGGCAGGCGACCCTCTCCGCCCTGCCGGCGCTGCTGATGCCGGCCTTCATCCTTGTGCTGCTGCGCTTCGGCATCGCCACCCCGACGGAGGTCAGCGTCGTCGCCGTCGCCTATGCGCTGCTGGTCAGCGTCCTGATCTACCGCGACCTGACCTGGAAGCGCATCCATGCCGCCCTTATGGGGACGGTGGTCACGACCGGCGTCGTCATGCTGGTGATCGCCGCGTCGAACCTCGTCGGATATGTGCTGATCACCGAGGCGATCCCGAACGCGGTGGCCTCCTACGCGCAGACCGTGCTCAAGGAGCCGTGGCTGATCATCCTGGCGATGAACCTCATCATGCTGGTGGTCGGCATGTTCCTCGACCTGCCGGCGGCGATCCTGCTGCTGGGCCCGACCTTCGTCGCCGTCGGCGGCGCCATCGGCCTGGACCCGATCCAGTTGGGCATCATGATGGCGGTCAATCTCAGCATCGGCCTGTTCACGCCGCCGATCGGCACCACCCTGTTCATCTCCGCCGCCATTTCCCGCGAGCCCATCGGCGCCATCGTGCGCGAGCTGTGGCCCTTCTATCTGGTGGCGCTGTTCGTGCTGGGCCTCGTGTCCTACGTGCCGGCGACCATCCTGTACTGAGCCGGCGGCACACCAATAAGGATCATGACACGATGACGACAGTCGGTTTCATCGGCCTCGGTTCCATGGGGATGCCCATGGCGCGCAATCTGCTGGCCAAAGGCTTCAAAGTACAAGGCTTCGACGTGCGGACCGAAAGTGTCGGGGCGCTGGAAGCGGTCGGCGGAAAGGGTGCCTCCAGCGCGGCGGCTGCCGCGGCCGGTGCGGATGCGCTGGTGCTGATGGTGGTGAATGCCGGGCAGGCCGACGCCGCGCTCTTCGCAGACGGCGCGCTGGAGGCACTGCCGGCCGGCGGTTCGGTGATGCTGATGGCGACCTGTCCGCCGGGGGCAGTCGCCGCGCTGGCCGAACGGGTGGAGGCGGCCGGGCGCCGCTTCGTCGATGCGCCGGTTTCCGGCGGGGTGGTGGGCGCGGTGGCGGGAACGCTGTCGATCATGGCCGCCGCCGATGCCGCGACGGTGGAGCGGGTGCGCCCCATCCTGGCGGCGATGGGCGACAAGGTCTTCCATGTCGGCGAAAAGCCGGGGCAGGGCGCCACGGTCAAGACCGTCAACCAGCTGCTGTGCGGCGTCCACATCGCCGTTGTGGCGGAGGCCTTCGCGCTGGCCGCCAAGGTCGGGGTCGATCTCGATATCCTGCTGCAGATCATGAGCGGGTCGTCGGCGTCGAGCTGGATGTTGAAGGACCGCGGCCCGCGCATGCTGGAGGCGGAGCCGGAGATCACCAGCGCGGTGGACATCTTCGTCAAGGATCTGGGGATCGTGCTGGAGGCCGGGCGAGACGCCAAGGCGGCGCTGCCGCTGGCCGCCGTCGCCCACCAGATGTTCCTGGCCACCTCCGGCCGCGGCGAAGGGGCGCTGGACGACAGCCAGGTGATCCGCAGCTATCACGCGGTGAACGGCACCGCTGCGGAGAGGCAATGATGGATCGGATCGTCTTTCTCGATCACGACACCATGGGGGCGGACATCGCGCTGCGCCGTCCTGCCGTGCCGCACGAGTGGAGTGAATACGGCCGCACCGCGCCGGAGCAGATCGTCGAACGGGCACGCGGGGCGACCGTCCTGATCGTCAACAAGGTGCCGATCCGCACCGAGACGTTGGAGCAGCTGCCCGACCTGCGCTTCGTCGCCGTCGCCGCGACCGGGACCGACAATGTGGACGTCGCCGCCTGCCGCGCGCGCGGCATCGCGGTGTCGAACGTCCGCGCCTATGCCATTCACACGGTGCCGGAGCATGTCTTCGCCCTGATGCTGGCGCTGCGCCGGTCCCTGCCGGCCTACCGGGAATCGGTGGCTGTGGGGGCGTGGCAGGCCTGCGGGCAGTTCACCCTGCTCGACCACCCGATCCGCGATCTGCACGGTTCGACGCTCGGCATCGTCGGGCGCGGCGCCATCGGGCAGGCGGTGGCGACCATCGCTCAGGCCTTCGGCATGCGCGTTCTGTTCGCCGGCCGCAAGGGGGAGGCGGTCGTAGGGGCGGACCATGTGCCGTTCGACGCAGTGCTGGCCGAAAGCGACGTGCTGACCCTTCATTGCCCGCTGACCCCCGCAACCCGCCATCTGCTGGGCGAGGCGGAGTTCGCCCGGATGGCGCGCCGGCCGCTGGTCATCAACACCTCGCGCGGCGGGCTGATCGACGACATGGCGCTGGTCCGCGCGCTGGAAGGCGGGCTGATTTCCGGTGCCGCTGTCGATGCCACGGCGGTGGAGCCGCCGCCGGACGACCATCCCTTCCTCCGTCTTGCCGGCCGCACCGACTTCCTGCTGACGCCGCACATTGGCTGGGCCAGCGTTGAGGCGCGGCAGGCCGTCGCCGGGCAGGTGACCGCCTGCATCGAAGCCTTCGCGGCCGGGCGGCCGATCAATCTGGTGACGTGACGGCACAGCCCCGCACCATTCCGTATTCCCGAAAGGACCACATGATGACCAGCGTCGATCCGCGCCGGATGGCGAACGCGATCCGCTTTCTGTCCATGGATGCCATCGAGCGCGCAGGCGAGGGGCATCCCGGCACCCCGCTCGGCGCCGCCGACATCGCGACGGTGCTCTTCACCCGGCACCTGAAGTTCAACTCCGCCGATCCGCTGTGGTTCGACCGCGACCGCTTCGTCCAGTCGAACGGCCATGGCTCGATGCTGATCTACTCGCTGCTGCATCTCAGCGGTTACGAGGCGATGACGCTGGAGGAACTCAAACGATTCCGCGTGATGGGGTCGCACACCGCCGGCCATCCGGAAATCCACCAGTCCTGCGGCATCGAGGTGACGACCGGGCTGTTGGGCCAGGGCATCGCCAACGCCGCCGGCATGGCGCTGGCCGAGGCCTTCCTGAACCACCGCTTCGGCGACGGCATCGTCGATCACCGCACCTATGCGCTGGTCGGCGACGGTTGCCTGCAGGAGGGCGTGGGGCAGGAGGTCATCGCGCTCGCAGGGCACCTGCGGCTCGGCAAGCTGACCTATCTATGGGACGACAATCGCATCACCGACGACGGCGGCATCGACCTCGCCCTGTCCGACGACATGGCCGCCCGCTTCCGTGCCAGCAACTGGCATGTGCAGGAGGTCGATGGCCACGACATCAATGCGGCGTCGGAGGCGCTGCGCCTCGCCAAGCTCGACCCGCGGCCGTCGATGATCGCCTGCACCACCAGCATCGGACGCGGCCTGCCGCATGAGGGCCAGCGCGCCGCCCACAGCGCCCGACTGCTCAAGGAGCACACCGACGCCGCCCGCCGGGCGCTCGACTGGCCGCATGCCGCCTTCGAAATTCCCAACGATGTCCGGGCCGCGTGGCTGGAGGCCGGCCGCCGGGGTGGGGCGGAGCAGCAGGCTTGGCAGACCCGTGTCGCGGCGCTTCCCATCGAAAAGCGCCGCGAGTTGGACCGGCTGCGCGAGGGGCGGCTGCCCGACGGCTGGGCGGACGCGCTGCACGCCTTCAAGCGCCGCATGGCGGAGAGCGGGCACAGCGATCACGGCTACAAGATCTCCGGCGACATCGTCGATCTGATGACAGAGGTGATTCCGGAGATGCTGAGCGGCGCGCCGGACCTGGAGGGCGCGACCCTGCACAAGCGGCGGTTGGCCGCCTTCACCGCCGACGACCGCGCCGGCCGCTACGTCCATTACGGCGTGCGCGAGCATGCGATGGGCAGCATGCTGAACGGCATGGCCGCACATGGCGGGGTGGTGGCGACCGGCATCACCTATCTGGCCTTCTGCGATTACGAACGCCCGGCCATCCGCATGGCGGCGCTGATGGGGCTGCCGGTCACCTTCGTGTTCAGCCACGATTCCATCGGCATCGGCACCAACGGCCCGACGCACCAGCCGGTGGAGGTTTTGGCGGCATTGCGCGCCATCCCCAACCTGCTGGTGCTGCGCCCCGCCGATGCGGTCGAGGCGGCCGAATGCTGGGAGATCGCGCTGGAGCATCGCTCCGGCCCGACCGCGCTGGTCTTCGCCCGGCAGCCGCTGGATCCCGTGCGCCGTGACGGGAATGCCGAGAACCAATGTCGACGCGGCGGCTATGTGCTGGCTGAGGCGGAGGGGGGCGAGCGCCGGGTCACGTTGCTCGCCACCGGGTCTGAGGTCGCCATCGCGTTGCAGGCACGCGACCTGCTGCAGGCCGATGGGGTGCCCACCGCCGTGGCCTCGATGCCCTGCTGGGAACTGTTCGAGCAGCAGGATCAGGCCTATCGCCGCGCCGTCATCGACCGGTCGACGGTGCGGGTCGCCGTTGAGGCGGCGGTGGTCCAGGGGTGGGAGCGTTACATTGGCGAGGATGGCGGCTTCGTCGGCATGACCGGGTTCGGCGCGTCCGGCGCAGTGCCCGACCTCTACCGCCACTTCGGCATCACGCCGGAACGGGTGGCGGAGGAGGCGCGGGCCCGGCTTTAGTGGTCCTCAGATCTCCCGCTTGCCCATCTGGTCGGCGATGTAGTCGGCCTGCCGGATCGCCAGCGCGACGATGGTCAGGGTCGGGTTCTCCGACCCGCCGCTGGTGAACTGGCTGCCGTCCGATACGAACAGGTTCCTGACGTCGTGCGCCTGTCCCCACTTGTTGAGGACGCCGTCGCGGGCGTTGGCGCTCATGCGGTTGGTGCCGAGATTGTGGGTGGAGGGATAGGGCGGGGTGTGGATGGTCCGCACCGCCCCCACCGCGTCATAGACCGCCGACCCGCGGCCGTAGGCATGGGTGCGCATGGCGATGTCGTTGGGGTGGTCGTCGAAATTGACGTTGGGAATGGGCAGGCCGAACTTGTCCTTGTCCGTCGCGTGCAAGGTGACGCGGTTGGTCTCGCGCGGCATGTCCTCCCCCACCAGCCACATTCCGGCCATATGGTCGTAGGCATCCAGCGCCGAACTGAAATCGCGGCCCCAGGCGCCGGGGTCGAGGAAGGCCGCCATGAAGGGCACGCCGAGCGACAGCGTTTCCATCTCGTAGCCGCCGACGAAGCCGCGGCGCGGGTCGAAGCGGGATTCGTCGCGGATGATCCCAGCCATGGTGGTGCCGCGATACATGTGGACCGGCTTGTCGAACAGCGCATAGACCGAGCCGGTCATGTGCCGCATGTAGTTGCGCCCGACCTGACCGGAAGAGTTCGCCAGCCCGTCCGGGAACATCGTCGATGCCGAGTTCAGCAGCAGGCGCGGGCTTTCGATGGAGTTGCCGGCGACCGCGACGATGCGGGCCTTCTGCCGGTGGATGGCGCCCGTGCTGTCGGCATAGAGCACGGCGTTGACCTTGCCCTTCGCGTCATGCTCGATCTTCAGCACCTGGGCGTCCGGCCGGACCTCCAGATTGCCGGTGGCCTCGCCCTTGGGGATCTCGGTGTAGAGGGTGGACCATTTCGCGCCGGATTTGCAGCCCTGGAAGCAGAAGCCGATCTGCTGGCAGGCGCCGCGGCCGTCGCGCGGCTTGCTGTTGATCGACATGTTGCCGGTGTGGAACTCGTTGTAGCCCAGCTTCTTGGCGCCGGCCGCCAGCACCTTGTAATTGTTGTTGCCGGGCAGGCGCGGGATGCCGTTGGTGCCGGTCGTCCCCATCTTGTACTCGGCCTTGTCGTAATAGGGCTCCATCTCCGCCAGCGTCACCGGCCAGTCGAGCAGGTTGGCGCCCTCCACCTCGCCGTAGGTCGTGCGCGCCTTGAACTCGTGCTCCTGAAAGCGGAGCGAGGCGCCGGCCCAATGGATGGTGGAGCCGCCGACCGCCTTGACGATCCAGGCCGGCAGGTTGGGGAAGTCCTTCGCCACCCGCCAGCTGCCGGACGTGGTGCGCTTGTCCAGCCAGGAGATTTGCGAAAAGCTCTTCCATTCGTCATTCACGAAATCCTGGATTTCGTGACGCTTGCCGGCTTCCAGGCAGACGACCTTGATGCCCTTCTGGGCCAGTTCGTTCGACAGAGTGCCGCCGCCGGCACCCGATCCGATCACCACCACGACGCTGTCGTCGTCCATTGCGAATTTCGCGACCATGTCTCGGTCCTCCCCCATTTTTCGGGTATTCAGTGGGCGTTCATTCAGGCCGGCCGGTGGTGCCGTCAGGCGTCCTTGATCCAGTCGATGTCGTCGAAGCCGCGGTGGATGTAGCCGCCATATTCGGCCGACGCCCCTTCGTAGCCGAGCTTCGCCCACACCTCCGGCTGGTTGTAGAGAGCGACCACCATGTCGCCGCGGACCTTGGCGAAGAAGGGCGTGGTCTCGATGGATTTCAGCACGGCGACGCGATCCTTCTCAGCCTTGATGGCGGCGTAGGGCGTGCCGTGCAGCTTGCGCGCGGCGGCATCGAGGACCACCGCGCCTTCGTTGAGCTGGCCGGCCACGGTGGCGTCCTTGGCCGCCGCCTGGTCCATCGAGGCCACCGCCGTCTCGTAATAGGCGTCGCTCAGCCGGTCGTGCGGATAGAGGTCTCGCACCATCACCAGCAGGGTCTTGGCGGCGTCGGGCTTGATGGCGGTCAGCGCCTCGGCCCAGGCCGGGGTCGCTCCGATCGACACCATGCCGCCGGAAACCGCGCCGGCCGCCGCCACCGACGCGGCGGAGGTCTTCAGAAAATTGCGCCGGTTGAGCCGTGTCCGTTTGTCGAGAACGCGCATGATCGACCTCTCCTTCCCAGGTGGATTGTTTTTTCTGTCAAAGCTCAGCGGTAGCGGCCGTGGCGTTGCAGGACCTCGGTCTTGTAGCCGTCCGGATCGGTGATGAAGAAAAAGCGGGCCAGCAGGATGCCGCCGGGGGCGAATTCCTTCACTGACGTCACCGGGAAACCCAGGGCCGACAGCCTTGCGTGTTCGCGCTCCAGATCGTCCACCGCCACCGCCATGTGGCCGTAGCCGTCGCCGTGGGTGTAGGGCGCGCTGCGGTCGTGGTTGACCGTCAGTTCCAGTTCCATGTCGTTTTCGGCGTTGCGCAGGTAGATCAGCGTGAAGCCGTCGAACGCCAGCCGCTCGGCCGGTTCAAGCCCGAAGGCCTTGGCGTAGAAGTCCAGCGACCGCTGTTCGTCGAGGACGCGCACCATCATGTGGATGATCTTGGCCATGATGCTTCTCGCGAAGTCGTTGCCCGAGATTGGTTTGAAGGGACGGCGCTACCCTTTGGCCTTGGCCTCCAGGAACTGGACGATGCTCTTGCGGATCGCATCGTCGTCCTGGCGGTAGTTCATGTAACTGCCGGGGATGAACTGGTTGGAGTTCGCCAGCCAGCGTTCCAGATGGCCGGCGTCCCAGGCGAAGCCGGCACTGCGGAGCGCATCCGAATATTCGAAGCCGTCGGCCGTCCCGGCCTTGCGGCCGATGACGCCGTAGAGCGGCGGCCCGGCGCGCGGCCCGTCGTCCTTCTTCACCGTGTGGCAGGTTCCGCATTGCTGTCGGAACAGCACCTCGCCATCCGCTGCCGCGGATTTCGGCGTGAAGGGCGAGAAGGGTATGGACAGAAGGAGCAGCAACATCACCCAGCGGTGCGGCGACATCCTCGCGTGCATCGCATGCCTCATCGTTTGAAAATCCTCCTGAAGCGGGGCGCCGGCACTTCGGACCAGCCGGAGCGGCGCCGTCGACTGGGTACAGCAAGGGGCATGCCACGCCACGCAAAGCCGCTTTGGACAAGCGTGTAAGCCGGTTTTGACCAATCTCTCCGGTGCCAACCGTCCCAACTGTTTCATTTTGGGACAACGCGGCGCGACAGATCGTCCCGTTATGAGACAGTGCGTCATGCGAACCTTCTTTAAAATCGGCGATCCCCAGCGTCCTGGGCTTTTGGCATGCCGGTTGCTTCATGGGGTCGGCGATGCGGCTGCCCAGGTTCGGCGGCCGTAACGGCCTGAAACCGGCGGACTGTTGCCGCCGTGCTGCCGAAAAGGCCGGTCCGGCCGACTTCGCCCTTCAGACTGCCGAGGTCCCTTCGCCCGGCATCTGCGGCCGACCCGATTCTTCAGGCCCCGACCATCGGAACACCATCATCAAAATCATGG
>CBFGPE010000074.1:0-34211 GCA_965650625.1 uncultured Azospirillum sp. | reverse complement strand
GCCGCCGAACCAGCCGTTGCCGATGTGGTACGGCAGCGACATCGACGTGTAGCGGATGCGGGTCGGGAACATCTCCACCAGCATGGCGGCGATCGGGCCGTAGACCATGGTCACATAGAGGACCAGCACCGTCAGCAGGGCGACGACCATCACCGTGTCGATGCGGGCGGGATCGGCCTTCGGCGGGTAGTTGGCCGCCTTCAGCGCATCGCCCAGCCCCTTGTCGAAGGCGGCGCCCACCGCCTTGGCGTCGGCCGGGGTGGCGGCGGTGGCCGGACCGTGGCTCAGCGACACGGTGGTGTTGGCCTGCGGCAGGGCGGAGTAGCCGGGGATGACCGTGCTGCCGACCTTGATCGAGGCGACGGTACCGGCCGGCGCCGCTTCGTTGGTGTAGGGGATGCCGCGCTTGACCAGCGCGCTCTTGGCGATGTCGCAGGAACTGGTGAACTGGCTGGTGCCGACCGGATTGAACTGGAACGAGCATTCATTCGGATCGGCAACGACGACGACCGGCGCGGTCGCGATGGCTTCCTCCAGCGCCGGGTTGGCGTAGTGGGTGATGCCCTTGAACAGCGGGAAATAGGTCAGGCAGGCCAGCAGCAGCCCGGCCATGATGATCGGCTTGCGGCCGATCCTGTCGGCCAGCGTGCCGAAGATCACGAAGAAGGGCGTGCCGATCAGCAGCGCCGCCGCGATCATCAGGTTGGCCGTCTGGGCATCGACCTTCAGCGTCTGGGTCAGGAAGAACAGCGCATAGAACTGGCCGGTGTACCAGACCACCGCCTGACCGGCGACGAGGCCGAACAGGGCGAGCAGCACGATCTTCAGGTTCTTCCACTGGCCGAAGGATTCGGTCAGCGGCGCCGTCGAATGCTTGCCTTCCTCCTTCATCTTCTTGAAGGCGGGCGATTCGTTCAGCATCAGCCGGATCCACACCGAGATGCCGAGCAGCACGATGGAGATCAGGAACGGGATGCGCCAGCCCCAGGCGTTGAAATCCTCCGGCGACATCGACACGCGGCAGCCCAGGATGACCAGCAGCGACAGGAACAGGCCGAGCGTCGCGGTAGTCTGGATCCAGGAGGTGTAGTTGCCGCGGCGGCCATGCGGCGCATGTTCGGCGACATAGGTGGCCGCACCGCCATATTCACCACCCAGAGCCAGACCCTGCAGCAGGCGCAGCCCGATCAGGATGATCGGGGCAGCGATGCCGATGGAGGCGTAGTTGGGCAGGATGCCGACGATGAAGGTCGACAGGCCCATGATCAGGATGGTGACCAGGAAGGTGTATTTGCGGCCGATCATGTCGCCGAGACGGCCGAAGACCAGGGCACCGAAGGGCCGGACCGCGAAGCCGGCGGCGAACGCCATGAGGGCGAAGATGAAGGCCGCGGTCGGGTTCACGCCCGAAAAGAACTGCGCGGCGATGACCGCGCTGAGCGATCCGTAGAGATAGAAGTCGTACCACTCGAAAACGGTCCCGAGCGAGGACGCGAAGATGACTTTCTTCTCCTCGCCCGTCATTGGTCGGACGGCATCAGCCGTCGAAGCCGCATAGGCCATGGTCTTCACCCTCCCAAGTGAATAAGCCAGGACTGTGGTCGGTTTTTTGCGAGCGGCGCGTTGCGGTCATGCCGTTGAATGACCGAGTCCGCTTCTTGGTCGTATCACGGATAGTTGTGCGCACTAATTATCTGCGTCACCCCCGACCATGGTCGGGGGTACCGGGCAGGCGGTATCGGGCTACACTGATCTTTTGGACAGCTCCGGCGCGCTTCCGGAAAACGGCTTCCGGAGACGGTGTTACTGGAAAACAGGTGCGTACAGCAGCCCGCCCTGCGTCCAGGGCCGGTTCAAGCCGCGGTCGAGCTTGAAGGGGGAACGGTTGCCGAGATTGCGTTCGAAGATCTCGCCGTAATTCCCGACCTGCACCACCGCCTGATACGCCCAATCCGGACGCAGGCCGGCCTTGGCCGCCACCTCCGGCATGCCTGACAGCAGGCGCCTCATCTCGCTGCTGCTGGTGATGCGCTGGAAATTCGCGTTGGCGCCGGAAACTCCGGCATCGTCGGTCAGGAACAGTGCGAACATGACCCAGCGCACCGCCGCCATCCACATGCGGTCGCTGTTCGGCGTCAGCGGAGCCAACGGCTCGCGCGATGCCATCGCAGAGGGGAGGGGGGTGTCGACGATCTCCAGCGAGTCCTGCGGTGCGTCGAGCATATGCAATGCCGTGGTCAGCAAGGACCGGTCGGCGCTGACCGCCGCACAGTCGCGGCTGAGGAACGCCTCCAGCGTGTCGGGCCAGCCGGGGAAGCTGCGGATTTTCCAGGGCCGCCTGCCACTGGCGATCAGGGATTCCAGCTCGGCCTGGGTGGTGGTGCCGGCCGGGACACAGACCGTCAACTCGCCGTCCAGCGCCGACCGGCCGTCGGGCAGCCGCCACGCTGCGATACCCTGCACGTCATAGAAGATCGGCGGGCCGAAATCGACCGCATAGGTGGCATCCCGCGTCAGCGTCCAGGAGGTCTGGGCGAAGGAGACGTCGACCTCGCCGGCGGCGACCGCGGCGAACTCCTGCAGCTTCGACAGCCGGCGGATCTCGATGGCGTCGGCCTTGCCCAGCACCGCGGCGGCCAGCGCCCGGCACAGATCGACCATGAAGCCGACCGGACGGCCGCCGTCGTCGTTGGCGGCGAAGCCGGGGTTGAAGGACACCCCGCAGCGCACGACCCCGCGCCGCTCGATCTCCGCCAGCACCGGCCGGTCGCCGTTGCGTGCGGCTGCGGGCTCCGGCTGCGCCGCGGCGGCACCGGTGAAAAGCTGCAATGCCAGCAGCAGACCGAACGCAACGGCAACAGGCTTCAACCCCATCCCTCTCCCCTTATCCGACGGATTGGCTATGATACGCTGCGATCGTTCTCGCGCAAACGATGCGGGTCCAGAAAAGCAGGGACAGGAATGGCGGACGGCAGCGGGTCAGGGTCTGGCGGTTCTGAACCGGACAGGGCCGGGATGGTCAGGATCGGCGTCGGGGCGCGGCTGTTCGGCGCGCTCGCTTTCAACGGGCTGGTCGCCTTCCTGATCGGGCTGGGCGCCTACATCGCCTTCGACGGGCTGCATGCCGGCATCACCAAGGTCACGTCGGAGCAGTTCCCGGCCGTCGTCGCCTCCGCCAAGCTGGAGCGTCAGCACCAGCGGATCATGCGCACCCTGGAACAATTGGCCCTGTCCGAAGAGAATTTCGGACGCGAAACGATCAAGCAAGGGTTGGCCGACCAGTTGGACGGCTATGACCGGCTGCTGGCGGAATTGGATTCGGCCGACGGCCGGCAGGCCCAGCGCATCGCCGGGCTGAAGCTGCAGCGCGACGAAATCCTGCGGCTGCGTGACGCCATCGACCGCGGCGTCGCCGCCCGCATCGCCGCGCGCCGCGCCCTGGCCGACCGCACCCGCGACGTGCGGCGAATGGCCGACGCTCTGGCCGAACCGGCACTGCGCGGGGTGGAGGACGCCGGCGTACAGCGTTGGCTGGCGATGGCGGAGCGGCTGCTGTTCCTGATCGCCTCGGTTCATCAGGCGGAGAACAGCTTTGCGCTTGCCCGGCTGGCCGACAGCGCGGCGGCGCAACTGACGGTGCTGGACGGCTCGATTCCGGCGGGAGACGTGTCGGACCGGCTCGCCCGGCTGGCCGAGGGCATGCGATCGGTGGTGGAAGGCGACCGCTCCGTCTTCCGCCAGCGGCAGGCGGAATTGCAGGCGTCGGAGATGCTGAACGGTCTGGTCGACCGCGCCAATCAGGTGTCGCTGGTCAACACCGGTCTCAACACCGGTATCTTCGTGGAACAGACCAAGGCGGCGGAGGAAAGTCGCCAGCATGTGATCGAGGTGTCGACCACCTACACCCGTCTGTTCTTCGCCTCGGTCGGCGTGGTCGTGCTGGGGATGGTGCTGTCGGTGCTGTATGTGCGGCGCAAGGTACTGGCCCGGCTGTGGGCGGTCAGCGAGGCGATCCGCGACCGCACCGGCGGCGGCCGGGCGGAAGTGCCGGTGACCGGCGCCGACGAAATCGGCCAGCTTGCCCGCGCATTGCGCTTCTACATCCAGGAGACGGAGGACAAGAGTGCGGCGCTCCGCCGCAACGAGCAGTGGCTGCGCACCGTGCTGGAGGCGGCACCCGTCCCGCTGGTGATCTCCGGTCGCGCCGACGGCCAAATCCGTTTCGTCAACCGTCGCGCCGCCGACCTGTTCGAAGTGGACGAGGCTGGCGATCTGCTGGGCCGTCCGGCCGCCAGTGTCTGGTATGTCCCTCAGGTGCGCGACGAGTTCGTCCGCGACGTCTTCACCAGCGGCCTTGCCCTTGATGTCGAGACGGAGCTGGTGACCCAATCCGGCCGCCGCCTGTGGGGTCTGCTGTCCGGCATCGCCTTCGAATTCCAGGGCGAGGAGGTTCTGCTCAGTTCGGTCGTCGACATCACCCGCCGCCGTGAAGCGGAGGAGCTGTTGCGCCGGACCCAGGCCTTCCTGGACGCAGTGATCGACAATGTGCCGAGCGTCCTCTACGTGCTGGACGGCGACAGCGGCCGGGTCGTCCTGTGGAACCGGGCGGCGGAGGATTGTTTCGGCACCCGCCGCGCCGACATCGAGAACCGCACGATGGCCGAGGTGCTGGGGCCGGAGACCGGCCGGGCGCTTGCCGGCGGCGATCCCGGTTCGATGCGCTCGCTGGGGGTGGAGGAACTGGTGCTTCCCCGCAACGGCGAGAACGCCGTCTTCGCCCTGCAGCGCCATCCCTTCGAATGGTCGGGCGACGGGCGTTGCCGCATCATCTGCGTCGCCAACGACATCACCGCCTCGCGCCGGGCGCGCGAGGAATTGCGGCAGGCCAAGGAGCGGGCAGAGCGCGCCGACGCCGCCAAGACGGAGTTCCTCGCCACCGTCAGCCACGAGATGCGCACGCCGCTGAACGGCATCCTCGGCCTGTGCCGGCTGCTGCTGACCGGGCAGCTCCATGCCGGCGAGCGGCGCTATGCCATGTCGATCATGCGCTGCGGCCACGGGCTGCTCGATCAGGTCAACGACATCCTGGATCTGCGCAAGATCGAGGACGGCAAGCTGGACCTCGACCCCGCCCCCTGCGCCCTGCTGCCGGTGCTGGAAGAGGTCGTTGCGACGGTGGAAGGACTGGCGAACGAAAAGGGGATCGACCTCGACCTCGACATCGCGCCGGAGGTGCCGGAATTGGTGGTGGTCGATCGCCAGCGGCTGCGCCAGATCCTGGTGAACCTCGTCGGCAATGCGGTGAAGTTCACCGAACGCGGCGGGGTGGACCTGCGCGTCGATATCGAACCGGCTCCGGAACGTTCCGGTTCCGGAGAGATTCTGCGTCTGGCCGTGCGGGACACCGGCATCGGCATTCCGGCCGACCGCCGCGCCGCCATCTTCGAAAAGCTGGAGCAGGCCGATCCCACCATCGCCCGACGCTTCGGCGGCAGCGGCCTGGGGCTCGCCATCGTCCGTCATCTGCTGGACGCCATGCAGGGCAGCATCCGCGTCGACAGTGCGGAGGGGTTGGGCAGCGTCTTCACTGTCACCATTCCGTTGCAGCGAGTCATCGAGCCGGCGCTTCCCGCCCGGCCCGGCCGGCTGCTGCCGATCAGTCGGGTTCGCTCGCTGGCCCTGCTGCTGGTGGAGGACGATGCGATCAACCGCGAGGTGGCGCTGGGCCTGCTGTCAGACGCCGGCCACCGCATCACCGTGGCGGAAACGGGGGAAAAGGCGCTGGAGCTGGCGACGCGTCGGCGCTTCGATGCCGTCCTGCTGGACATCCGCCTGCCCGATATCGACGGGCCGGAGGTGGCGCGACGCATCCGCGCTTTGAAGGATGCCGACCGCGCGGCGGTGCCGATCGTCGCGGTGACCGCCAACGTCTTCGCCGCCGATCGCGCCCGCTACATCGCCGCCGGCATCGATGCGGTGATCGAGAAGCCGATCTTCCCGGAACGCCTGATGCACCTGCTGTCGAACGCCGTCGCCGCGCGGTCGGATGAGGACGAGGACCCGGCGGAGGCGATGCTCGGGTCTGAAATGCCGTCCCGTCCGCTTGTGATCGAAGACGATGTGAACGAGGAGATTCTGGAGCGTTACATCCGCTCCCTCGGCCCGGCGCGCTTTGCTACCATCCGCGGCCTGCTGCTTGAGTCGGCGCAGGATGGGCTGCCCCGCCTGACCGCTGCCAACAGCTCCGACGACGAGATCGAGGACATCGCCCACCGGCTTGCCGGCGCCGCCAGCCATTTCGGCCTGACCGGCTTCGTCGGCCTGATGCGCGCGGTGGAGGACGGCATGCGCGAAGGCCGCCGGGCCGAGGCGCAGGAGTTGGCCGCCACCGCGGAGTCGGCGTTCAGCCGGGGCCTTGCGGCGATGGACGCGGTGCGCGGAGTGCTGGAGGGGGTTTGAGGCGGGGAGTTCGTCCCCGCCTCACGCCGACTTGCTCACGCCCCCTTGGCGGCGCGATAGGCTTCCATCAGCTGCCGCCCGGCGGCGAGGATGCCCTCGCGGTCGCCCTTCTTGACCAGGGTTTCATCGACCAGCTTGCCGCCGGCGCCGACGCAGGCAACTCCGGCCGCGACATAGGACGCCACGGTGGTGGCATCGATGCCGCCGGTGGGGACGAAGCGGACGCCGGGGAAGACCGACTTCAGCGCCTTGATGTGGGCCGGGCCGACGGTGGAGGCCGGGAAGATCTTGATGGCGTCGGCACCGGCGGAAATCGCGGCATGCACCTCGGTCGGGGTCAGGGCGCCCATCAGGCAGGCCACGCCATGGTCGCGGCAGGCGGCAGCCACCTTCGGCACGACGCAGGGCGACACCACATACTTGGCGCCGGCCTTCACCACGTCGGCGACGGCGGCCGGGGTCAGGACGGTGCCGGCGCCGATCAGGGCGCCGCCCTCCGCCGACAGCTCCTCGATCAGGCCGACGGCGCCGGGGGTGGTCATGGTGATCTCGAAAGTGCCGTAACCGGCCTCGCGCAGCCAGGTCACGGCGGTGCGCGCCAGATCGGCGGAGCTGTTGCGAATGACCGGAACGACGCCGTAGGCGACGAGCTGATCCAGGATTTCGACAGGGCTCTGGGTGGTGGACATCAGGATTCCTTGGATTTCTTCTGGATGATTGGGGAGGCGGAGTTTGAAAGGGAAGCCGGCCGCTCGGGCACGCGGTGGTGACCGGCCAGGACCGCCTTGATGCGGGCGAGACGGCGGTCGAGGCCCGGCGGGGCCTGCAGCCCGACGGCGACCGTCAGCACGTCGATAAGCGCCAGTTGCGCCAGCCGCGAGGCCATCGGGGTGTGGACGGCGGTGTCCTCGTCGACATCGACGGTCAGGCGGATGTCGGCGCGTTCGGCCAACGGAGTCGCGGACGCGGTGATGGCGATCACCGTGGCGCCGCCGTCGCGGGCGATTGCGGCGACGTCGAAGATTTCATCGCTGGTGCCGGTCTTTGAAATCGCCAGCAGGGCGTCGCCGGGGCCGAGCGTCGCCGCCGCCATTGCCTGAAGATGGGCGTCGGTGCTGGCGGTGACCTGCGGCAGCAGGCGGAACAGCTTGTGATGGGCATCCAGCGCCACCGTGCCCGAGGCGCCGACGCCGACGATCTGCACCCGCCGCGCCCGCGCCAGCACCCCGGCCGCCTTTTCCAGCGCCATGCTGTCGAGCCGGCCGCGCAGGCGGACCAGCGCGTCGATGGAGCGGTTCAGCACCTTCTCCGCCGCACTGGCGACACTGTCTCCGGGGGTGAGGTCGCGCACCAGCGGGGTCGGTCGCTCGCCAACCTCCTCGCGCACGGCGGATGCCGCCAGATGCTGGGCCAGCGAAATCTTGAATTCCTGAAAACCGCCGAAGCCGGCGGAGCGGCAGAAGCGCAGGACCGACGGTTCGCTGACCCCCGCCTTGCCGGCCAGCTGCGCCAGACTGTCGCGCACCGCGGCCTCCGGGTCGGCCAGAACGGTGCGGGCCACCGCTGCTTCCGCGCGGCGCAGGCTGTCGAGCGACGAGGCTATGGTGTCCAGCATGGGAGGGTCAGCGAGGTTGCAGAAGGGGCGGTTTGGAACAAAATGTAGTTTTACTACAGAACCGCCCCTATGTCGACCCGCCTGTGAAGCAACGCTACAATTCGTTCGCGCACCTCTCTACCGCCCGCAAGCTCGCGGCAGGACCACGGGCTGAGCGTCCGGTGCCGTATGACGATCCCGGGGAATGGGCACGAAGCGCCCTCTCCCAAAGGCGGGAGAGGGCGCTCATCGCTCCGTTATGCCGACCGCACCTGACTGAGGAAGCGGTCGATCTGCTGCTGGAGGCGGCCGGTCTGGGTCGAGACCTCCTGGGCGACCGACAGGACCTCCTGCGCCGACTGGCCGGTCTGGCCGGCGGCGGTGCGGACCTGACCGATGTTCTGGGAGGCCTGGGCGGTGCCGCCCGCCGCCTGCTGGACGTTGCGGGCGATCTCCGACGTGGCGGCGCCCTGCTCCTCCACCGCCGCGGCGATGCTGGCGGCGATGTCGTTCAGGCGGCCGATGGTCAGGCCGATGCTGCGGATGGCGTTCACCGCCTCGCCGGTCGCCTGCTGCATGGCGCCGATCTGGCCGGCGATCTGGTCGGTGGCCTTCGCCGTCTGGCTGGCCAACTGCTTGACCTCCTGCGCCACGACGGCGAAGCCCTTGCCGGCCTCGCCCGCCCGCGCCGCTTCGATGGTCGCGTTCAGCGCCAGCAGGTTGGTCTGGCCGGCGATGTCCGAGATGAGGTCGAGAACGGCGCCAATGCGGCTGGCCGCCTCGTTCAGTTCGCGCATGGTGCTGTCGGTGCGGTCGGCCTCGTTTGCCGCCTTAGCGGCGATGGTCGCCGACTCGGTCACCTGACGGGCGATCTCGCTGATCGACTGCGACAGCTCATGGGCGGCCGACGCGGCGCCATCGACATTGACCGACGCGGTTTCCGCCGCTTCCGCAGCGCTGCCGGCCTGACGGGAGGTGTCGTCGGCGGTCGCCACCATGCCGGCGGCGGTCTGGTGCATCTGGGTGGCGGCGGCGGACACCGTCTCCACCACGGTCTTCACGCCGTTCTCGAACTGGTCGGCCAGCGACAGCATGGTCTGGCGGCGTTCGCCCGCCGCCCGCTGGCGTTCGGCCTCGGCAGCGGCGCGGGTGGTTTCCACCTCGCGCGCGGTGTCGCGGAAGACCAGCAGCGCCTCCCCCATCTCCGCGATCTCGTCATGGCCGCTCAGCTTGATATCGGCGTCCAGGTCTCCGGCGGCGATCCGGCCCATGCCGGTCTTCAGATCCATCATCCGGCGGATGACGATGCGGCCGATATAGAGCCAGACCACCAGGATCGACACCAGGATGCTGGCAACGGCCACCGCGATCTGGGTCAGGCGGCTGTTGTCCAGCATGCGGGTGGTGGCGCCGCTGGCTTCGGCGATGTTGTGTTTCTGGCCCTCGACCAGGGTGGCGATTCCCTTGGAGAGGGTGGTGGTCAGGGCATGGTTGCTCTCCAGCAGCTGGACGAAATAGCCCTGGATCAGCAGTTCCTTCTGCCGGATGGTGACCAGCGAGTTCTCACCGACCGAAAAGCCATTCAGCAGCTCCGCCTGCTTGGAGGCGACGGCGGCCAGCCGCTCCGGCAGCTCCTTGGCGTTGTTCACCAGACCGGCCAGCGAAACGCCCACACGGGTCTCGATGATGGCCAGCCGCTGGTCGTCGCTGGTGCTGGCGGCTTCCATCAGCATGTTGCGGACGTTGGCCGCCTCGGCCGTGACGGTTGCCAGCGGCTTCTTCTCGATCGTGATCTTTGACAGTGTAGCCGCCGCCTCGCGCATTGCGGCGGGGGCGGTGTCGGGTTCGGACAGGGTGGAGCGGGCCTCCTCCTCGTCATTGTTGAGAACGGAGGTCCAGGGGGCGGCGAATTTCTGGATTTCCGCCTCGGCCGCCATCACTTTCGGCAGCATCGCCGTGCGTTCGGCGGCAAGAGCCACCCGTTCGGCCGCCGCCTGGTCGAGCTGCACGAGGTTGTTGAGCAGCCCCTGCGACGCCTCCTCGATGGCGGCGAGTTGGTCCCCGGCGGAGCCGGTGGCCCGCAGCCGGGAAAGGCGGGCGTTGAATTCCTCCTTTGCCGCGGCGATGCCGGCGGAAACCGCCTCCCGCGCGGCGGCATCGGTGGCGGAGGTCAGGGCCGGGGCCAGCGCCACCAGCCGTTCGGCCTGCTGCGCCACCGCCATGCCTTCGGTCATCGCCGGCACCGCTTCGCCGACGATGGCGTCGATGGTGGTGCGCACGTTCGCATAGCCGACCAGCGCCACGGCGGCGGCCACCAGCGTGCCGGACAGCACCACGCCGATGGCGATCATCAGCTTGGCGCGCAACCCGGAATACCAGGCGCCGCCTTTGGCGGGCCCTCCTTGGAGCATCGTGCTCCGGCTATCGTTCGACATACCGTCCTCCCCCCCTCGGTGCTCTCGGGCACCAGCGCTCCACACGTCACTGCGGCCGGCCTTTCCGGCTCTCGCCGCATCACCGTTTCCTCCGTTCACTTCCCGCGGCTGCCGGCGGCGATGTCACGGAAAGGGAACAATTGCAAATAATTTGACCGTTCCATGACTAGGAAAGCGCCAAAATCGCTAAGAAAGAAATAAGGAGAATCCACGATTCTTCCGCGTTGCGTTGCGGATCCTGCCGCATCGCAGTGGACGGCCACCCGCGCCACACGAAGATTTCACCGAAAAGGCGCACACTCTGCAGAAGGCAAGTCGGAATGGTGGGCTATGCCGCGGCAAATCACATCTGATTTAAGTGATATAACAGTTTTACTCGCAACCACCGGACGCACCGGCAAAAAAGGCGGGCGAACATCGGTCAAAAAAAGAGCCGGCCTTTTGGAAAGGCCGGCTCCTGTAGTCGGAGGCAATGTTGTTCCGGTGTCGCGTCAGGCGAGCGCTTCCCGCGGGCCGAAGAACTCGTGGACGATCGACGACTCCGGCAGACCCAGCGCGGTCAGCGCCTTCACCACCGCGGCCATGAAGGGCTTCGGGCCGACCACATAGGCAGCGACGCCCGGCTCCTTCGGCAGCAGGTTGGCCAAGCGCTCCTGGTCTAGCAGGCCGATCATGTGCGGCTGGTCGCCCGGCTGCGGTTCGGCATAGCAATAGACCGGCTTCAGCGCCTCATGCAGGGCGGCCAACTCGTCGATCTGCCGACGGAAGGCGTGGACCGAGCCGTTGAGCGCGGCATGCACGTAGATGACCTTACGACCGGCGGCCAGCGCCTGTTCGGCCAGCGGCAGGGCGGGGGTCTGGCCGACGCCGCCGGTGATCAGCAACAGCGGGCCGGCGCCCTCGCGCAGCACGAACTCGCCGGCCGGCGGATAGACGTCGATCTCGTCACCGACTCGAACGCGGTCATGCAGGAAGCCGGAGACCAGACCCTGCGGCTCGCGCTTCACCGAGATGCGGTAGTCGCGGCCGTTCGGCGAGGCCGAGAGGCTGTAGTTGCGGTGAACCGTCTCGCCGTCGACGGTCAGGCGCAGGCCGAGATACTGGCCGGGATGGAAGTCCATCACCCGCCCGCCGTCGACCGGTGCCAGCCGGAAGGAGGTGATGACGGCGCTTTCCGGGGTCTTCTCCACGATCCGGAAGCGCCGGGCGCCGCGCCAGCCGCCGGTCAGCGCCGCCTTGCGCGCATATTCCGTCTCCTCCGCCGCGATCAGCAGGTCGGCCAGCTGCCAGTAGGCCGCACCCCAGGCGTCGGCGACCTCGGCCGTCACCGCGTCGCCCAGCACCTTGCCGATGGCCTCCATCAGGCAGGTGCCGACGATCTTGTACTGGTCGGGGGTGATGTTGAGCGAGACGTGCTTCTGCACGATGGCCTCCACCGCCGGGCCCAGAACCTCGAGCCGGTCGATGTTGGAGGCGTAGGCGATGATGGCGTTGGCCAGCGCTTCCGGCTGGGCGCTGCTACGCTGGTGGCTCTGGTTGAAGACGGCGCGCACCTCGGGGAAGCGCTCGAACATCAGCGGATAGAAGGTGCCGGTGATCTTGTTGGCGTGGGCGGCGACGACGGGGGCAGTGGCCTTGATGACGGCGATCTGGGCAGGCGTCAGCATGGAAGTGGCAATCCTTTTGCGCGTCACGATGTCGCAATGGAATGGCAAGCCCTGTGCCAAAGCGACGCAGCCAAGGATTCCACGCCGCGCAGAAGGGGCGTTGTCAATGCGACCACGCGCGCTATGATGTCGAATGGACAACGAAACGGTCATTCCGACAACATCCCTTCCCCTGGACGAGGCCGGGGCGCTGCTGCTGGCGCTTGACGATCCGGCACGGCTGTGGCCCCTGCTGCTCGACCTGATGGCCCGCCATTTGCCGTGCGACGCTTGCGCGCTGCTGCGCCATGACGGCCGCTTCGATGGCGGCAAGGCGGGGGAGGGACTGCTGGTTCCGCTCGCCACGCGCGGTCTCAGCCCCGACACGCTCGGCCGCCGTTTCGAACTGGACGAGCATCCCCGCCTGCAGGCGATTGCCGAGGCTGAGGATGGGCCGCTGCGCTTCCCAGCCGGCTGCGAGTTGCCAGACCCCTATGACGGGCTGATCCCCGATCTGAGTCAGCGGCTGCATGTGCATGACTGCGTCGGGACGCCGCTGCGCGTCGACGGACGCCCCTGGGGCGTGCTGACGCTGGACGCGCTGAACGAAGGGCGCTTCGACGGTTGGGAGGGGGCGATTGCCGCCTGGGCGCAGTTGACGGCGGACCTTGCGACCGTGGTGGAGCGGCGGGCGGCCCAGGACGCAGCCATGGCAGCGGATGGCGGAACGGCCTTGCGCATCCTCGACGACCCGCCGCAGGGGCTCGATTTCGACCCCGTCGGCAGCAGCCCGGCGATGGCGGCGCTGCTGACGGAGGTCGATACCGTGGCGGCCAGCGACCTCGTCGTGCTGGTGCTGGGCGAGACCGGGGTGGGAAAGGAACTGGTGGCGCGCCGGCTGCACGCCCGTTCCCCGCGCGCCGCCGGACCGCTGGTCCACGTCAATTGTGCTGCCCTGCCGGACGCCCTGGTGGAAAGCGAACTGTTCGGCCATGTGCGCGGCGCCTTTTCCGGTGCGGTGGCCGACCGGCGCGGCAAGTTCGAACTGGCCGATGGCGGCACCCTGTTCCTCGACGAGGTTGGCGAACTGCCGCTGCCGGCGCAGGCCAAGATGCTGCGGGCGCTGCAAAACGGCGAGATCCAGCGCGTCGGCTCCGACCGCCACATCACCGTCGACGTGCGGGTGATCGCCGCCACCAACCGCGACCTTGCGGCCGAGGTGCGGGAAGGCCGCTTCCGCGCCGACGTTTATCACAGGCTCAGCGTCTATCCGCTGCGGGTGCCGCCGCTACGCGACCGCGGCACCGACATCCTGCGGCTGGCCGGTCTGTTCCTGGAGCGAAACCGGGCTCGGCTCGGCCTGCGCAACCTGCGCCTTTCGGCGGCGGCGGAACGGCGCATGCTGGCCTACCCCTGGCCCGGCAATGTGCGCGAGCTTGAGCACGCCATCGGTCGCGGCGCCATCCGCGCCCGCGTTGCCCGGCCGCCGGACGGCGGCGTGCTGACCCTGACCCCGGCGGATTTGGGCTTGGCAGATTTGGAGCAGGAGGAGGGGTGTGTCATGCCGACAGCGATGCCAGCGCAGCAACCCCGCCTGCCGGAACCGCCGGACCTGCCCGAACTGCCCGAACTGCCCGAACTGCCGTTGCGCGACGCGGTGGAGGATCTCGAACGCCGGATGATCCGCGCGCATCTGGCCCGCCACGATGGCAACTGGGCGCAGGCGGCACGGTCGCTCGGGCTGGACCGCAGCAACCTGTTCCGTCTCGCCCGGCGGTTGGGTCTGCGCGAATGACGGGGGCAGACTTGTCCTGGCGGGCAAAGATCGATGCGCTGGTCTTCCGCCCGGCCGGGCATGCTGGCTGGTGCGCCGTCCACCGCTTGGCATTCCGCGCCCTGCTCGGCATGCGGGAGCCGGCGCCGGAGGACTGTCTCGCCTATGCCGCCGCCCACCGCGCCGCGTTCGAGGCCGCGGCGGCCGACAAGATCGCAAAGCGCGGCTACGACGTCGCGGCCAGCCTGCATCTGACCAGCCGCGATGTCGCCCGCTTCCTCTAAAACCCCATCTGCCGCGGCATCCACAGCGCCAGATCCGGCCACAGGATCACCGCCACGACCACCAGCAGCATGGTGACCAGCGGCCACATCACCCAGCGGATCGTGCTTTCCATCGAACAGCCGGTCATGCGGCAGGCCACCATCAGGTTGACCGCCATCGGCGGGGTGAACTGGCCGACGGCAATCATCAGAGTCAGGATGACGCCGAACCAGGTCAGGTCCCACTTGTAGGCGGTGGCGATGGGGATCAGCAGCGGCAGCAGGATGATGAAGATCGAGATGCCGTCCAGGAAGGTGCCGATGATGGTCAGCATCACCACCAGCAGCGCCAGCACGCCATATTCGCCAAGTCCGGAATGGATGATGGCGTCGGCGATGGGGTCGATCACCGACAGGGTGCTCAGCGCCCAGCCGAACACGCTGGCCAGCGCGATCACCGTCAGGATGATGGCGGAGATCTCCGCTGCCTCCACCAGCATGGAATAGAGGTCGCGGAAGCGGATGGTGCGGTAGACCACCATGCCCAGCAGCAGGCCGTAGGCCACGGCGATCACCGCCGCCTCGGTCGGGGTGAAGACGCCCAGCCGCAGGCCGCCCAGGATGATGACCTTGGCGAACAGGCCGAGCGACGCATCCCACAGGCTGCGCCAGAAGGGCGGCCGCGGCTCGTTCGACAGCTTGGCGCCGAGATTGTGTTTCCGCGCCAGCCAGAAGACCGGGACGATGAGGGCGAGGCCGGCCAGCGTGCCGGGGATGATGCCGGCGGCGAACATCGAGGTGGTCGGGGCGGCCGGCACCAGGACGCTGTAGATGATGAGCGCGACCGACGGCGGGATCAGGATGTCGGTGGCCGCCGCCGCCGCGATGACGCTGGCGATGTAGGGCCGGGGATAGCCGGCGCGGATCATGCTGGGCGCCATCACGCCGCAGACCGCCGCGGCAATGGCCGGACCGGATCCGGAGATGCCGCCCATCATCATCGCCACCACCACCGCGATGATCGCCAGCGCGCCCTTGCCCTGGCCGACGATGGCGGTGGCGAAGCGCACCAGCTTCTGCGCCACGCCCGACCGGTCGAAGATGGTGCCGGCCAGAACGAACATCGGGATGGTCAGCAGCGGATATTTGGCGATGCCGGTATAGACGCTGGTCGGAACCGAAATGACGCCGAGATGGGCGAAAGCGATGGCGGCGGTGCCGGCCAGCCCCAGGGCGGCGGCGATCGGCACGCCCGCCAGCATCATGACCAGGAAAGACCCGAAGAGCAGGGTGGTGATCACGGCTCACCCTCCGGAATATGTCCGGTTTCCAGCGGTTCGGTGCCGCGATGGATGCGGATCATGCGGCCGATGGTGCGGGCGAGCACCACCAGCGACAGCACCGGCAGCCAGATCGTGTAGATCCATTGCGGCAGCCCCAGCGCCGGCGAGGTCACCTCGAACCGGTAATCGTCCCAGGTCGTCCAGGTGCCGTAGACCACCAGCAGCCCGTACATCAGCGCCACGCAGGCCATGGCGAACTGTTCCGCCCGGCGGCGGTTGCCGGGCGACAGCTTGTCGGTGATGAAGGTGATCCGGATGTGCCGGTCCTTCACCACCGCGGCCGACGCGCCGAGGAAGGTGAGGATCACCATCAGCGCGATCGAATATTCCTCGGTGAAGGCGAAGGAGGCGTCGGTCAGATAGCGCACCACGACGTTGGCGAAGGTGATCAGCGCCACCACCGCCATGGTTATGGCGACCAGCACCTCTTCGATGCCCAGGGGGACGCGGGGTTTCGGCACCGGCCGGACGACGGTGGGGTCGTGATCGCTCATATTGCCAGGGTCCAGATGGAGGGAGCGGGATTATTCCCTTCACCTGTCAATCAATGCAAGAAACGATCTCTCCAACGGATTAAGACGCCGGCATGCCGGCCATCCGGTCTTCGCAGAGCGCCCCTTCGGATAGCGGGAGCCGCAGCGTGAAGACGCTGCCCTCGCCCAGCCGGCTGTCGACCGTCACCGTCCCGCCATGCAGCGCCGCGATGCGGCGGACCATGTTCAGCCCGACGCCGCTGCCTGCCGCCGTACCGATGTTGGTGGCGCGGAAGAAACGGTCGAACACCCGCTCCTGCTCGCTGTCCGGAATGCCGATTCCCTGGTCGGCCACCGACAGCGCCAGCTGCGATTGCCTGCCCAGCCCATCCTTGTTCCCGTCCTCGCTCCAGGCGCGCAGTCGGACCGGCGTGCCGGGAGGCGAATATTTCAGCGCGTTGTTCAGCAGGTTATGGACGCACAGCTCCAGCATCGGGCCGTCGCCGGTCATCCGGGCCGGACAGCCGTCCAGCTCCAGCTCGATCCGGCGGCCGGGCGCGGCGTCGCCCTGGGCCGAAGCGGCGGCGCGCAGCAGGGCCGGAAGGTCCAGCGGATCGCGGCGCAGCGCGAAGGCGGGATCGTTCAGCCGGTCGTCGGCAAGGCAGGTTTCCAGGATGTTGACCTGCCGGCGCACGGCGCGGCGGATCTTCTCCAGCCGCGGCAGCATGCCGGGGGCCTTCACCTCCGCATCCATCAGCAGAAGCTGGGCCGCGCCGTCGATGATGGCGAGCGGCGTCTTGAACTCGTGCGCCGCCATCGACAGGAAGCCGTTCAGCGCCCGCGTGGCCTCCTGCTCCGCCACCAGCCGTTCCTCCGCCTCCAGCCGGGCGAGGTCGAGGCGCCGCACCGTGTCCTCCAGCCGCATCTCGGCCCGGCGGCGGTGGGTGACGTCGCGCAGCATCAACAGACAGCCGACCTCGCGCGCCGCAGCCCGCCCGCCGGCATTGCCGGAGGTGAGCGGAACGCGCGTCGCTTCGAAGCTGCGCAGGGTGCCGTCGCTTTTCAGGGTCAGCGACACCGGCAGGGTAAAGCTCCCCGGCGACAGCGCCGACAGGCCGGGGAGGTCGGTCAACCGGCGGCCGAGCGGCGTGCCGTCGGGCACCAGCGCCAGGGCAGCCGGGTTCGCCTCCACCACCGTGCCGTCGGCATCCAGCACCAGCACCGGGTCGGGAACCGCATCCAGCAGGGCGTCGCGGGCGACCGGCAGCAGGACGAACAGGCGGCGCCGGGTGATCAGCCAGTAGAACACCGCGCCCATCAGCAGGAAGCTGAAGGGTGTTGGGTCGAGATCGAACAGGGTCAGGTTACCGGTGACATAGCCGACATTCGCCACCCACGGCACCGCCATCGCCACCAGAAAACCCAGGTAATGGGTACGGTAGGCCGGCGTGGCCCGGTGGATGCCGCTGGCGGTGACGACGATGCTCATCACCATGAAGGCGTAGAGATAGATGGTGACGACGAAGAACAGCAGGCCGTGGCTGTAGATCAGTGCGGCTCCCGGCGCGTCGCTGATCGGCTGGACCGCGGTGTACATCAGCCGGTGGAGGTCGTTGGTCAGCGCCGCCGCCCAGGTCAGCGCGCCCACCACGACCGGCACCAGCCGCCAGCGGGCCGCCAGCTCCTCCCGTGTGTAGGACCACAGGAACAGCGCCCAGAAGCTGGGGGTGCAGACGATGCCGAACCACGCCATCTCGGCCCAGAACAGCTTGTCCGCCGGGGCCGGGACGATGGTCTCGATGGCGGCGGCCGTCGCCCACCAGGAGGCGGACAGCTGCATCGCCACGAAGTTGAAGCGTCTGGGAAAGGGCGGTAGCGCCCAGCTGCGCCACGCCGTCCACAGGGTCGCCAGCACCGCGGCAAGCAGGAGAAAGGCCGGCAGGGTCAGCATGGCGGAAGTGACGGGACGGGCAAGATGGCTCCGGTGGAGTGGCGCGGTCGCTCCGCATCGGAGCCGGAAAGCGCTACGGGCCGCAGCATGGACCGGCCGGCCGCTACTCCGCAAGAGCGTGCGGCGTTGCGATCGGCATTGTCCCAAGGGTCGCTCGGCCATTGCGGAATCCTGGCGAGGTCCCGATAACACGGGAGGTGCGAGGATCAAGGGAGCGGCCAGGGTGACGGAACGGGCGGACGGCGGCCGGCGTGGCGGAGCGGACATGGCGGCGGTTCCGCTGGAGGGCGATGCCTTCGCCGGCAACGCGGCGCTGCTGCGCAGCCGCGCCATCCCGTCGCTGTTCGAGGCGCTGGAAACCCAGTCCGAAGGCACGGTGGCGGTCGACCGCGACGCGCGGGTGGTGTGGATCAACGAGAAATACGCCCGCATGCTCGGCATTTCCGACCCCGCCGAGGCCATCGGCCGCGAGGTGGAGGAGATCATCCCCCATTCGCAGATGCGTCAGGTGCTGGCGACCGGCCAGCCGATCCTGCTCGACCTGATGCTGTTCGGCACCCAGCGGCTGGTGGTGACGCGTTTCCCGCTGACCGACGATGCCGGCGCGGTGATCGGCGCCGTCGGCTTCGTCCTCTATGACAGCCTGCACCGCCTGAAACCCTTGCTTGCCGAGCTGTCGCGGCTGGAGGCCGAACTGGCGGCGACCCGGCGCCGGCTCGATGAGAGGAGGCAGCTGCGCTACACGCTGCAAAGCTATGTCGGCGACAGCCCGGTCTGCCTGGAGGTCAAGCGCAAGGCCCGTCTCGCCGCCCGCACCGATGCGCCGATCCTGCTGTTGGGCGAGACCGGCACCGGCAAGGAACTGATCGCCCAGGCCATCCACGGCCTGTCGGCGCGCAGCGGCCGGTCCTTCGTCGGCGTCAATGTGGCGGCGATTCCCGAAACGCTGCTGGAGGCGGAGTTCTTCGGCGCGGTGCCCGGCGCCTATACCGGGATGGACCGCCGGGGCCGGGAAGGGCGCTTCAAGACCGCCGATGGCGGCACCCTGTTCCTGGACGAGATCGGCGACATGCCGCTGGGGCTGCAGGCCAAGCTGCTGCGGGCATTGCAGGAGCAGGAGATCGAACCGCTGGGCTCCGACCGTCCGGTGAAGGTCGATGTCCGGGTGATCGCGGCGACGAACGTCGATCTGGAGCAGCGGATCCGCGACGGCCGTTTCCGCTCCGACCTCTATTACCGGCTGAACGTGCTGCCGATCCGCCTGCCGGCCCTGGCGGAGATGGGTGGCGGGCTGGAGGCCATCGCCGAATCCATCCTGCAGGAGATCGCCGCCCGCAGCGGCCTCCCGCTGCGCGGCCTGACCCCGGAAGCGGTCGAGGCGCTGGGCCGCCACCGCTGGCCCGGCAATGTGCGCGAGCTGCGCAACGTGCTGGAGCGCACCTGCCTGCTGACCGACAGCCGCCGACTGACCGCCGCCGACCTTGCCGAGGCGTTGCCGGATTTGGCAGGCGCCGAACCTGCAGAGGCGGCACGTCCGACGCCGGTCCAGGCGCTGGTACAAACGGCGCCGCAGCCCGTGCAAGGCTACGACGAGGCCTTTGACGAGTTCGAGCGCGGGCTTCTCGGCCGTGCGCTCGCGGCCAGCGGCGGCCGGGCGACGGAGGCGGCACGGGCGCTCGGCATCTCCCGCGCCGCCTTCTACAAGAAACTTGCCCGTCTGGGGATGCGCGCCGGCGGGTGAAGCCGGCGCGTCCGCCTCACATCGGCAGCTGCTTCACCGCCGCGACCGCGGTCATCACGCCGCGGATTTCCGCCAGACCGCGCAGGCGGCCGATCATCGGATAGCCGGGGTGGGTCGGCTTGCCCACGTCGTCCAGCAGTTCGTGTCCGTGATCGGGACGGAAGGGCAGGCGCCAGTTGTCGTTGCCGGCGTCCTGACGGCGCTTCTGCTCCTCCAGCAGGGTGGTGACGACCGACACCATGTCGACGTCGCCGGCGAGATGGTCAGCTTCCTCGAAGGACCCGTCCGGCTCCTTGGCGACGTTGCGCAGGTGGACGAAGTGGATGTCCTCGGCGAAGCGCTTGGCCATCGCCGGCACGTTGTTGGTCTGCCCCGCGCCGAGCGAACCGGTGCAGAAGGTCAGCCCGTTGTTCGGCGACTTCACCGCGTTGATCAGATGGGCGAGGTCGTCCTCGGTGCTGACGATGCGGGGCAGACCGAACAGCGGACGGGGCGGGTCGTCGGGGTGGATCGCCATGCGGATGCCGACCTCTTCCGCCGTCGGGATCACCTCGCGCAGGAAGCGGGCCAGCGTCTCGCGCAGGCCATCGGCGCTCATGCCGTTGAAGCGCGCGATCATCTTGCGCAGGCCGGGGATGTCGTAGCGGTCATAGGCGCCCGGCAGGCCGGCCATGATGTTCGACAGCAGCTTCGCCCGGTCGCTTTCCGACGAGCGGTCGAACCACTCCTTGGCCTTGGCGAGAACCTCCGGCGAATGGTCCTCCTCGGCGCCCGGACGCTCCAGCATGTAGACGTCGAAGGCGGCATGCTCATGGGCGTTGAAGCGCAACGAGGTGCCGCCGCCCGGCAGCGCCGCCGCCAGCTCCGTCCGCGTCCAGTCCAGCACCGGCATGAAGTTGTAGCAGATGGTGGTCACGCCGCAGGCGGCGAGGTTGCGCATCGACTGGCGGTAATTGTCGAACAGCTCCGTCAGGTCGCCTTCGCCGATCTTGATCGCCTCGTGCACCGGCAGGCTTTCGGTGACGGTCCAGCTGAGGCCGAGTTCCTTGTCGGACTCGATCATCGCCTTGCGCTTCTGAATTTCCTCGACCGACCAGACGACGCCGTAGGGGATGTGGTGCAGGGCGGTGACCACGCCGGTGGCGCCGGCTTGGCGGATGTGGTTCAGCTTGATGGCGTCTTCGGGGCCGAACCAGCGCCAGGATTGTTCCATGGCTGCAAACTCCTTGGAAAGAGAGGGGCTTTGGACTTTGAAAGATCAGCGGAAAAGCAGGCTCGGCAGCCACAGCGACAGCGCCGGCACATAGGACACCAGCAGCAGGATCACGATGTTGCAGAGCAGGAAGGGCCAGATTGCCCGCGTGATCGCGCCCAGCGAGATCTTCGCGATGTTGGCCGCGACGAACAGGCAGACACCGACCGGCGGGGTGGTCAGGCCGATCATCAGGTTCAGCACGGCGAAGGTGGCGAAATGGATCGGGTCGATGCCGACCTGGGTCGCCACCGCCAGCAGCGGCGGGAACAGGATGATCAATGCCGCGATCGTCTCCATGAAGGTGCCGACGAACAGCAGCAGGATGTTGATCATCAGGATGATCAGATACTTGTTGGTGGTCAGCGCCAGCATGGAAGCGGCGATGGCCTGCGGGATCTGCTCGCTGGTCAGGATCCAGCCGAACACGTTGGCGAGGCCCACCAGCAGGATCAACCCGCCCGACCCGATGGCGCTCTCCAGCAGGATCGCCGGCAGCTGGCGCAGCTTGAAGCCCTTGTAGACGAACAAGCCGATGACGAAGGCATAGAGCGCCGCCACCACCGACGCCTCGGTCGGGGTGAAATAGCCGCCGACGATGCCGAACAGGATGATCGCCGTCATCAGCAGCGCCCAGAAGGCGCCGCGGCTGGCGCGCAGCAGGGCGCCGAAGCCCTGCCAGGGCTCCTTCGGATAGTTGCGCACCCGCGCCAGGATCCAGACCGTCATCATCATGCCGACGCCCAGCAGCAGGCCCGGAATGGCGCCGGCCATGAACATCTTGCCGACCGACAGGCCGGTCAGGGTGCCGACGATGATCATCGGCACGCTGGGCGGGATGATCGGCCCGACGGTGGAGGCGGCGGCGGTGACGGCGGCGGCGAAGGGCGCGTCGTAGCCGGACTTGCGCATCGCCGGGATCATCACCGCGCCGATCGAGGCGGTCTCGGCCACCGCGGTGCCGGAGATGCCGGCGAACACCATCGACCCCGTCACGTTGGCAAGGCCGAGTCCGCCGCGGATATGGCCGACCAGCCGGTTGCTGAACAGCACGATCTGGTCGGTGATGCCGCCGCCGTTCATCAGGTTGCCGGCCAGCACGAAGCCTGGGATGCAGAGCAGGACGAAGCTGTCCATGCCCGCATACATGAACTGCGGAACCACCGCGAGGTCGATGTCGCTGCCGACCAGATAGACCGCCGACGCGCCGCCCAGCGCGATGCCCACCGGCGCACCCAGGATCAGCAGGACGGCGAAGGTGACGAACAGTGCGGTGACCATCAGACGGTTTCCCCATGGCTGGGCGGCGCGGAATCGCGCCCGAGCCCGGCCAGCCGGGCAATCGAGAAGAAGGCGAGCGACACCGGGATGATCAGCGTCACGACATAGACCCAGATCATCGGCACGTTGATGGAGCGGGCCCGCTCGCCGATGCTGCCGACGACGTAATCCCAAGCGCCGGGGATGATGGCGACCGCGAAGACCAGGATCGCCACGTCCACCACCCGCGCCACCGCCCATTGCAGCGGCTTGGGCAGCAGCAGGATGAACATGTCGACGTTCACCAGCTCGCCGCGCAGCAGCGCCAGCCCGCAGGAAAAGGCGACGAGATGGACAAGCGCGAAGCGGGCCACCTCCTCCGTCCAGGGCGGCGAGGGGAAACCGGGGACGCGGCCCAGCACCTGGATGGTCACGACGATGATGAGGACGCCGATGGCCGCCAGGGTTCCCCAGCGGCAAAGGGCGGATACGGCCGCCACCGCGGCGGAAAGGGCTTTGCGCATCGGACAGGCTCTTGCGGTTGGAGGAGGCCCGGGATCGTCCCCCTCTCCCCGAAGGGAGAGGGGGGATCTTACCCTCACTTCACCGCGAGGATTTCGTCGTAGATCGGCTTGATTTCCGGCGACAGCGCCGCGACCACCGCCGGGCGGCCCTTCTCGGCGAAGGCGGCCTTGTCGACGGTGATGAACTCCATGCCCTTGGCCTTCAGGTCGGCCGCCAGCTTGGTCTCGTCCTCGATGAACAGCTTGCGCTCGGCGGCTTGTGCTGCCTTGGCGGCTTCCGTAATGGCGGCGCGCTGTTCGGCCGGCATCTTGTTCAGCTTCTTCGAGCCGCCGACCAGATAGATCCAGCTGATGACGTGCTCCGTCAGGTTCACGTATTTCTGGACCTCGTAGAAGCTCGCCGACTTGATCAGGGCCAGCGGGTTCTCCTGCGCCTCGATGGTGTCGTTCTGCAGGCCGGTGAAGACCTCCGAGAAGGCCATCGGCGTCGGCTTGGCGCCCAGGCCCTGCCAGAAGGACACGAACAGCGGCACGTTGGGAACGCGCATCTTCAGGCCGTTCAGTTCGTCCGGCGACTTGATCGGGCGCTTGCTGGTCAGGTTGCGCGGGCCGCGGGCGAAGTAGGTCAGCGGAACCAGCTGGGTCTTCTGTTCGATGGCCTCAGCGATCTTCTTGCCCGGCTCGCCGGTGACGACCTTGTCGAGATGGTCGAGGTCGCGGATGGCGTAGGGAACCGCCAGCAGCGCCGCGGCAGGCGCCCAGTTCTGCAGCGACTCACCGGTGATGGTGAAGTCGATGGTGCCGAGCTGGATGCCCTTGATCAGGTCGGTTTCCTTGCCGAGCTGCTCGTTGGGGAACACCTTGACCTCGACCGCGCCGTTGGTGCGCTTGGCGACTTCCTCGGCGAAGACCAGCGACGCCTTGTGCCAGACATTGTCCTCGTTGGCGAGGTGGCCGAGCTTCAGCGTCGTCTTCGCCTGGGCGCGGACGATGGCCGGCGCGGCGATGCCGCCCAGCAGCGTCGCACCGGCGGCGATGCCGGCGCCGAGACCGATGCTCTTGGCCAGAGTGCGGCGGGAGATCGGGGTCTTGCTGTTCATCCTGGTGTTCCTCCGTTATGGCGGATCGTGTCCGCCGTTGTTTGCTGATGGATGCAGTTCGGCCGGTGACAGAGACTGTGAGTTCTCAAGCACTTCTATCGGCCGTCATCCCCGCGAAGGCGGGGATCCAGGCTTCGCCGGGAGAGTCCCCCATTCGGAATGGTCTGGATTCCCGCCTTCGCGGGAATGACGTCCGAGAAAAATTGAAACCCTTGAAAACTCACAAACTCTCAGCTTTCGAAGTCGAGCTGGACCTTGATGGTGCTGGACGGGTCGGTTTCGATCAGGGCGAAGGCGCTCGCCGCATCGGCGATCGGGAAGACCTGGGTGATCATCGCCGCAGGATTCAGCTTGCCGCTTTCCAGCCAGTCGATGACCTGCGGCAGCAGGCGGCGGTTCAGGCGGGAACCGACCAGGGTCAACTCCTTCTTCACGATCTCCTGCTGGCTGATGTTGCAGGGAGCGGGGGAGAAGCCCAGCAGGCCGATGCGCGCCGCCGGGCTGGCGAGGCGGCAGGCCTCTTCCAGCAGAGCCGGCACGCCGGCGCCGTCGATCACCACCGTGGGCCCCAGCCCGTCATTCTCGTCGCGCACGGCATCGGGCACCGACACGCGGGCGGAGTTGAGGACGACGTCGGCGCCGAACTCCTTCGCCCGTTCCAGCCGCTTGTCGTCCAGGTCGGCGACGATGCAGCGGGCTCCGTGCAGCTTGGCGACCTGCACCACCGTCAGGCCGACCGTCCCGGCGCCATAGACCAGCACCGTGTCGTCTGCATTGATGCCGGTGCGCGACAGCACATTGGCGGCAATGGACAGCGGCTCCGCCAGGGCGGCAAGCGAGATGGGCAGGTCGGAGCGCACCTTGATGGCGTTGGCCGCCGGCACCGCGACATGGTTGCGGAAGCCGCCGTCGCGATGGACGCCGAACACCTCCAGATTGGCGCAGACATTGGTCCGCCCGGCGCGGCAGGCGTAGCAGTGGCCGCAGGACACCACCGGATCGACCACCACATGGTCGCCGACCGCGACGTTGCTCACGCCGTCGCCGACCGCCGCCACCGTGCCGGCGAACTCGTGGCCGATGACGCGGGGATAGACCGCGAAGGGGTTGGAGCCGTGGTAGATGTGCAGGTCCGACCCGCAGATGCCGGCGCGCTGGACGCGGACCAGCACCTCGCCGGCCTTGACCGGTCCGGCATCGGGGGCGTTCTCAGGACGAAGGGCCAGCACATGCGGCTTTTCGACGGTCAGGGCAACCAAGGGGAACACTCCCTAAAAGAAGATGATGCTGTGAAGCGGGGTCAGGCGGTGGCGGCGACCACGGCGCGGGCACCGTCTGCGAACAGGCGCTTGAGCGTGGCGGTGACCGGCCCGGTGAAGCGCGGGTCACGCGGCAGATCGTCACCGAACACCGCGGTCAGGCCGAACAGAGCCTCGGCCAGCCGGTCGGGGTTGCCGGCGGTGGATGCGGCGATTTCCGCCAGCTTCGCAGCCAACGGGTCGCGCACGTCGATGGGCTTGCCCGCCTCGTCGGTGCCGGCGACGTAACGCATCCAGGCAGCGACGGCCAAGGCCAGCCGGTCGATGGTTTCGCCGCCGGCAAGCCGGTCGCGGATCGGGTTCAGCAGGCGCTGCGGCAGCTTCTGCGTGCCGTCCATGGCGATCTGCCAGGTGCGGTGGCGTAGCGCCGGATTGCGGAAGCGGGCGATCAGCGCGTCCTTGTACTGCTCCATATCCGCGCCCGGCGGCATGTGCAGCGTCGGCCCCGTCTCCTGGTCCATCAGGTTTCGCACCAGCGTGGCGAAGGCGGGATCGGCCATGGTGTCCGACACCGTCTCGTAGCCCGCCAGATAGCCGAGATAGGCGATGGTGGAGTGGCTGCCGTTCAGCAGCCGCAGCTTCATCGTCTCATAGGGATGGACGTCGGCGACCAGCTCCACCCCCACGGTCTCCCAAGCCGGGCGGCCGGCGGGGAAGCGGTCCTCGACCACCCACTGGGTGAAGGGCTCCGTCACCACCGGCCAGGCATCCTGCACGCCCAGCGACTGCGACACGCGGGCACGGTCGGCCTCGGTGGTGGCGGGGACGATGCGGTCGACCATGCTGTTGGGGCAGGCGACCGTCTCCGCCACCCAGGCGCCGAAATCGGCACCGCGCAGTTCGGCGAAGCGGCGCAGGATGCGGGCGACGGTGTCGCCATTGCTCGGCAGGTTGTCGCAGCTCAGCACGGTGAAGGGCGGCAGACCGGCGGCGCGGCGGCGGGCCAGCGCCTCGGCCAGAAAGCCGATGGCGGTGCGCGGCTTGGCCGGGTTGTCCAGGTCGTGGCGGATGTCGGGATGGTCCTCGTTCAGCGTGCCGGTCGCCGGATCGTGGCAATAGCCCTTTTCCGTCACCGTCAGGGTGACGATGCGCACCGTCGGGCGGCACATCCGCTCCAACACCGCTTCCGGATCCTCATGCGCCACCAGCAGTTCCAGCAGGCAGCCGATCACCCGCAGCCGCTCCCCCTCCGCGTCGCGCACGGCGACGGTGTAGAGCCCATCCTGCGGTTCCAGCGCGTCACGGGTGTCGGGGCTGCGCAGGCTGACCCCGGCGATGCCCCACGCCCCGAACTGCGTCTCCAGCAGCGCGTCGGTGTAGGCCGCCTGATGGGCGCGCTGGAAAGCGCCGACGCCGAGATGGACGATGCCGATCTCAAGGTTCTTGCGGTCATAACCAGGCCGCGCGACCGCCGCCGGCAGGGTAGACAGGGCCGAGGCGCCGAGGCGCCGCGACGGGGCGCCGGAAGGAGAAGAGGACGATGAGGGCGTTTGCATGAGAGCGGTTTCCTTCCTGGCGAGCCGCGGGCTCACATTCTTGTATGGTAGTATGTCACGAGTGTCGGGAATGGGCAATCCGGATTGTTCCCTGAACGAACTGACTTCCCCAACCGTGCCGACTGTGGAGAGGGACGAACCACGCAAGACCGCCCTTCGCCGTTCTCCTGAAAACTGCGCCGATCAGCGCACTCCGGCAACCCTCGCTCGGCCGGCATTTCGGGAGGCGGCCTTCTGGGGCGGCGGAGGGGAGGCGTCATCCAGGGTGAACAGGTCGGGGAACTTGCCCTCCAGTTCGGGCAGCGAGGTCAGAATCTCGCGCAGATGCAGCCCCATCGCCGCCTCCGCCTTCACGGGGTCGCGGGCGACGATGGCCTCCACCACCGCCTGATGCTGCGAGATCAGCCGGCGGATCGGCGTGGCGTAAGGAACGCTGAGATAGCGCACGCGGTCCATCTGGGCCTTCGTCTCCTCGACGATGCGCCATGCATACTCGCACTCCGCCCCGATGGCGATGGTCCTGTGGAAGGCTTCGTCCAGTTCCAGGAAGCGCACCGGGACCGCCTCGTCGGCGATGTCCCACTGGGCCTTCAAATTGTCGCGCAGCTCGGCGATGCCGGCCGGCGTGATGGTTTCGCAGGCCTTGCGCACCACGGCGGTTTCCACCGCCTCGCGCACGAAGCGGGCATCGAGCACCTGCTTGACCGAGATCTTGACGACGAAAGTCCCGCGTTGCGGCCGGATGGTCAGCAGTCCCGACTCGCTCAGCTTGATGAAGGCTTCGCGCACCGGCTGGCGGCTGACGCCGAGCTGGTCGGCGATCTCCTGCTCGGACAGGGCTTGACCCGGGCGGAACTGCATCGTCACGATGGCTTGGCGGAGCACCCGGTACACGCGCCGTGCGATCGGCTCGCCGGAGTCCACGTCGATCTTGGTCAGCATCGCTTTTCCACCCTGAAGCCCTCCCGCCCCTGCGGTCGGAGCGTGGACAGGCAGCAACAATTTCCCAAGGATACTACCATACTAGTTGGGAAGCAAGCCCGCGGTTCTCGTCAGCGTTATGCGACGTCGCATTTCTCAGCGCTGCGAATTATGGAAATCATTTCGCACCAGCACACGGACGGTTGAAACTTCTGACAGAATCGGCATGCTGTCGCCGATGGTCTGACCACTTCGCGTGCAGGAGCATACTCCTGCCCGAACTTTGACCATCCCCGTTCGCGCATCGACCCGTATCCGTCCATCCTCGACCAGGAAACCGTCGCCCATGTCCGCCATCCTGCTGCAGGAAAGTTCCGAGACGAAGGACCAGCCGCTCCGCGAAGACATCCGCCTGCTGGGGCGCATCCTGGGCGACACCGTCCGCAGCCAGGAGGGGGAGGCGGTGTTCGACATCGTCGAGCGGATCCGCCAGACCTCCATCCGCTTCCACCGTGAAGAGGACCAGGGCGCCCGCAAGGAGCTGGAGGCGATCCTGAACAGCCTGTCGCCGCCGCAGACGGCGCGGGTGGTGCGGGCCTACAGCTTCTTCTCGCACCTCGCCAACATCGCCGAGGACCAGCATCACATCCGCCGCACCCGCGCCCATGCCCTTGCCGGGTCGGCCCCGCGCGAGGGCACCATGGCCCATGCGCTGGACGAGGCGGCGAAGGCCGGCATCACCACCCAGCAGCTGAAGGAGTTCTTCGACGGCGCGCTGGTCAGCCCGGTGCTGACCGCCCATCCGACCGAGGTGCAGCGCAAGAGCATCCTGACCGTGCAGATGGCGGTCGCCAAGCTGCTGGCTGAGCGCGACCATGGGCCAATGACGCCGGAGGAGGAGGAGACCAACCTCGAATCGCTCCAGCGCGCCGTGCTGACCCTGTGGCAGACCGCGATCCTGCGCGCCACCAAGCTGGCGGTGACGGACGAGGTGGCGAACGGCCTGACCTTCTACGACTACACCTTCCTGCGCGAGATGCCGCGTTTTTACGCCCAGCTGGAAGACCATCTGCGCAAGACCGACCCCTGCTGGGCGACGACGGAACTGCCGTCCTTCCTTCGCATGGGCAGCTGGATCGGCGGCGACCGTGACGGCAACCCCTTCGTCACCGCGCCGGTGCTGCGGCAGGCGATGCGGATGCAGAGCACCCGCGCCCTGCAGTTCTATCTGGACGAACTGCACACGCTGGGGTCGGAGCTGTCGCTGAGCACCCGCGTCATCGACGTGTCGGAGCCGCTGCGCCAGCTTGCCGAACGCTCGCCCGATCCCTCGCCGCACCGCAAGCTGGAACCGTACCGCCGCGCCATTTCCGGCCTCTATGCACGGGTCGCCGCGACGTTGCGGACGCTGGACGGGCTGGAGGCGCCGCGCCACGCCGTGGGCGACGCACCGCCTTACCTGACCCCGGCGGAGTTCCGCGCCGACCTCGACATCATCGACCGCTCGCTGACCGTCAACGGTTCGGCCGCTCTCGCCAAGGGCAGGCTGCGCCACCTGCGGCGCGCGGTGGACCTGTTCGGCTTCCATCTGGCCAGCATCGACCTGCGCCAGAACTCCGACGTGCATGAGCGCACGGTGGCGGAACTGCTGTCCTTCGCCGACGCCGACGTCGATTACAAGGCGCTGTCGGAGGACGAACGGATCGAGCTGCTGGTGCGGGAGCTGGAGACCAACCGCCCGCTGGCCTCGCGCTACGCCGATTATTCGGAGGAGACCGGGTCCGAGCTGGATATCCTGCGCACCGCCGCCGATGCCCGCGCCCGCTTCGGCGCCGATGCGGTGGTGAACTGCGTCATCTCCAAGACCGACGGCGTGTCGGACATCCTGGAGGTCGCCGTCCTGCTGAAGGAAGCCGGCCTGCTGCGTCCGAAGGAAAAGGCGCTGGACCTGAACATCGCGCCGCTGTTCGAGACCATCGGCGACCTGCGCAACTGCGCCGCCACCATGGACCGGCTGCTGTCGATCCCGACCTACCGGCGCTTCCTGGAAAGCCGCGGCAACCTTCAGGAGGTGATGCTCGGCTATTCGGACAGCAACAAGGACGGCGGCTTCCTCACCTCCGGCTGGGAGCTGTACAAGGCCGAGATCGCACTGGTCGAAGTGTTCGCCAAGCATGGCGTGCGGCTGCGGCTGTTCCACGGCCGCGGCGGCTCGGTCGGCCGCGGCGGCGGCCCCAGCTATCAGGCGATCCTGGCCCAACCGGCCGGCGCCGTGCAGGGCGCCATCCGCATCACCGAACAGGGCGAGGTCATCGCCGGCAAATATTCCAACCCGGAAGTCGGCCGCCGCAACCTGGAAACCCTGGCGGCGGCGACCCTGGAAGCCACGCTGCTGCACCCGGAATCGGCCGCGCCCTGCACCGACCTCTTCCTCCAGACCATGGAAGAACTGTCGGAGCACGCCTTCAAGGCCTACCGCGGGCTGGTTTACGACACCGAGGGCTTCGAGAAGTATTTCTGGGAGTCGACGGTGATCGGCGAGATCGCCAACCTCAACATCGGCAGCCGTCCGGCGTCGCGCAAGAAGTCGACCAGCATCGAGGATCTGCGCGCCATTCCCTGGGTGTTCAGCTGGGCGCAATGCCGCCTGATGCTGCCGGGCTGGTACGGCTTCGGGTCGGCGGTGAAGGCCTATCTGGCCCAGCATCCCGACGGGATGGAACGGCTGCGCGCCATGCACCGCGACTGGGGCTTCTTCAGCACGCTGCTGTCCAACATGGACATGGTGCTGTCCAAGTCGAACATCGCCATCGCGTCGCGCTATGCCGGGCTGGTGTCGGATCCGGCGTTGCGCGATGCCATCTTCTCCCGCATCCGGGCGGAGTGGCAGGACAGCATCGACGCCCTGCTGGCGATCACCGGGCAGTCGGCCCTGCTGGAAAACAACCCGCTGCTGGCGCGGTCGATCCGCAACCGCTTCCCCTATCTGGACCCGCTGAACCATGTCCAGGTCGAACTGCTGAAGCGCCACCGCACCAGCGACAGCGGCGAGCAGATCGCCCGCGGCATCCATCTGACCATCAACGGCATCGCCGCCGGTCTGCGCAACAGCGGCTGACGGCCTTCCGCGCCGCAACACCGGAGCGGCTTTCCGCCGCACCGGTGCCCACGAATGCGCCCTTCTCCCACCGCGGGGAAGGGCGCATTTTGTTTGCAGACGAAGGGGTTGGTCCGTCTTGCTCTTTTCTTGTGCGGCGCACGGACAACTCTTCGGCATCGAAAAACAAGCGGCGGTTATCGGGTGCCCGGCCAAAATAAGTTACGAGTTATTGGCCGAAAATCCCAGTTGATCGCCTCTGAGTATTTTGATACCTCATGCCTCCCCGAGAGGAGAAATGGTATGACCACTCAATCCCAACAGCAGCAGATGGCCCAGCAGCAACAGGCGCGGGCGACCACCGGCACTTCCGCCAGCACCCAGGGCGGCGCCACCGACACACATGAGGAATTCTGCGGCGGTGCCTGCGGTGCCGGTGCCGGCGCCGCGGTGATCTGGCGTCCGATCACGGTGGAGCCTCGGCGCCGCTGAGCGACGGTTTCCGCAAAGAAAAAGCCCCTCTCCGGTGAAGGAAGAGGGGCTTTCTTTTTGCAGACTTCGCTTTTGCGGACGGGTCAGCCGGCCCGCATGCGGTTGACCAGACTGTCGACCTGGGACCCCAGCGACCGCACCTCGTCGGCGACGGTGGAGGAGGCGGTCAGCACGCGGGTGGCGGACTCGCCGGATTCCGCGGCGGCGCGGGCGACGCTGTCGATGTTGCGGCGGACATGCTGGGTGCCGTCGGCGGCCTCGCCCACATTGCGGGCGATCTCGCGGGTGGCGGCGCTCTGCTGCTCGACCGCCGCGGCGACCGTGGCGGCGATCTCGTTGATCTCGCGGATGGTGCCGGCGATGGAGCGGATGGCGTCCACCGCCTCCTGGGTCACCGACTGCATCGCCTGGATCTGGCTGGAGATCTCCTCCGTCGCCTTGCCGGTCTGATTGGCCAGGCTCTTCACCTCGCTCGCCACGACGGCGAAGCCCTTGCCGGCCTCTCCGGCGCGGGCGGCCTCGATGGTGGCGTTCAGCGCCAGCAGATTGGTCTGGCTGGCGATGTCGTTGATCAGCTGCACCACCTCGCCGATCTTGTTGGCGGACTGCGACAGCCCCTCCACCGTGCGGTCGGTGCGTTCGGCCTCGGTCGCCGCCTTGCGGGCGATCTGGCTGGAGGCGTGGACCTGGCTGCCGATCTCCTGGATGGAGGCCGACAGTTCCTCCGTCGCGGCGGCCACCGCCTTGACGCTGCCTTCGGCCTGCTGGGAGGTGCTGGCCGCGGTGGCCGCCTCGCCGGTGGTGGCCTCGGCGTTGCGGGTCATGCGCTGGGCCATGTCCTGCATTTCGCCGGCGGCACGGGCAACGCGGTCGAGCACGCCGCGCACGCTGCTTTCGAAATTCTCCGCCATCTCTACCATGGCGCGACGGCGCTCGCCGGCGGCACGGCTTCGTTCGGCTTCGGCACGGGCATTGGCCGCGCTCGCCTCGTTGGCGGTGTCGCGGAAGACCATCAGGGCGCGGGTCATGTCGCCGATCTCATCGGAGCCGGCTTTGGGAATCGGCGCGTTCAGGTTGCCGGCGGCGATTGCCCGCATGGCGTCGGACAGCTGGCTGATGCGCGCGACGATGTTGCGGCCCACGACGAACCACGCCAGCGCGGCGGCGCCGATCAGGCTGGCGACCGCAAACAGGATCAGCATCTTGCGGCCGGCCGACAACGCATCTGTCGCCCCCGCGGCGGCGGTGTCCGCCTCCTGCTTCATCGCCGAGATCTGGTCGTCGACCATGCCGGCGAACTGCCGGGCGATCTGGCGATTCTCCGCCAGGACCTTCTCGTTCTCCTCAGCAGCGGCGAGTTCGGAGCGGCGCAGTTTGAACAGGCTGTTGTCGCCCTTGCCGAAGCCGGCCAGGACCTCGGCGCTCTTCACCAGCTTCGGCAGCCCGTCGTCGCCGCTGGTCTGGAGCGCCTTCAGTCGCTCCTCCATCGCTTTGGCGGCGGTGGTGAAGCGGGTTTCCAGCATCGTCAGCCGTTCGGCATTGGGCGCCTGCGTCGCCTCGTTCAGCGCGCCGACGGTGGCGGCGGCGTAGGTCGACAGTTCCAGATAGCTGCGGAAGCGGGCCAGCCCGTCCCCCAGCAGATCCTGCATGGAATCGCGGGTCTGCGAGCGGACGTTGACGCTCGACAGTTTGATTTCCGCCTTCAGCCGCATCAACGGCGATTCCATCTGCTCCAGCAGGGACGCCTGCTGGCGCGCGGCCTCGGTCAGGACCTTCCCGATCTTCTGACGCAGGGCGTCGCGCTCGACGCTGTCGACCGGCAGCTCCAGAAACTTGCGGCGCATGTCGAAGACGCCGTTCGCGCCGTCGCCCAGTTGGAAGAAGGCGTCCAGCCCGTCGGATGCCTCCTTGTTCAGGCGGTTGCCGATCTGCGCGGTGGCGCTGACGATGCGGGCGGCCGCTTCCAGATAGCTCTGCTGATGCTGGGTGACGGCGAAGGCGGTCTCCGCACTCCCGGCGCGGGTCAGGGACTCCGACGCCACGCCCAGGTCGCCGCGCACTTCATACATGGTGATCAGGGAACGGACGGCGTCGCCCAGCGCGTTCATGTCGCGCTCGGTGCTGTTGTCCAGCGTCTCGCCCTTACTGCGCAGGGTGGCGCCGGCCCGCTCGGTCAGCGGGGCAAGATTGGAAAGGAAGGCATCGTAGGATTTTGCCAGATCGACGGCCATCGCCTCGCGCGTGCCGCGGACGGACAGGCGCTGGTTGGCCGCGGCGTTGCCGTGCTCCAGCGTGGCGATCAGCCCTTCGGTCTTGCTGCGAAGTTCGCCGATCCGGGGGTCGCCGGACCGGTGGGAGGCCAGTTCCTCCACCAGGGCGCCCAGTGCCTTGCCATTGCCCATGATCTCGCCATAGACGCGCTCGCGCTCGCTCTGGCTTTCCGCTGCGGCCAACACCGGAGCGGCGGCGGCGATGCCGCTGCTTTCACCGGACAGGCGCTTCGCCAGCTCCATCTCCGGCAGGCCGGTGCCAACGATCTGCGTCAGCGGCCGTTCCACCGCCGAGAAGGACGTCAGTCCGACCATGCTGGCGGCGACCGTCATGCCGGCCATGCCGGCGAAGGCGAGCAGAAGCTTACCGCGTACGCCCATCCGTCTGCTGCGTGGGGTGCCGTCCTGGCGGTCCGGCATCATGGTGTCGTCGCGCGCGTCCATCGTCATATGCGTCCTGCTCCCCGGAAAGTGCGTCAGATCGGGCTTCTTGCCCGTTTTGTTCGTTTCCGCCGGCTGCGGACCGCTCCCCCACTCCCGGGGATTGGTTCCGATCCGCACTGCTTGGCAGACCAACCATACCGCAGTGTGGTTGACAGATCCTTACGGGGGAACTCTCATTTTCTGCTATTCCAGGTCCTACCCAATTTGGGTTAAGGCCATCCGGCGGAGGGCGCTGTGTGCGTCATTATGACTATCCGCCGCCCCCAAACGTTATAGGGCCTCTTCCCGACTTCGGCCGCGTTTGTTGCGACTGTTTAGAAGTGTCAGGAGTTGGCGCAAAGTAGGAGTGTCAGCGGG
>CBFGPE010000073.1:0-34354 GCA_965650625.1 uncultured Azospirillum sp. | reverse complement strand
CCGTATCGGCATCGCCCAGCATGTCGAGGGCACCGCCGTCGGAATGGCGGCGTGACGGCGCTGGCCGATCCGGACACCGCGCTTGCCGCCTTCGCGGGCGAGCGGGTGCGGCTGCGCGCTCTGGCTTACCGTCTGCTCGGTTCGGTGGCGGAGGCGGAGGACGCGTTGCAGGACGCCTGGCTGCGCTGGTCCGCGGTGGCGCCCGGCAGCGTCGGGTCGGCCCCCGCCTTTCTGACGACGCTGGTGACGCGGCTGGCGCTCGACCGGCTGCGCTCCGCCCGGGTGGCGCGCGAGCGTTATTACGGGCTGTGGCTGCCCGAGCCCGAGGTCGCCGGCTGGGATGATGGGGCGGAGGACGGAGCGGAGTCCGAGTCGGTGCCGATGGCGATGCTCCTGCTGCTGGAACGGCTGGCGCCGGACCAGCGGGCGGTCTTCGTCCTGCGCGAGGCGATGGATCTGGATTACGCGGAGATCGCAGGCATGCTCGGCAAGTCGGTCGAGGCCTGCCGCCAGATCATGCGGCGCGCCCGTGCCCGGATGGCCGAACCGTCCGCCGCGCTGGCCGATCCGGATGCCGGGCGCCGTCTGGCCGCCGCCTTCGCCGAGGCCAGCGTCCGGCGCGACTATGCCGCCATCGTCGCCCTGCTGTCGGACGACGCCCAATGGCTGAGCGACGGCGGCGGGATGGTGCGGACGGCGGTCAACCCGCTGTTCGGTGCCGACCGCATCGCCCGCTTCCTGATCGGCGTCCAGCGCAAGCGCGCCGTCAGCTTCCGATTCGTGCCGGTGCGGGTCAATGGCGGGCCGGGGCTGCTGGCCGAGCTGGGCGGGTCGTTCCGCAGCGTGCTGGCCTTCGACGTTGCTGACGGCCGGATCCTGCGGGTCTATCAGGTTGCCAACCCGCAGAAGCTGGAGCGCGTGCGAAGCTTTTAGGCTGTCCGGTTTTTAGGGCGTCGCCTCGTCCAGCCAGCGGTCGAGCGCGGTCAGGTCGACCGGGCGGGGCAGGATGGGGAAGGGCAGGTTCGGCATGCGCGGACCGGTCATCAGAATGCGGGTCTGCGGATAGAGCATCGCCGCCAGCGCCGCGGCGCGGTCGCCCTCGTCGCCCTCATGGTCGAGCGGCAGCAATGCCACGACCGGCGCCTCCGTCCCGATGAGGGTCAGGGCCTCCAGCGCATCGGCGGTCTGGGAAACCTGAAAGCCGCGGCCGGACAGATGGCCGGCCAGCGCCTCGCGCTGGATGCGGTCGGCATCGGCGACCACGGCGCGGCGCCCGCCATAGCCCGGCATCCGGATGTCCGCTTCGATGCTGAAAGCCACGTTCCCCCTCCGTCCATCATGTTTTTGTTATGGACGGAACGAGTATGCGGGTGGGTGGACGGGTTGTAAACGACCGCTACCTGTGGTTCGACCTTCGTCGAATACGGACCACTTCGCCCTTGTGCATCAGCGCCAGCATCGGCAGGTCGCTGGGATGGTTGCCATAGCCCCAGGTGGCGGCGACCGGGCCGTTGCCGGCGATCCAGCCGGTCACCCGCTCCGCCTTGTCCAGCCGCACGCAGTTGGCGGTGCTGAGCCGGCCGGTCAGCTTGCCGTCCACCACCTCCATGCCCGTCGCCAACAGGTCGTCCACCTCCAGCCCGCGCAGCAGTGCCGGCATGTAGAGGTCGAGCGCGCCGGTGGCGACCACCACGCGCCGGCCCTGCCGGCGATGCTCCTTCAGCACGTCGAGCATCGGCTGGTGCCAGCGCACGCGGGGGACCATCCGCTCCGCCGCGGCCAGCGCGTCGGCCACCGGCAGGCCGCGCAGGGTGCGCTTCAGGTAGATCGCCTTGACCGAGCCCGGGAAATCGCAGCCCGGCCCGCGGCCGCGGACATGGCGGTGCAGGGCCGACCGGATGGCGTCGGCCAGCGCCAGGGCGGCGCGGCGCCGGCCGATCACCTCGCCGACGAACATCGGCAGGCTGTCGCCATGGATCAGCGTCCCGTCGAAGTCGAAGAAGGCCACCCCGGCCGGTCCGGAGATCGCTTGGCCGGATACCAATGCCCCGGAAACCGGCGAATCGGGAGCCATCGCCAGCAGCGGCGCAGGCCGCGTGATGCTGGTCCGGGGCTCGATGCCGCGGGGCGGAACGGACGTCGTTTGCATGACCATGGTTATCCGGCCGGCGCGGTGCGGCAGGCAAGGATTTTCAAGTCGGCCCCGGCCAAGTCGGCCCCGGCGGCGCCGATCAATGCAGCATGGTGGGGCCGCAGGGCGTTTCGAAGAGCGGTCCGTCCTCCGCGCCATCCTCCGCCCCGTCGTCGGAGGCGAAGTCCGGCCCGGCGGTGTCGTCCACCTCCTCCAGTTGGGCGATCAGGTCGCCTGACGCTTCCTCCAGCCCGGCCTTGACGGCGATCAGCAGGTTGATGATCTCGCCATTGTCCTGCTCCAGGCTGCGGACCCGCTCCTCCAGCCGGTCGATGCGGCGCATCAGCAGGTCGGACAGGCGGTCCAGCCGTTCGAGGACAGGGTCGGGACCCGAGCCTGCGGCGTTGGCTGCGGTTTTGGGAATGTCCGGCCCGGCCGTGCTTGGCGGGCTTTCGGGCCGGGCGTCGGGGCGTCGGTCTTGGCGATTGTCGGGACGATCATCCATGGTGCGGCCGGTTCCGGTCAGTGAGGTTTGCTCCTCGCCTAACCTTGGACCAGCGGCCGGCAAGGTCCAGCCCAACAGCCGATGCACCCCGCAAGCGATGGCCGCCTGATCCGCTCGTTCCGCGTGTGGAGATTCCGGAGAAGGCCGATTCAGCCGGCACCCCTTGTGCGCATCGCCAGCAAGTTCCGTATACAGTTAAGACTCGGATTTATCAGTTCGGCGTTTGCGCGGAACACCGTACAGTTCCAGCCGATGGCCGATCAGGTCATAGCCAAGTTCGCGGGCTATGCTTTCCTTCAGCCGTTCCATTTCATCGTTGGTGAACTCGATCACTTCCCCTGAATCGACATCGATCAGATGGTGGTGATGATCGGTTCTGGTTTCTTCGTAGCGCGCCCGGCCGTCACCGAAATCCAGACGGTCGATGACGTGCGCCTCCTCGAACAGCCGCATCGTGCGATAGACCGTGGCGATGGAAATGCGCGGGTCGATGGCGGATGCACGGCGGTGCACTTCCTCCACATCGGGGTGGTCCGTCGCCTCCGACAGCACGCGCGAGATCACGCGGCGCTGGTCGGTCATCTTCAATCCCTTCTTCACGCACAGTTCTTCAAGGCGCGAGGGCATGGACATCCCCTGTATTCCTGTCTTTGTTCGACGGGCGACGCTTCGCCCCTCTGGTCTCCCTGATCCCCGGGGAACGCCAGCACAGAACGCCCACCGGATGTTCCATCCCGGCCGGCCATTCGCGGCACCCCGAATATCCGACCAATATACTGTGTTTCGGACGCATTCTCAAATGCCCACGTCCTCCGAAAGCCCTGCCGGACGGCCGAGCGGAAGAAATGTTTCCGGTCAAAGCCATAGTACTTTCAGGCTATCTCTCTGCTGGGGCTGAGGGTTGGAACAGAAACCAATTGCTCATAATCCCCTGCTAGGTTTTGCCGGAAGAAGCGCCGTGCAGTCCGCGACGGCGCGGTATCGGACGTGACCATACCGGACAGGGAGGGGGGAGGAGCCGCAATGACGCCATTCGATGTCCCGCCTCCCGTCCTGCAGAGTCCGGCGGAGTCGCCCATGGACGAACCCGCCTTCACCGCCGCGGGGCTGGCCGTTCCGGTGTCGCCGCTGACCCTGGACCAGGACTGTGCCGCCGCGCTTGCCCGCTTCCAGCGCCAGCCGGAGCTTGCCGCTTTGCCGGTGGTCGACGGCGACGGCTGCGTCGCCGGGATGCTGGAGCGTGGCCGTCTGCTGCCGGAGAGCGGGGGAGAGGGGGGCGGACGGCAGCCGGTCTCCGACGCGATGGACCCGCATCCGCTGCTGATCGACGGGGCGACTCCGCTGGCGGAGATCGGGCGGCGGCTGGCCAAGCTGAAGCCGGCGGCGCTGGTGACCGGTTTCCTGGTGGTGGAGCAGGGCCGCTATCTCGGTGTCGGCACGGTGACCGGGCTGATGGCGCGCTCGGCCGAACAGACGGAGCTGCGCGCCCGCCAGCTGGAGGAGGCGCGCCGGCAGGCCGAACGGGCGATCCGCGCCAAGACCGCCTTCCTCGCCAACATGAGCCACGAAATCCGCACGCCGCTGACCGCGATGATGGGCTTCGCCGAACTGCTGGAGCAGGAGGTGCTGGGGCCGCACGCCATCCCGCTCTATCGCGAATACGCCCGCGACATCGCCGAGAGTGGCCGGCACCTGATGGAGCTGATCAACGATCTGCTCGACCTGTCCAAGGCCGACGCCGACCGGCTGGAACTGGTGGACGGGACGGTGGACGTGGTGCGGGTGGCGATCGGCACGGCGCGGCTGCTGGCCGAGCGGGCGTCGCGCCATGGTGTGAGCATCGCCACCGCGGTGCCGCTGGACCTGCCGCCGCTGCGCGCGGACGAACGCAAGCTGCGCCAGATGCTGCTGAACCTGCTGTCCAATGCGGTGAAGTTCACGCCGGCGAATGGCGTGGTGACGCTCGGCGCCCATGTGGCGGCGGACGGCGCCTTGTGGCTGTCGGTGCACGACACCGGCATCGGCATGACCGGAGAGGAACTGGCCAAGGCGCTGGAGCCCTGGGGGCAGATCGACAGCGCGCTGGCCCGCAGCCAGATCGGCACCGGTCTGGGACTGCCGCTGACCAAGCGCCTGATCGAACTGCACGGCGGTCGCCTGGACGTCGTCAGCCGCCGCGACGAGGGCACCACCATGTCGCTGGTCTTCCCGGCCAAGCGGGTGGGGCGTGGGTAAAGGAAAAGCCCCCTCCTCCGGGGAGGAGAGGGCTTTTTCGTCAGACTTTCCTGTTCAGGGCGATCCTTACGCCAGCCCCTTCTCCATCGCGCTCGCCAGACGGCGGGCGAAGGCGGCGGGGTCGGGCAGGGCCTCGCCTTCGACGATGCGGGCCTGATCGAGCAGGAGCCAGGCCGCATCCTCCAGCGCGTCGGTGGCGCCGCTGCCCTTGGCCCGTTCGGCCAGACGCTTGATCAGGGCGTGGGACGGGTTGATCTCCAGGATGCGCTTGCCGACCTCGCCGTTCAGCTGCTTGTGCTGCTTCAGCAGGCGCTCCAGGTGCATGTCCATGTCGTTGTCGTCGGCGACCAGACAGACGGCGCTGTCGGTCAGGCGTTCGGACTTGCGGACATCCTTCACCGCGTCGGACAGGGTCAGCTTCAGCAGGGCCAACAGGTCGGTCAGCTCGCCCTCCGGAGTCTTCTCCTCCGGCTTCTCGGCCTCTTCGCTCTTGATCTTGCCGAGATCGGCGCCGCCGCGGGTCACCGACTTGAACGGCTTGCCGTCATAGACGCCGACCGACGGCATCCAGAACTCGTCCACCGGGTCGGTCAGCAGCAGGACCTCGACGCCCTTGGCCTTGAAGCCTTCCAGCTGCGGGCTGCGCAGCAGGGTGTCGATGTCGTCGCCGCTGATGGTGAAGATGGCGTCCTGGCCTTCCTTCATCCGCGCGACATACTGCTCCAGCGACACCAGCTCGTCGCCGGCGGTGGTGCGGAAGCGCAGCAGCTTCAGCAGATCGTCCCGGTGCTCGTAATCCTCATAGAGGCCTTCCTTCAGCACCGCGCCGAAGTTTTCCCAGAACGTGTCGTATTCGGCGGCATTCTCGCTGTCCTTGGCCTTCTTCGACAGTTCCGACAGGACGCGTCGCGTGATGCCGGCCTTGATCTTGGCCAGCATCGGGTTGTGCTGCAGCATCTCGCGGCTGATGTTCAGCGGCAGATCCTCGCTGTCGACCACGCCGCGCAGGAAGCGCAGGTAGGGCGGGATCAGCCCTTCCGCCGCGTCGGTGATGAAGACGCGCTTGACGTACAGCTTCACCCGGTGGGCGCGCTTGGGATCGAACAGGTCGAACGGCTTGGTCGAGGGCACATAGAGCAGGTTGGTGTATTCCAGCGCCCCTTCGGCCCGCCAGTGCAGGGTCAGCCACGGATCGTCGAAGGCGTGGCCGACATGGTGGTAGAATTCCTTGTACTGGTCGGCGGTGATCTCCGACTTCGACCGGGTCCACAGGGCCGACGCGCTGTTCAGCGCCTTGGCCTCGTCACCCTCGCCGAACAGGATCGGGATGGCGATGTGGTCGGAGTATTTGCGGACGATGCCGCCGAGTCGGGCCTCGTCGAGATACTCGTCGTCGCCTTCGCGCAGATGCAGGACGATCTTCGTGCCGCGCGGCAGGCCGTCGGTCTCGGCGATGGTGAACTCGCCCTTGCCGTCGGATTCCCAGCGCCAGCCCTGGTTTTCGCCGGCCTTGCGGGTCAGCACGGTGACCTTGTCGGCGGCCATGAAGGCGGAATAGAAGCCGACGCCGAACTGGCCGATCAGGTTGACGTCCTTCTTGCCGTCGCCCTTCTCCGCACCCTCCAGCGACTTCATGAAGGCGGCGGTGCCGGAGCGGGCGATGGTGCCGAGATTCTCGACCAGATCCTCGCGGTTCATGCCGATGCCGTTGTCCGCGACGGTCAGGGTCCGCGCGTCCTTGTCGACCAGCAGGCGGACCTTGAGGTTCGGATCATCGGCCGAGAGTTCGGGCTGGGTCAGCGCCGCGTAGCGCAGGCGGTCGCAGGCGTCCGACGCGTTGGAGACCAGTTCGCGCAGGAACACTTCCTTCTCGCTGTAGAGCGAGTGGGCGACGATGTCGAGCAGACGGCTGACCTCGGCTTGAAAACTGAGCCGTTCCTCGGTCATGGGGGCACCTTCGTTGGTTTTGCACAGGTGGGCGTCAAGACGGCGGAGATATGTGAAAGCGTCTCCGCCGTTCAAGAGGCTTGTGGCGTGCAACCGCGGGAGGTGTGCGGTGAGGTGTCGCGGGTGGGGGCGTCGCTTTCCCCCACCGAGGTCCCCTTACTACTTCTTCTTCGGCTGTTCCGCCGGGGCCGGTTCGCCGCCGCCGGCCAGCAGCGGGGTCATGTCGGCGCCGTTCAGCAGGAGCTGGCCGGCCTCCGTCACCTCGAACTTGTAGGTGCGGATGTCGGCGCCGGTGTCGTCCTTGCCGGCCTGACCCATGGCCTGGACCATCGCCAGACCGCCCAGCAGATCCTGGGTCTCCTTGTCGGGCTTGGCGCCCGGCGCCGGCTGCATCGCCTTCACCGCGGCGTCGATGCCGCGCAGCAGGACGGTGGCGCCGCCGGTGACGCCGAAGGCGGCCTGGGTGGCGACCTTGACCGCACCGGTGGCGGTGCCGGCCGTCGCCGGGGTGTCGAGGTTCAGCGCGTCGATCCGCAGCTCCGTCCCGGCCTCGCCCATCGCGGCCATCGCCTGCTGCATCACCATCTCGGAGGAGGGCGGCGGGGCGGCCTTGTTCTTGGCGCCCTTCTTCGGCGGCGGGGCCTCTTCCGCCTCGGCGGCCTTGGCCAGTTCGGTGAAGGCCTTCCACAGGGCGCTGTTCGGCAGCTTGGCGACCGACAGCTTCATTTCGAAGGCGCGCGGGGTGAAGGCTTCGGGCGCCGGCGACGGCGTCATGGTGAAGTCGCGCGCCTCGATGCCCATGCTGACGGTCGACAGCGCCTGGTCGAGGTCGGTCAAGCCGCTGCGGAAGGCGAGCTGGCCGAGCGTCACCGTGGTCCCGTCCTCCGGATTGACGACGGACAGGTTGGACAGGCGCATGGCGCCGCTGACGCCGCCGAAGATGCCCTGCAGCTTCGGCAGAAGCTCGGCGCTGGTCGGCGCGGCCCCCTTGGCGGCGGTCTGTTCCGACAGCTTCTGCAGCGCGCTGACCTTGGTCAGGTCGACGCGGGTGTAGGTGGCCTCGGCGGTGACGCCGCCGATCTTCACCAGCTCCTTGTTCTTGTCGTCCTGCACCGACAGGCCGCCGAAGGCGAAGGCGGCCGGGCCGCTCCACAGGGTGGCGCCGCCGGTCCCGGCCTCCGGCTTCAGGTCCTGGACCATGGTCATGGAGGCGACGGAGATCTTGCCCTTGCCGTCGGCGGCGTTGACCGCGATGTCGTTGTAGGCGGCATCGACCGTCAGCAGCGTCTCCAGCGTGCCCGACCAGGTGCTGGTGAAGGACTGCTTGCCGATGGAGATGGTGGCGGCGTCGACATACTCGTCGTTGTCGTCGAGGTTCTGCACCTTGATCGCGCTGGGCAGCGTGATCGACACGCCATACTGGCCGTCATCCTTCGGCGTCACCGACAAGAGGACGGTGCCGATGTCGAACAGCGTGCCTTCGGCATCCTCGGCCGACAGGCGGGGCAGGGCGACGTCGTAATGGTCGCCGGCCGGCTTGACGGTGGGCTCGCCCTGCCATTCGAAGCCGACGCCCTCGCCATCCTCGCTGGGCGGCGGGAACCAGCGGGGCAGGTCTTTCTTCAGCGAGGCGGCGAGCGCCTTGGCCCCGGCGTCGTCGACGGCGGGGGCAGCCTGGGCTGGCGACCAGCCGGCCACCAGCGCCAGCATGCCGCCGGCGATCAGGGCGGGCCTCAGGGAACGGACCGGCAGGGCCGGGACGGGCGAAAGACGGCTGAGACGCATCGAGGAACTTCTCCCGGGTACGATTTGGGAGCACGTTAATCTTGATACGCTTGGCCGGTCCATGCCCCTAATGGGCGAAATCTCAAGGGGACGTTAAAAATCCAGGTCGGCGTAGTGCTTGGGCGGCGGGCAGCCGGTGATGTTGTCGGCCAGCAGCGCGCGGAAGCTGGGGCGCGACTTGATCCGGGCGTACCAGTCCTTGGCCTCCGGACTGCGGTCCCACGGCACGTTGTCGATATAGTCCAGGCAGGACAGCTGCGCCGCGGCGGCGATGTCGGCCAGGGTGAAGACCGACCCGGCCAGCCAGGGCCGCCGTTCCGACAGGAAGGCGATGTAGTCGAGATGATAGGTGACGTTGGCCAGCCCGGCGCGAATCGCCGGGGCGAAGGGGTGGCCCTGGCCGGACAGCCGCTTGATCAGCTTCTCGCCCACCAGATTCTCGGTCACCTCGCGTTCGAACTTGTTCAGGAACCAGTCGGCGACCCGCCGCACCTCCGCCCGCGCCGCGATCTCGCGCGGCAGCAGGGGGGTGTCGGGATAGGCCTCCTCCAGATATTCGATCACGGCGAGGCCGCCGGCGACGACCGTCCCGTCCTCCTCCACCAGAACCGGAACCTCGGCGGCCGGGTTCAGCTTCAGGAAATCGGTGCGCCGCTCCCATGGCCTTTCGACCACGGGTTCGAAGGGCAGGGCCTTCTCGGCGAGCATCACGCGCGCGGTGCGCGACAGGGCGTGGATCGGGTGGTGGTACAGGGTTCGCATGGCGGCGCGACTTTACCGCAACGCCGCAAAGGAAAACAGCCTGCGCATCCGGGGCTGCGGGTCTCGTTGGGGGTGGGCCGGAGGGGCAGGCGGCAAGCGGTTCACCCCATCCGCGACAGGCGGTAGAGCACCAGCGCGTCAGGCTGGTCGGAGGGGGCCGCCACCGGCGTCCAGCCGTTGCGTTCGTAGAAGGCGCGGGCGGCGGCGTTGCGGGCGGCGCAAGCCAGCTCGACCGGGTGGGGACCGCCGCGCAGCAGGGCCAGCGCCTCGCGCAGCAGGGCGGACCCGATGCCGCGCTTGTGCCATCCGGGGTCGATGAACAGGTTGTGGATGACGCCGGCTCGTGGATCGAGCGAGACGAAGCCGACCACCGCCCCGGCCCCACCCCCGGTTCCGTCAACCTCGGCGACCAGCACCGCATCCTCGCGCACGCAGTCGTAATAATCATCCAGCCCGAAGCGGTCGGCGGGTTGCCAGGAGAAGGCCTGACGGCGGCCGTGCAGGAAGATCTCGGCACAGCGTTCGGAGTCGGCGCTGCAGGCGGAACGGATCGCGATGCGCACCCCTTCCCCGGCCGGCATGCCTCTCTCCTTCTGCCCGTTGCGTCCGATCATGAGGATCAACCGGATCTCCGGTCAGACTATTCCAGCGGCGGGTCGTCCGGGAACGGTCCTTTGGTCCTGTCGGGAGAAAGAGACGTTCAGGGCGGCGCCTTGTCCCCGGCCGCTTTCCCGGTGGCGGGCTTCTCGGAAGGGGGCTTTCCGTTCGCGGCCTTCTCGCCGGTGGCGGGGGGGCTGTCCGTGCCGGACGGCGCCCGTGCCGGTTCGTTGGCCGCGTTGCCGAGCAGGCCGGCCTCGCGGTAAAAGCGCTCCGCGCCCGGATGCAGGGGAACCGAGACGTTGGCGACCGCGCGGGCGGGATCGAAGTTGCGGCCCTGCGGGTGGCCGTCGGCCAGGACGCGGCGGGTGTTCTCGTGCCACAGCGCCCGGACGACGCCATAGATCAGGTCGGGATCGCGGTCGGCGCGGGTCAGCAACTCCGCCCCCAGGCTCAGGGTCGGGGTGGGGGCGCTGCCGGGATAGGCGTTGGCGGGGATCACGTCCTCGATATAGAAGCGCTGGGTCCGCAGCAGCCGGTCGGCAGGCTCGCCGTCCAGCGGCACCAGCCGGATCGGCACCCGCGCCGCCACGTCCGCGACCGCCGCCACCGGGTAGCCGCCGACCATGAAGAAGCCGTCCAACTCGCCCTTCGCCAGCCGGTCGGCCGCCGTGCCGGGCTTCAGGTAGAGCGGCGTGATCGAGCTTTCCGACAGGCCGTAGGCGTCCAGGATCAGCCGTGCCTCCACCAGCGTGCCGGAGCCTTCCTCGCCCAGCGAGATGCTGCGGCCCTTCAGGTCGGGCATGCGGTCGATGAAGCCATCGGAGCGGACGACGACCTGGATCGCCTCCGCATAGAGCATGCCGAGCGAGCGCAGTTCGGCGAACGGGCGCTTGCCGGTGAAGCTGCCGGTGCCGCTGTAGGCCCAATAGGCGACGTCGGCCTGGGCGAAGCCGGCCTCCACCGTGCCGGCGCGCAGCATCTCGATGTTGTCGACCGAACCGTTGCTGGCCTGCGCCACCACGATCAGGCCGGGGATGCCGCAGCTTCCGCCCTTGTCACAGGGGCGGGAGCCCGGCGGGTTGGAGATGGCGTTGGCGATCAGCCCGCCGATCGGGAAATAGGTGCCGGCGGTGGTGCCGGTGCCGATGCGGAAATAGCGCAGATCCTGCGCGGCGGCAGGGTCACCCAGCAGCAGGCCGGCGGACGGCAGCAGCGGCGCCAAAGCCACCCCGCCCAGCAGGCGGCCCAGCAGACGGCGGCGGGTCAGGGTCGGCATCCGGGGGGCGGACATGTCGGGACCGTCCCGAAGTCCCGGTGAGGGGAGCGCCGGCGGGGTAAGGCAGGCTGTGGCGGCTGCGCGGGGCACCGGGGCGTTCCGTTCGTCTGGCCCGTTGATCCCGGACGGGAGGGGCGGGGCGGGAAGGAGGGGCGTGTCTTCAAAGATTTCCGCGCAACCCCGTCATTTCAAGGCGCAACCGGTCAAATCGCGCCGACGAGGTCGAGAACGCCGGCGACTGCTACCACACCGCCACACAGCCGCACCGCCCGGTCCGACTCGGCCTGCGTCACCGCGATGGACAGCCCCAGCCCGCCGCAGGCGACCAGCATCAGCCCGGCGGCGAATCCGGCCCAATAGAGCGGCGGCCCCTGGTGGGCATGGCCGTGGAACACGGCGGCGACCGCGGCGATCAGCACCGCCAGCACGGCCGGCGCCCGCACCCCCAACGCCACCAGCGACCCGACCACCACCAGCGAGGCGGCCAACCCCGGCCCGGCATAGGGCAGCCGCACCCCCATCTGGGCGGCGAAGCCCGCCGCCAGCGCGGCGGTCACGGCGGCGGCCGGCACCTGCCACACCGCGGTGCCGCCGGTCTGCCCCGCCCACATGCCGATGCCGAGGATGCCCAGCAGATGCTGCAGCACCCACACCGGCGTGGTCAGCCCGGTACCGAAGGCCCCCGTCAGCGTCGTCATGCGCCTGCATCCCCCATCCCCCCATCCTCCTCCCATTTCGCTCCGGCAGCCGGTATGGCGGCTGAGGCGGGGCGGGGTCAAGCGGTCAGGCTTCAGGTCGGAGAGGGGAGAAGACTATCGCGCCAGCGGGTCGCCCCACTGCCGCAGGTCGTTCTCGCGCTTCATCAGCTCGCGCTGGCCCAGCGGGTCGAGCCGTCCCATGGCGTCGTCGGTGCGCATGCGGTCGACCTCCGGCCGGATCAGGTCGCGCTTGAAAGCATCGGTGGCGCTCTGGGACGAGGGCGGCGGCGGCACCGGGATCGGCCGTGGCGGCTGGGGCAGGACTGCCGGGTCGGGCGGGGGCGACGAACTGCCGCGGCGGCGCTTGGGCGGCGGCCGGTCGGTGTCGCCTGAGTCGCGGCGTGCCTGCGGGGCTTCGGCTTGCCGGGTCTGGGTGGCGGGCTTCGAGCCGGTGCGCGACTGCTCCGCCTGGATCTGGCTCCAGGTCCGCCGCTCGCCGCCGGGAATCACCGTCTGCTCGTGGATCGGCGGAAAGGCTTGGGCACGCCCGGGCATGTCGTCGCGCAGGTCCGGCTGCGCGCATGCGCCGGCCGCCAGCAGGAATGCCAGCGGAGCCAGACGGCGGGCGGGAAATGGGAGATGTGGGGTCATTGATGGAATGTCGGCACTGCCGATCGTTTCGGCAAGATGACCCCAAAGGAGGGACTCGCCCCAAAGCCAAGCCAGCGCTAGGATGTTCTTTCTTTGTTCTGGATTGTTGGGTTCTGTATGACACGCTCTTTCTCACATCCGGACCAAACCCCCTCTCCCCCCCGGGGAGAGGGTCGGGGTGAGGGGGATGCGTGGCGGGACCTTCAGGAAGAGCCTGCAACGCTACCCCCTCACCCTAACCCTCTCCCCAGGGGGGAGAGGGGATCTCAATACGGTCAGGAGAGTGGTTCTTGCGGTAGGTTGGAGAGAAGCCGTCGCCGCATCCTCGCCCTGTGGCTGCCCCGCCTGCCGACCGACGCGCGGGAACGGCTCATGCCGCCGGAATTGCGCGCCCGTCCCCTTGCCCTGCTGCGGACGGAGCGCCAGCGGCGGATGGTGGTCGCGGTCAACCGGGCGGCGGCGATGCTGGGCATCGCTCCCGGCCACACGCTCAGCGACGCCCGCGCGCTGGAGCCGGCGCTGGAGGTGGCGGAGGCGACGCCGGAGGCCGATTCGGCCCTGCTCGGCCGCATCGCTGACTGGGCGCGGCGCTACAGTCCCTGGACCGCGGCGGACGAGCCGGACGGGGTGGTGATCGACATCACCGGCTGCGCCCATCTGTTCGGCAATCATTTTTCAGGGGGCGAGGCAGCGCTGGCCGCCGACCTGACCGGCCGGCTGCGTGCCGCCGGCTTCGCCGCCCGCGCCGCCATCGCCGACACTCCGGCCGCCGCCTGGGGGCTGGTCCGCTTCGGCAGTCCGGAGGAGCGGCAGGGGGAGAGGCTTGACGGCCTGCCGCTCGCCGCACTGCGGTTGCCGGCGGAAACGGTGGAGGGGCTGCATGCATTGGGCCTGCGCCGGATCGGCGACCTGCATGCCATGCCACGGGCGGGTCTCGCCGCACGGTTCGGGGGCAGGTTGCTGCAACGCTACGATCAGGCCTTCGGCCGGCTGGACGAGCCGATCTCGCCGCGCCGGCCGGTGGCGGACCATCGCGAGCGCCTGACCTTCGCCGAACCGATTTCCACGCCCGAGTCGATCGCCGGGGCGCTGCGCCACCTGTTGGGCCGGCTGTGCAAGGGGCTGGAGGCGGCGGGGCAGGGCGCGCGCCGGCTGCGGCTGGATGCCCACCGCACCGACCAGCGGGTGGATGACGAGCCGCAGAGCCTGACGCTCGGCACCAGCCGCCCGACCCGCGACCCGGCGGCGCTGGCCCGGCTGCTCGCCCCGCTGCTGGAGCGCATCGAGCCGGGGCCGGGGTTGGAAACGCTGGTGCTGTCGGCGACGGAGACCGGACCGCTGTCGGCCGTGCAGACCGGCCTGGATGGGGAGGAGGCTGACGGCGGGCTGGCCGAGTTGGTGGACCGGCTGACGCTGCGGCTGGGGGAGCGGGCGGTGCTGCGGCTGGTGCCGCGGGAAAGCTGGCTGCCGGAACGCTGCGTGGCGCCGCATCCGCCATTGGAGAGGTTGCCGTCGCCGAAGCCCTGGCCGGCCGGACAGCCGCGCCCGCTGCGCCTGCTGACCCCGCCCGAACCGGTGGAGGCCACCGCCCCGCTGCCCGACGACCCGCCGCTGCAATTCGTCTGGCGTGGCGTGCGGCACCGCGTCAGCCGGGCCGAGGGGCCGGAGCGGATCGAATGCGAATGGTGGCGTGGGGAAGGATCGCTGGGGCTGGCCGTGCGCGATTACTACCGTGTGGAGGATGGCGACGGCCGCCGCTTCTGGCTGTTCAGGGCCGGGCTGTACCGGCCGGGGGAGAACCCGCGCTGGTTTCTGCACGGGTTCCTGGGGTGAGACTCACCCCAGCCCCTTCTGCCCCATCTCCAGGAACTTCTCGCGGCGCTTGGCGCGCAGGGTCGGGCCGTCCAGGCCGTCCAGTTCGCCCAGCGACTCCTCGATGCAGTCGCCCAGCTTCTTGATCGTCTCGGCCGGGTCGCGGTGGGCGCCGCCGATCGGCTCGCTCACCACATGGTCGATGACGCCCAGTTCCTTCAGGTCCTGGCTGATCAGGCGCAGCGCGATGGCCGCCTCGCCCGCCATGTCGGAGCTGCGCCACAGGATCGACGCGCAGCCTTCCGGCGAAATCACCGAATAGATGGCGTGTTCCAGCATCAGCACGCGGTCGGCGGTGGCGATGGCGATGGCACCGCCCGAGCCGCCCTCGCCGATCACCGAGGCGACCATCGGCACGTTCAGCCGCAGGCAGCGTTCGATGCTCTTGGCGATGGCCTCGGCCTGGCCGCGCTCCTCCGCCTGGACGCCGGGGAAGGCGCCGGCGGTGTCGACCAGCGAGACCACCGGCAGCTTGAAGCGGTCGGCCAGATCCATCAGGCGCTGGGCCTTGCGGTAGCCTTCCGGCTTCGCCATGCCGAAATTGTGGCGGACGCGCGATTCGGTGTCGTTGCCCTTTTCCTGGCCGATCACCACCACCGAGCGGCCGCGGAAGCGACCGAGCCCGCCGATGACCGCGCGGTCCTCGGCGAAATGGCGGTCGCCGGCCAGCGGCGTGAAGTCCTCGATCAGGCCGTGCACATAATCCAGGCAGTGCGGCCGATTGGGGTGGCGGGCCACCTGAACCTTCTGCGCGGGCGTGAGCTTGGCGTAGGTCTGCCGCAGGAGCTTGTCGACCTTGGCCTGCAGCTTGGCGACCTCGTCGGCGATGTTGATGTCGCCGGCGTTGGTCAGGTGCCGCAACTCCTCGATCTTGCCTTCAAGCTCGGCGATCGGCTTTTCGAATTCCAGGAAGGTCTGCATGCCGGACACGGGTGGTTGGCGAGGCGCACAAAAAAGCGCGCGCTTGGTAGCACGCCCGGCGCGCCTGCGCCACAGCGGAAAGATGCGGGACAGCCTGGGAAGGGTTCCGCGACGAACCCACAGGGTTTATCCTTAACCGCCGGGAAATTCCAAGCCTAATCGTTGCCCTGACCGAGCGAGGCGGATCGCTGCATGCCCTCCTTCCCCACCTTCTTCAAGGACCATTTTTCCGGCCATGCCGGCGATTACCGCGCCTTTCGTCCCACTTATCCGCCCGGTCTGGCCGCCGCCCTGGCCGATGCGGCGCCGGCCCGCGAACTGGCCTGGGACGTCGGTTGCGGCAACGGGCAGTTCTCCGTTTCGCTGGCCGACCACTTCGCGGCGGTCCACGCCACCGACGCCAGCGCGGAGCAGATCGCCCAGGCGGACGCGCATCCGCGGGTTCGCTATGCCGTTGCCCCGGCGGAGGAGAGCGGGTTGCCCGACGGCTGCTGCGACCTGATCGTCGCGGCGCAGGCGGCGCACTGGTTCGACCTGGGGCGCTTCTATGCCGAGGTGCGGCGGGTGGTGAAGCCGGGGGCGGCGGTGGCGCTGGTCTGCTACGGCCGGCAATGGCTCGACGATCCCGTGCTTGATCCGGTGGTGGAGCGGTTCCACAACGGCACGCTGGGACCCTATTGGCCGGCCGACCGCTGGAAGGTGATCGAGGGCTATCGCGGCATGGACTTCCCGTTTCCCGAGCTGCCGGTGCCGCCGCTGGCGATGGAGGCGGATTGGACGCTGCCGCGGCTGCTCGGCTACATGAACACCTGGTCGGGGGTGAAGGCGGCGACCAAGACGCTGGGGCGCAACCCGCTGGAGGACTTCGCCGAGGAGATCGCGCCGCTGTGGGGCGATGCGGAGACGGAGCGGCGGATTCGCTGGCCGCTGACGGTTCGGTTGGGGCGGGTGGATTAGGGGGCGTTACGCCCCCTTGGTTACGTCCAGAAGTTAAGCCCCCTCCGCCACCACGCGCTCGTAGGCCGGCAGGGTCAGGAAGTCGGTGAAGTCCTCGCGCGCGACCAGATCGCGGAACAGCGACGCGGCGTCGGCGTAGCGGCCCTTCGCATAGGCGTCGGCGCCGACGCGGGTCCCCCAGGCCGACAGCTCTTCGGCGATCACGCGGTCGACGAGGTCGAGCGTGACAACCCGCCCGTCGTCCAGCGCCGTGCCGGTGTGGAGCCACTGCCAGACCTGGGTGCGGCTGATCTCCGCCGTGGCGGCGTCCTCCATCAGGTTGAACAGCGGGACGCAGCCCTGGCCGCGCAGCCACGCCTCGATATAGCCGATGCCGACCGCCACGTTGTTGCGCAGGCCCGCTTCCGTCTTCGGTCCGGCGGGCACCGCCAGCAGGTCGGCGGCGGTGACGATCACGTCGGCGCGCTTGCGGGCGATCTGGTTGGGGGCCGGCATGTAGGCGTCGAACACCTCGCGCGCCACCGGGACCAGTCCGGGATGGGCGACCCAGGTGCCGTCATGGCCGTTGGACGCCTCGCGCTCCTTGTCGGCGCGCACGCGGGAGAAAGCGGCCTCGTTGGCTTCCGGGTTGTCCTTGACCGGGATGAAGGCGGCCATGCCACCGATGGCCGGGGCGCCGCGGCGGTGGCAGGTCTTGACCGCCAACTGGCTGTAGGCCGACAGGAAGGGGGTGGCCATCGTCACCTCCGCCCGGTCGGGCATGACGGCGGCGGGGTCCTTCCGGAACTTCTTGATGAAGCTGAAGATATAGTCCCAGCGGCCGCAGTTCAGGCCGGCGGAATGCTCGCGCAGCTCATAGAGGATCTCGTCCATCTCGAAGGCGGCGAGGATTGTCTCGATCAGCACCGTCGCCTTGATTGAGCCGTGCGGCAGATGCAGATACTCCTCCGCCACCAGGAAGACCTCGCGCCACAGCCGCGCCTCGAAATGGCTTTCCAGCTTGGGCAGGTAGAAATACGGACCGCTGCCGCGCGCCAGAAGCTCCTTGGCGTTGTGGAAGACATGCAAGCCGAAGTCGAACAGCGCGCCGGACATCGGCTCGCCGTCCATCAGCACATGGCGCTCCTCCAGATGCCAGCCGCGCGGCCGGACCTTCAGCACCGCGGTCTTGTCGCTGAGGCGGTATTTCTTTCCGCTGGCGGGATCCTCATACGAGATGGTCCGGCGCACGGCGTCGCGGATGTTGATCTGCCCCTCGACCAGATTGGTCCAGGTCGGGCAGGTCGCATCCTCGTAATCGGCCATGAAGATTTTGGCGCCGCTGTTCAGCGCGTTGATGACCATCTTGCGGTCGACCGGGCCGGTGATCTCCACCCGGCGGTCGAGCAGGTCGACGGGCAGCGGGCTGATGGTCCAGTCGGCCTCGCGGATCGCGCGGGTTTCCGGCAGGAAATCGGGCTTGTGGCCCTGGTCGAGCAGCGCCTGCCGCCTGGTCCGCACATCCAGCAGCCGCAGCCGTTCGCCGCCGAAGCGCCCCTCCAGCTCCGCCAGGAAGGCCATCGCCTCCGGCGTCAGGATCTCCTCGAAACCGGGCTTGATCGGACCACGGATTTCAAGACCGGACATGCTGGTGGCCATTGCGCTGCTCCCCATCCCATATCGTGACGAACCGCTCTCTCGACGGTTGGGCAACCGGTATAGCACGCTAACCGCACAATCCGGGGACGGCCTAAGGTCGCAGATGGGCGGGCGGGATCAGCCCGTGCTTCTTCAGCATGCCGCGCAGCTGGTGATAGCCCAGCCCCAGCGCCTCGGCGGTCTGGCGCTGGTTGAAGCGGTTGCGCTCCAGCGCCTCGCGCAGCATGGCAGCCTCGAAGGCGCGGACCTGATCGAGGATGCCGCCGTCGAACTCGGGGGTTGTGGCCTTCTCCGCGACGGGGGCGGCCTCGACGCGGGCGGTCGGCGCGGCAGCAGGTCGCCAGGGCGACTCGAAGGGGTCGAGGATGATGTGGTCCAGCGGCTCGTCGGGATCGGCGGCGGCGACGGAGCGCTCCACCGCGTTGCGCAGCTCGCGCACATTGCCGGGCCAGCCATGGCCACGCAGCCGGTCGAGCGCGGCGGCGGTAAAGCCGGGGAACAGCGGGCGCTGCAGCTCGCGCACCATGCCCAGCGCGAAATGCTCGGCCAGCGGCGGGATGTCGTCGGGGCGGGCGCGCAGCGGCGGCAGGGTCACCACATCGAAGGCCAGCCGGTCCAGCAGGTCGGCGCGGAACCGCCCGGCGGCGGCCAGGGCCGGCAGGTCGGCGTTGGTGGCGCCGACCACCCGGACATCGACGGTGGCGGTGCGGCCGCCGACCCGCTCGATCTCGCCATACTCGACGGCGCGCAACAGCTTTTCCTGAACGGCGGGGGAGGCGGTGGCGATCTCGTCCAGGAACAGGGTGCCGCCGTCGGCCTGCTCGATCCGGCCGATCTGCCGGCGGGTGGCGCCGGTGAAGGCCCCGGCCTCATGCCCGAACAGCTCCGAATCGAGCAGCGACTCAGGCAGCGCCGCGCAGTTCACCTTGACGAAGGGGCGGTCCCACCGCTGCGACAGGTAGTGCAGGCGGGCGGCGATCAACTCCTTGCCGGTCCCGCGCTCGCCGATCACCAGCACTGGCCGCTCCAGCGGCGCCACCCGCGACACATGCGCCAGAGCCGCCAGGAAGGCCGGCGATTCGCCGAGCAGGGAGGGGGGAGCAGCCACCATCGCGTGTTTCGTCATCAATTCGCGGAAACCGCTATAGTATCGCCATATCGGCGAAGCGGCAACTGGAGGCGTTCACCGGCGTAAGCTTGGCAAGTCCAGGCTTTCCAAGGGTTTGGCGCCGATCCGCCGGGGTTGGCACGGCGGTTGCGATACCGGTGGCATGGCAAGGAGGTCATCCATGAGCGACTTCAGCGATTTCCGCCGCCGCTATGGCGGTGACCGCTTCAACACCGCGCAGGGCCGCCCGCTGGCGCGCCGCGTGCGCAACTATCTCGCCACCCGGCCGGCGGAAAGCTGGCTGTTCTTCTTCGCCGGCATCGTCGCCGGCGCCATCCTCGGCTGACACACGGGACATCCATCATGAGCATCTTTTCGCGCCTGACCGACATCGTGCAGTCGAACCTGAATTCCCTGCTCGACCGCGCCGAGGAGCCGGAGAAGCTGATCCGCCTGATCATCCAGGAGATGGAAGACACGCTGGTCGAGGTGCGCTCCTCCACCGTCAAGATCATCGCGGAGAAGAAGGAGATCGAACGCCGCGTCGCCGACCTCCACCGCGAGCGTGACGAGTGGGACCGCAAGGCCGAGGTGGCGCTGACCCGCGACCGCGAGGATCTGGCCAAGGGCGCGCTGATGGCGAAGTCCAAGGTCGCCGAGCAGGCCGACGCGCTGGCCGAGCAGCTGGTGCAGGTCGAGGCCGCACTGTCCAAGGCCAACGAGGACATTGGCCGCCTGCAGGCCAAGCTGACCGACGCCAAGACCCGCGAGAAGGCGCTGGTCGCCCGCACCCAGACGGCCAGCAACCGGGTCAAGGTCCGCACCGTCCTGCATGACGAGCGCATCAACGACGCCCTGTCGCGCTTCGAGCAGGTCGAGCGCAACCTGGACGAGATGGAGGGCCGGGTCGAGGCCTATGACGTCGGCCGCACCAAGAGCCTGACCGAGGAGATCGCCGAGCTTGAGGCGACCCACAAGGTCGAGGAGGATCTGGCCGCGCTGAAGGCCCGCATCGCCGCGCGGCGCAACGGCTGATCGTGGCACGGTGCCGGGGTGGGGCGGTGACGCCCCGCCCGCTCTTCTCACGACAATAAGAAGGCCCGACGACCATGGGGTTCCTGGGTTTCGTCCTCGCGGTGCTGTTCATGGTGGTGGTGGCGCCGGTCTGGATCGTCTTCCACTACATCACCAAATGGCGCTCCCAGCGCGGGCTCACCGCGCAGGACGAACGGCTTCTGGCCGAATTGTGGGAGATCTCCAACCGGCTGGAGGCGCGCGTCCATTCGCTGGAGCGCGTGCTCGACACCGAGGCGCCGAACTGGCGCGACAAGGTGTGACGGACGTCATTCAATATCAGGGAGGAGTCATGGACCGCGCGTCCCCCTACGACTCGCCGAATCCGCACCGGCTCTATCGCGATCCGCAACGCGGGGTGCTGGGCGGGGTGTGCACGGGCATCGCCGATTACTTCGGCGTGCAGCCGGCCATCGTCCGGCTGGCGATGCTGTTCGCCCTGTTCTTCTTTTCGGTGCCGCTGGTGATCGCCTATGTCATCGCGCTGATGGTGCTGCCGGTGCGCCCGGCGCAGGTCTATCGCGATGCCGAGGAAGAGGCCTTCTGGCGGACGGTGTCGACCAAGCCAGACCGGACGATCGTCGGTCTGGTCCAGCGCTTCCGCGACATGGAAAAGCGGATCGTCGGGATGGAGGCCTACGTCGCCTCGAAGGAATTCGAGCTGAACCGCGCGATCCGCGACCTGGATCGCTGATCTTTTCGGATAGCCGGGAGTCCCGGCTCGCGGAGCATCGAGATGAAGCGTTCCTACCTTTCCATGCTCCTCGCGCTGGCTGCGCCGGTGGTGGGGCAGGTTTCCGCCCATGCCGAGCAACCGTCCATCGGATTTCAAAAGCTGTCGCTACCCGCGACGGACAAGCACCGCGCACTCGAGGTTGCGCTCTGGTATCCGGCGGCGGCGGCCGGAGACAGTACACTGGTCGGCGACAATCCCGCCTTCGTGGGAACGGCGGTGCGGGTTGGCGCTCCGCCGCAGCCGGGCCGGCACGGGCTGGTGGTGCTCTCGCACGGTTATGGCGGCAACTGGACCAACCAGCAATGGCTGGCCGCCGATCTGGCGGCGCACGGCTATCTCGTCGCCGCCGCCAACCATCCCGGTTCGACCAGCCGGGACATGGCGCCGCCGGGTGCCGCCATGCTGTGGAAACGTCCCGGAGATGTCAGCCGGGTCATTGACTGGCTGAACGACGAGCCCCGTTGGTCCGGACTGCTCATCCCAGGACATGCGGCAGTGGTCGGTCATTCGCTTGGTGGATGGACGGCCGTTGCCCTGGCGGGTGGGCGTTTCGAACCATGGCGTCTCAAGGCCGCCTGCGATGCCCATCCGCTGATGGCGGCTTGCGGACCGGAAATCGGTGGATTGGGCAGTGATGGCCGGTCGTCGCAGGCCTGGGCAACGCAGCCTCTGGCGGACGAGCGGATCAAGGCTGTCGTTACGCTCGATCTTGGCTTGTCGCAGGGGTTCGATCCGGAAAGCCTGTCCAGGAGCAATGCTGCGTTCCTGGTTGTCGGTGCCGCTCCGGGCAATCCGCTAATGCCGGTGGAACTGGAATCACGCCATCTGGCCGGCAGCCTGCCGAGCGGCAGGACACGCTATGTCGAAATCGGCGATGCCGGACATTTCAGCTTTTTGAGCGTCTGTAAGGCCGACGCCATCCCGGTGCTGGAGGCTGAACGGCCCGGCGACGGGGTGATATGCCGCGATCATGGCGGCCGTACCCGGGAAGCCATTCACCGTCAGGTGTCGGACCTTGTCGTCAGCTTTCTCGATTCCAGCTTCCTCGAGTCAGCGATGCCGCCGCAATAGGCTGACGGCCGCTGTCATGAGGTGCAGTCGATCAGGACGTGGATCAGCGCCGCTGGCGGCGCCGGTCGCGGACGCGGATCGGGATTGGTTTCGGTGTGGGCATCGTGGCGATCAGACCGGCCAACGCCGCAGCCGTCGCCACCGCACCACCGAGCAGAACGAGATCCATCATAGGCCCTCCACCATCGAGATCCCCGTGTTCACCCACATGGTGAAGCACTTGGTTAGAACATGGTAGCGAAAAGAGAGACTGACAACATCTCTCCCATCGGGGCAGCCCCCAGTAGACGCCGCCGAACATAGCATCATGGGACACCCTCCGCGTCGCCCGGGCCTTGATCCAAATCACGAACCGGGCCGTTATTGGTCGAAGGAACAGGGTGCGGTCCTTTCCAGATGGGAAGCGATCGTGCCTTTGTCGAATCCCCGGCCTTTGACGGAGCCCCGCCCCGATGTCCGATACCAGTCTTCGCCAAAGCGCCCCCCGCCGGCGCAAATCCCTGGTCCGCGGCGCCCTGATGCTGAATGGCGCGTCGATGGTGGTGACGGTGCTGCTGTTCGTCCTGCTGCTGTCGCTGGTGGCGCCGCCGATGGGCGTCAACGCGCCGGGCGCGCGGATGGCGCTGTGGGCGCGGCTGGCGGTCTGGCCGGCGCTGCTGCTGTTCGGCATGGTCTTTGGTGTCATGGCGATGCGTGGCCGCACCCAGGCCTTCAATCCCATCGAGGACCCCGAATCGCGCGGTCAGCGCGTCGCCCAGCGGGTGCTCGCCAACAGTGTGGAGCAGACCGCCATCTTCGTCCCGGCGCTGGCCGCCCTGGTCGCCACCCTGCCGCAGCCCTCGCTGGGGGCGGCGGTGGCGGCGACCGCGCTGTTCGTGCTGGGGCGGCTGCTGTTCTGGGCGGGCTATCTGGTGCATCCCTTCGCCCGCGCGCCGGGCATGGCGATGACGCTGACCGTCAATCTGATCGTGCTGGGCTGGGCCGTTCTGCTGCAACTGGGCGGGATGCAGCCCGGCTGACGGGCTTCTCCGCAGGAGGTGCACTGGCCGGGGCCGCCGTCTTCGCCAGATGCAGCCAGCGGCGGTAGGCCTCCGCGCTTACCGGCGCCCGGTGCTTCAGCCCGATGCGGAGGATCTGCGGCAGGGCCAGCAACACCTTCAGATCGGTCATCCGCGGGCCGTGGCGCAGGTTCTTCCAGCTGTTGCCGGCCCAGGCGCGCGCCAGCCGCCACGCCATCAGCGAGGATGGGCAGCGCGCCACCTCGCGGATCAGGTCGTTGCGGTGGTTGTAGAAGCGCTCCATCCCCGGCTTGCGGCCCTTCTCGCTCTTGTCGTGGTAGACCATGACATCGGGCAGGGCGACGACACGGTATCCGGCGCCGACCATCCGCAGGCAGCGGTCTTTCTCCTCTCCCTGGCGGTAAAGCTCGGGCATGTAGAGGCCGACCTGCTCGACGGCGCTGCGCCGCAGCAGATGACCGCAGCCGACATACCACGGCACATCGAAGGGGGCGGCACCCTTGGGGAAATAGACCAGCCCGTCGCGCGTCTCGATGTTGCAGGCGACGGCGGCGACCTCCGGGTTCTCTTCCAGATAGGCGACGCAGCGGGCCAGCCCGTCGGGATCCTCGAACCAGCTGTCGTCGTCGACCGACAGGATGCAGTCGCCGGTGGTGTTCACGAAACCGAAATTGCGGGCCAGGATCAGCCCGCCATTGTGCGGCTGGCGGACGTAGCGGACGGTCGGGAACTCCGCCCGCATCATCGCGCCGGTGCCGTCGCTGGAGCCGTCGTCGATGACGATGATCTCCATCGGCGGGGTGGTCTGGTTCATCAGCCGGGTCAGCGCGATGCGCAGCTCCGGCCCGCGGTTGTAGGTGGCGATGACGGCGCTGACGGTCAGCGTCATGACGGCTCCCTTCTGGCGAGATTGGGCCGCGTGAAATTGGGCGGCGCCACCACCGGACGCAGCGGGTCGTCGTCCAGGATTCCCCAGGCGCGGAGCGCGCGGGTCAGCCCGATCCACAGCAGGATCGGCAGCAGCGAGAAGAAGCCGAACTTCACGATGGTGATGTTGCCGTCGCGGAACCACTGCAGGCACAGCGGCAGAAAGGCGCAATAGAACAGCACGGCGTAGCGGTTGCGGAAGCCGCTGGTCCAGAACCAGCGGTGCATGCGGCCAAGGATCAGCCCGACCACCACCATGGTGACGATCATGCCGATCCAGCCGGCGCTCATCCAGCCGTCGCCGGGCAGCGAGGTGGTCAGGTTGTAGAAGACGCCGTAGTCGTTCAGGTCCACCCACTTCACCGGCGCGCCGACCGGCTTGCCCGGCCACAGCAGGCGCGGGATCGGCTCGGTGAACAGCTGCAGATACTGGGTGAACCAGGTGTAGGTGCCCGACTGTTTCGGCACCACCCACAGGATGTAGGCGAGGAAGTCGAAGTTGGCCAAATCCTGACCGGCCAGCGCGTCGAGCGCCCGGCCGCTGCCGCTGCCGCCGTTGAACTTCAGCAGGACGGAAGCCGGGGCGTCGCCGGCCAGCACGTCGCGGAAGGCGTCGCGGTTGTTGCCCAGCACGGTGAACAGGCCCATCACCGGGATCGCCGCCAGCACGTGCCACAGCCGGAACCATTTGGTGCGGGTGCGGTACAGCATCAGCAGCACCAGCCCCAGGATGCCCATGATGATCGCCCAGCGTCCCCAGCCCAGATAGGCGCGGTAGGCGACGAAGCCGGCAAAGGGGATGAAGGACAGCGGGTGGAAGCGGCAGACCCAGATCAGCCCCAGCGTCAGCGGCAGGCCCATCGAATGGGCCTCGGCGATGTAGCCGGTGGTGTTGGTGTAGATCGGCTGTCCGGTCAGCGGGTCGCGCTCCATCTGCACGTCGCCGGTGCCGTCGAAGCTGGCGCCGCCCTGGCGCTGGATCGCCGAATAGATGGCGAGCGGACCCAGTAGCAGCGCGGTGGTCAGGAAAGCGACGATGTCGACGCGGTCGAAGGAGAAGGCCGGCGCCGGCTCGCCGTTCGGGGTCCAGTCGGGCTTAATCAGACCGGCCCACATGCAGGCGGCGGCGAAGGCGATCAGCCCCACCGAACTGACCACCAGGGTCATGACGAACTGCTGCTCGTTCGGCCAGAAGCCCATGAACAGCCAGACATCGTCGAAATTCTGGGTGTGGACCAGGATCGGCCGCATGACGAAGACCAGGGCGTGGAAGATCAGGTACAGCGTCAGCGGATGGAACATCGATGCGCTGCCGGAGCTGAGGAACACCACGGTTACCAGCACCAGCACCAGGACCTGCGCGATCAGCGCCATTTCGATCATCGGCAAACAGTCCCCGGTAATTAGGCTCCGCCTGAACGGGGCGCGCGGCCCGCGGGCAAGCGGGTACGACCGGCCGGTCAGGCTAGGATGAAAAGCCAGCCTATACGCCCCGTCCCGGTCCGGCAGGGGTGCAGAGGGCGTGGCCCCTTCGCACCCGCACACCCCCTTCGCGCTTTTGCCGGTTGCCGTGGGGTTGGGTCAGTCTCCCCCCTTCGGCGGCTTCGCCGCTGTCTTGGAGGAGGTTCTCCCATGTTCCGTTCCCAGCCTCGTTGTCGGAGTGGAGCGGCCCAAATCCTGCCTCGGATTTTGCTGACATCTGCGTTTTTGCTGACCGCTGCCGGATGGGGGCCGGCCGTGGCAGCCCAGACCACACCCACCGAGGCGACCTTCTACGTATCGCCGACCGGCAACGACCGCTGGTCGGGACGCCTGTCCCAGCCGTCGGCGGACGGGCGCGACGGTCCCTTCGCCACCCCGGCCCGTGCGCTGGCCGCCGCCAAGGGAAGCGGCCCGGTCACGGTTCGGCTGCATGGCGGGACCTATCGGCTGACGGCGCCGCTGGTGGTGGACGGCTCGCTGCCGGGCCTGCGGCTGACTGCGGTGGAGGGGGAGCAGCCGGTGCTGTCCGGTGGCGAGGCGGTGGGCGGGGCGCAGACGGCGAACGGCCTGCTGTCGGCGCCGCTGGCGCGCGACCCGGGGCTGGACGTCTCGATCGGAGGGCCCGGTGAAAGGTTGCGCCTGGATGCGGCGCGCAGCGGCGATTTCAACCCCGGCGACCCGCGCAGCGGCTGGTTCCCGGCCAAGGCGGTGCAGTCCGATCCCAAAAATCCGGGGAGCAAGCGGCAGATGCGGCTCCCCGCCGGCGTGCTGAAGTCCGGCTGGGCCGGGCCGGGGGTGCGGGCGCAGGCGCTGGACCGCGAACGCCTGTCCGACGACCTGCTGGACGTGGCGTCGGCCGATCCGAACGGGATGCTGACCCTTGGCGGTGACGGGCAGTATCCTTACCGCGACGGCTCGACCGTACGGCTGCTCGGCCATCCCGACTTCCTGACGCGACCCGGTGAATTCGCCTGGGACGCCAAGGCAAAGCGCCTGCTGGTCAAGCCGCCGACCGGGCTGAACGGCGCCGGGGCGGAACTGGTGGTGGCGCGGCAGCCGGTGCTGCTGCGGCTCGACAATGCCCGCAACGTGACGGTGGAGGGGCTGACCTTCACCGACGTGCCGTGGGACGGCAACGCGGTGCTGGTGAAGGGCGGCAGCGGCGTGCGGATCGCCGACAACCGCTTCCTGCTGGTCGGTACCGCGGTGATGCTCGACGGCGCCAGCCGCAGCGAGGTGTCGGGCAACCGGATGGAGCATCTTGGCCGCTCCGGCGTGATGCTGGCGCCGGGCAGCAGCGACAACCGCATCCTCGCCAACCGCATCAGCGACATCGGCGAGGTGCGTTTCTTCAGCGGCGGCGTGATGGGGGCGGGCATCCGCAACACGCTGATCGCCCATAACGACATCCGCCGGGCGGCGCGCTACGGCATCTCGATCAAGAACTGGAACCCGCAGACGGTGAACAGCGACAACACCATCGAGTTCAACCGCATCCGCGACACCGCCCGCCAGACCGCCGACGCCGGCGCCATCGAGATGCTGGGCCGCAGCGGCAACGACACCCGCAGCATCATCCGCTTCAACGACATCCGCGACACCGGTGGCCTCGCCACCGACGCGCAGGGGCGCTGGCTGGTCCGCTACAAGGGCTTCGGCATCTATCTGGACGACATGACCAGCGGCGTGACGGTGCAGGGCAACCTGCTGGAGAACACCGGCATGGCGGCGATCTTCCTGCATGGCGGCGACAACAACCGGGTGGCCGACAACATCACGGTGATGAACGACGGCAAGGACCGCTTCCTGCGGCTGGAATGGGTGCCCAGCGCCGGCAAGAACGGACTGATGCGCGGCAACGTCGCCGACGGCAACGTGGTGGCCGGCCCGTCGCCGAAGGAGCAGGTCGTCAACAGCCTGTCCGGCGGAGAGTACCGGATCGAACGCACGCAGCTGGAAAACGCGGCGCCGGTTGCGGGTGTGGCCAGCATCGCCGGAGCCGCCCGGGCGGCCGCTCCGCCGGTTGGCGGGCGTCTGCTGGACCGGCTGCTGGCGATGAAGGAACTGCCCCTGGACCGCGTCGGGCCGGAGGGGATGCGGTAAGGACAATAGGTTGGGAAAAGAAAAAGCGCCCTTCCCGGTAAGGAAGGGCGCTTTTTCTTGAGCCTCGGCTCATTCCTCACGCGGTGGCCGGCCTCACGCGGTGGCCGGACGAGCCAGCGCCGGGGGGATGTCGGTCGGCTCCATCACCGGGACGGCGACCGTCGGGGCCTTCCAGGTCAGCGTGTCGAAGGTGCCGCAATGGCCGCACAGGCCGCCCCAGCTGTGGCTGACCGCCCCGCAGGAGTTGCAGGTCCACACCGGATCCTCCGGCGCGTTGGCGGCCTTGGCCAGCCAGTCCTTCGCCGCGTCCTCGTCGTGGCGCTCGCCGCGGTCCAGCTCGGCCATCAGGCGATAGGTGCGGCGGGTCGGGCCGATCTCCATAGCGCGGTTCAGGTGCTGGCGAGCCTCGCCCCACAGCTGGGCGTCGATGGCGGCGCGGGCAACGGCGAGGTGCGATTCGGCCGAATCGGGGGCCTGCCGCACCAGCTTCTGGAACAGCCGGACGCGGGTCAGCGGATCATAGCTGGAGACGATCGACCGGTAGATGTCGGCCAGTTCCGGATGCGGCGAGTGGCGCCATGCCCGCTCCACCACCTTGGCGGCCGGCTTCAGCCGGTCGGCGGCGACCTGCAGACGGGCCAGACGGACGGCGGCGGGGACGAAGCCCGGCATCATGTCGTGCGCCGCCTGGGCGTGTGACAGGGCGGCGTCGGCACGGCCGCGGCGCTCCGCCTCGAAGCTGCGCTCCAGCAGCAGGACGGCGCGGTGGCGGCGGCCTTCCTCGGTCGGGATGGCCCCGGCCTGGATCGCCTGCTGCAAGGTGCCCTCGGCGGCAGCCCAGTCGCCAGCCTGCGCCTCCAGGTCATAGAGCGTGCCGAGCAGCCAGGGCGTGTTGGGCTGCAGCCCGCGCGCCTTGCGGGCCAGCGTCAGCGCCTCCACCCGGTCGCCCGACTTGATCGCCTGGGTCAGCAGCCCGCGCATGCCGAGGAAGGCCGTCTCCGGCCGCTCCAGCATGGCGGTGAAATACTCCCTGGCGGCGCGGTCGTCGCCCTGCAGCTGGGCGGCCTGGGCCGACAGCAGCATGGTCAGCGGCGGCTCGTTCAGCAGCCCGTCGGCCTTGCGCGCCATCTTGCGCGCGGTCTGCGCGTCGCCGGCGGCGATGGCGACCATGCCCTGGGTCAAGGCGCGATAGCCGCGCTCGCGGCGGCGGACCCGGCTGTGGCGGCGGATGCGGTGCGGCGTGCGGATCAGGGCGCGGATCAGGCGGTAGCCCAGCGCCGCGATGCCCAGCGCCGCCAGCGTGACCAGCAGGGCAACCCAGAAGGGCGCCTCGACGGCGTAGCCGAGCCAGTGGACGCTGACGGTGCCGGGACGGTCGGCGAGCCAGATCGCGGCGGCGATGACCACCGCGACCTTCAGAAGGAACCAGAGGGCGCGGATCATTGGGCCGTCCCCTTCCCGCCGGCGGCGGTGGTCATCAGGGCGATGGCGCGGTCGTTCAGCTGGCGCGCGGCCTGATCGGCGGCCAGACGCGCCTTGGCGTCGGCCAGCCACGGGGCGGCGGCCTGCGCGGCCGGACCCTGCAGGGCCGACAGCTCCTCAACCGCCTTGGTGAGGTTGCCCTCGTTCAGCGCGGCCTCGGCGCGGGCGATGATGGCGTTGGCGGTGGTGCCGACCACGCCGCCGCCCTCCTGGCGCACGGTGACCAGGGTGGACAGCTTGCCGACCGCCGAGTCGATCCAGCTGTTGCCCTCGCCGCGGATGTCGGCGCGGACGATCTCGCCAGCCAGCGGCTGGAAGCGGTCGGTCAACTGGGCGCGGGTCGGGATGCCCTTGGCGGCATAGGGCGCCACGGCATCCAGCGGCTGGGTCACGCCAGAGTCGGAGATGTTGAGGGCGCGGACCGCCTGGAGGTCCTGCTGGAACGGCTGCCCGCCCGACAGGGAGGCGCGCAGTTGTCCGGCGGCCAGCACCAGCGCCTGCGCGGTGGTGGCGGCGTCCTGGCGCTCGCTGACGGCCTTGTTGACGCTGGTGACCTGCTGCTTCAGCTGGTCGACCTCGCTGCGCAGCTCCTGCGCCGCTTGGGAGTTGCCGGAGACGGCGGAGACCTTCTGCTCCAGCGCGGCGATACGGTCGGCCAGTTCCTTGCGGGCATCGCCCGCATCGGCGCTGGCGGCCGGGCGCTTCTCCAGCGCGTCGATCCGCTGGGTCAGCGCGGAGAGGTCGGGGGTGTTGCCGCCCCCGTTGCTTGCGGTGGCGGCCGGACGCTGCTCCAGCTTGCCGACGCGGTCGGCGAGCTGCTGGATCTGCGACTTCAGCGCCGGATCGGCCGGAGTGGAGGCGCTGGAGGAGGTGGAGGCGGACGGCGTCGGCCAGCCGGGCAGGGCGGGACCCCACCAGGGCTCCGACAGGGCGGCGGCGCCGACCAGCAATGCGACCACCGACAGGGCGGTGGCGAACCCGCCGCCGGAGCGCGGCTCGTCGATGTAGGACGGGGTCGGGGCGATGGTCGGACGCGCCGGCTCGGCATCGGCGCTGCGGCTGTAGCCCGCGCTGCCGGTGGAGGAGGTGGTCTTCGGCTCGCCGGCCTTGGTGGCGTCCGTCTTGACGCCTTCGGACTTGGCCCCCTCGGCCTTCTCCGCGTCGCCCTTCGGCGTGTCGGCGAGGCTGTCGGTCGCGCCGATCGGCGTTGCCGGCGGGATCAGGGCGTCGGAGGATTGCAGCTCAGTCGCAGCACCGGTCGCGGGCGTATCGGCCGCCGGGGTATCGGCGCCGGGGATGGTGTCGGCCGGGGAAGCCGTCGGCGCCGGCTCCACCACCGGAGCGGCATCGATGGTCGTGGCGGCCGGGGCGATGACGGACGCGGCGGAGGCGTCGGTCGGCCGGTCCTCGCTGGGGGTGGCCGCGTCCAGGTCGGCGTCGTCCAGCTTGATGCGGTGCTTGGCGGCGGCGGTTCGCAGGTCGGCATGGCGGGCCAGCGGAATCGCGCCGCGCTTCTTCCAGCCCTGAACCGTCGTCACCGGAGTATCCAGCTTGTGGGCCATCGGGCGGATGCCGCCGAAACGTTCGACGATGCGGTCGACCGCCGCATTGCCGGTGCTGGCGCCGTCGCCGTCACGGTCGGTGCCGGGGCGCTCGGGGCCTGGACGAGAGGTCATGGGCTGTACCTTCGGTTCGCTGTTGTTCGTTTTAACGTCACAGCCCCCTGACCGGTCCCCCTCGTCCCCCGTACGGCTGATGCACCCATCCGGAAGCACCGGGGGTGTAAGCCGTACGGCCGGACCGCGCCGGGGTTAACCGGCGACCGGCAACAGATCGAGCAGGGCGTCCTGCTCCGGCCGCGCCGCCACCCGTACGCTTCGCCACGGCGTCACTCCCTGGTCGCCGTACGCACGGGCAGCCTCCGCGACCGCGGGGCTGAGGCAGAACGCATCGACCGTACGACAACAATCGACCAGCCCCGCCTCGGCCAGCAGCCTAACAAAGGATGCGGCGGTACGGGGAGAGAAAAACAACACACCGTCGAGCGCCGACGTACGCAAAAATGTCGCGGTATCGTCCGACAGGGTTAGCGCGGGTACGGCATCGTACATCACGCTGCGCCGCAGCGTGAAGCCGGCCGCCCCCAGAAGGCCGGCAAGGTCGCCCGCCACCTTGCTGCCGGCCACATGCAGGAGCGTACCGGCGGCCGGATCGCGCAAGCGGCGGACATGCTCGGCCAGCGCGTACACGTCGCCCGACGCGCTGTCGACCTCCGCGAAGCCGACCGCCCGCGCCGCCCGCGCGGTGGCGTCGCCGACGGCGTGCACCGGACGGTCGCGCCGGCTCGTACGTTTGGCGTAGGCGCGTACGCCGTTTGCGCTGGTGAACAGCAGGGCTTGTACGTCGGAGAGGTCGGGTTCCGGCTCGTCGAGCCAGACCATCGTCAGCATCGGCTCCACCGCGGTGGCGAAGCCGAGCGCCTCCAGCCGGCGGACCAGCGGTTCGGCATCCTCCGCCGGACGCGTCACCAGAAGACGCGTACGGGGAAGGACGGAAGAGGTCTCAGGCTGTTTTCCCGTCATGCGGAAAACCCGGACGGATGGGCGGTCAGTGCGGTGCCGCGGCGAAGAAATCGGGCGGAAGCTGCGCCCGGATCTCGGCCCCGGCGTCGGCGCCCAGCGACTCGGCCTCGGCCGCCTTGCCGTGGCGTTCCGCCCGGAAGATGATGCGCCCGTCGACCGACAGCACCTTGGCGCGCAGATGCAGGTCGTCGCCGTCCAGCATCGCCAGCGCCGCGATGGGCGTGCGGCAGGAGCCGTCGAGCGCGGCGAGCAGCGCGCGTTCCGCCGTGACGCGGACCATGGTCTCCGCGCAGTTCAGCGGCGCCAGCAGGGCGCGGGTGGCGTCGTCGGCGCTACGGATCTCGATGCCGATGGCGCCCTGGGCCACCGCCGGCAGCATGGTTTCCGGTTCCAGCACCGCGGTGATGCGGTCGGTCAGGCCGAGCCGGCGCAGGCCGGCCAGCGCGAGCAGGGTGGCGTCCACCTCGCCCGCGTCCAGCTTGGACAGTCGGGTCTGCACGTTGCCGCGCAGGGGGAAGATCTTCAGGTCGGGACGCAGTTCCAGGACCTGGGCCTGACGGCGCAGGCCGGCGGTGCCGACCACGGCGCCGGCCGGCAGGTCGGCCAGACCGCCGCCGGAACGGGCGAAGAAGGCGTCGCGCGGATCCTCGCGCGGCAGCAGGGTGGCGATCTCCAACCCGTCGGGAAGCTGGGTCGGCACGTCCTTCATCGAATGGACGGCAAGGTCGGCGCGGCCGTCGAACAGCGCCTCCTCCAGCTCCTTGGTGAACAGGCCCTTGCCGCCAGCTTCCGCCAGGGTGCGGTCGAGAATGCGGTCGCCGGTGGTCTTGAAGACGACGATCTCGATGGCGCCGGGGGCGGCGAGATGCGGATGGGCGGCGATCAGGCGGTCGCGGGTTTCATGGGCCTGCGCCAGCGCCAGCGGGCTGCCGCGCGTCCCGATACGGAGCGGGTGGGTCGTCATAGGGCGAGTTCTAGGGGATCCGCGCAGCTTTGCAAGGATTCGTCGGCTGTTCATACATAAGATTGAGGCGGATCAAATTTCATGCCCGCGCCGGTCCCCAACTCCATCCTGTACCCGGACGGGCAAGGCGGCTAATTTGGCGCCATGATCGTTCTTGGAATCGAAACGAGTTGCGACGAGACGGCCGCCGCCGTCGTCACCGACGCGCGCGAAATCCGCGCCGACGTCGTGCTGTCGCAGCTGGACGACCACACGCCCTATGGCGGCGTCGTCCCGGAAATCGCCGCCCGCGCCCATCTGGAACATCTCGACGGGCTGATCCGCCGCGCCATGGCGGAGGCCGGGATCGGCTTCGGCGACCTCGACGCGGTGGCGGCCACCGGTGGGCCGGGGCTGATCGGCGGCGTCATCGTCGGCGTGATGACCGCCAAGGCCATCGCCGCGGCGCGCGGGCTGCCCTTCGTCGCCGTCAACCATCTGGAAGGCCACGCGCTGACCGCGCGGCTGACCGACGACGTCGCTTTTCCCTATCTGCTGCTGCTGGTGTCGGGCGGCCATTGCCAGCTTCTGGCGGTGGAGGGAGTCGGGCGGTATCGCCGGCTCGGCACCACCATCGACGACGCGGTGGGCGAGGCGTTCGACAAGACCGCCAAGCTGCTGGGGCTGGGCTATCCCGGCGGTCCGCTGGTGGAGAAGGCGGCGGCCCGCGCCACCAACCCGGCGCGGTTCGAGCTGCCCCGGCCGATGCTGGGGCGCCCGGGCTGCGATTTCTCCTTCTCCGGGCTGAAGACCGCGGTGCGGCGGCATGTCGAGGAGTTGGGCGGTTTCCTGTCGGACGCCGACCGCGACGACCTCGCCGCCGCCTTCCAGGCGACGGTGGCGGAGGTGCTGGCCGACCGCTGCGCCCGCGCCATCCGCCGCTTCAAGGAGGACCATCCGCAGGGCGCCGCCCTGGTGGTCGCCGGCGGCGTGGCGGCCAACAAGGCGATCCGCAGCCGGCTGGCTACCCTGGCGGAGAAGCAGCGTATGCAATTCGTGGCGCCGCCGCTGCGCCTGTGCACCGACAATGCGGCGATGATCGCCTGGGCCGGGATCGAGCGCTTTCGACTGGGCGAGAGCGACCCGCTGAACTTCGCCCCCCGTCCGCGCTGGCCGCTGGACCCCGCCGCCGCGCCGGTGATCGGGCGCGCAGGCGTCGGTGCGGGGGTGAAGGCGTGAATAACTCCCTCTCCCGCCCCGGGAGAGGGAAGGGGCCCGTGAAGCGGGAAGGGTGAGGGGTAGTGCAAGGAGCCATGCGGTTCTTGATTCTTGGCGCACCCCTCACCCTCCCCACCGCTTCGCGGCGGGTCCCCTCCCTCTCCCGGGACGGGAGAGGGCTTTGACCGGAATGGATACGTGGTGAAATGAAGACGATGCTCCCCTCCTCCCTCAACCGCATCGGCGTCGTCGGCGGCGGCGCCTGGGGGACGGCGCTGGCGCTGGCGGCGCTGCGGGCCGGGCGCGAGACGCTGCTGTGGGCGCGTGAGCCGGCGGTGGTGGAGGCGATGAGCATCCGCCGCGAGAACCGCGATTACCTGCCCGGCGTGCCGCTGCCCGACGCGCTGCGGATCACCGGCGATCTGGCCGACCTCGGCGAGTGCGACGCGGTGCTGCTGGTGTCGCCGGCCCAGCATGCGCGCAACGTCACCGCAGGGATGGCGCCGCTGCTGAAGCCGGGGGCGCCGGTCGTCGTCTGCGCCAAGGGGATCGAACTGGACAGCCACGCGCTGATGAGCGAGGCGGTCGGTGCCGCGCTGCCGGCCGGCAATCCGGTGGCGATCCTGTCCGG